>JBDRKY010000072.1:0-6751 GCA_043813525.1 Candidatus Woesearchaeota archaeon
ACTATAACATTTGTTTTTGTTGGTTTAAACTAGCGATAGCTATACAAAAATCAAAGAAAATATTAAATTTTAGCAAAAAAAGAGTAAAAATATGATTATATTATAGTTTTTAAAAATAAATCACTAAAAAAATTAAAAAAAATAGAGGGGAATCATAGACAATCACGATTTATTGATACTGTGCCGATAAATCAACAAGATTTATATATCAACTATATTTATAGTATAATATGCCAAAATCAAGTGTATTAAAAGAAAATGAAACACCTCATGATTACAGAATTAAGATTGAGGATGAAGAATTAAAGCTCATACAAAAATTTAATACTAAAGATGTGTTAGAAGTATGTTCGGGTGATGGCAGAAATATAATCTATTTTTCAAAACAAGGTTATCATACCATTGGAATAGAGAGTGAAGATAAATTCATAAAGAAATCCAAAGAATTAATTAAAAAAGAAAGCCCCTCTGCAAAAGTTATTAAACATCCAATTTTCATGGAAAAATTTCCATTTGATAATGAGAAGTTTGAATTTGTCTATTCTTATCAATATCTTAATCATAATTTTAAGGATCAGATAGAAGATGTTTTTAAGGAGATTTATAGGGTTCTGAAAAAAGGAGGATTGTTTTCAATTAAGATAACAGATATTGAACAATTTAATCTGAAACATATAAAAGGAGCAATATATCAAGAAGGAGATCCTGAATTTCCACAGATAAAATACAGAAAACTTGCCCAACAAACTTTTGCTAAATTAGAGGATGATGAAATATGGATTCCTCATTATGGGTTCTATAAATCAGAATTGGTAGAATCCCTTAAAAAGGCAGGTTTTAAACTGATTAACATAAGGAAAATTAGATGGAATCTTGTCGGAAACTTTACAAAATAAAGAGCAAACATTTATATACTACTATCAAGTTACTACTTCTATGGCGAAGCAGGTTAACTTAGAAGTAAGTATAGCAAAAGAAAACCTTGATGATATTGGTTCCATTGATGATCTTAGAGATCAGTATGGAAAATCATATCGGTTTATTCAGAGAGAATCAAAACCAGTTGGTATTCTTTATCATGATTCTATGGCTTTAAAACTATATCATATGGTAAGAAAAACTGAGCCAATGCCCAAGAATTTAGTAGATGGCTTAGAGGATTTTTTAATCAGTGAAATTGATAATGGACATATTCACACGGAACAGGGGATAGGCTTTGCAATACTATCTCAAGGTTTTTTAAGTGTGAATTTATGGGGTAGAGGAAATGTTTTATTCACACAAACATACACTGTAGAGGCAAATTATCCTGAATTATCAAGGGAACCATTAGAAAAAACGGGTGTTGCTTGCACTTGGGAGGCAAGAATAATGAGTCATGAATATGAAATGTGGCACAAATATTTAATGTCCCCTATGCAGTCTGAAGATAAAATCAGATATTTACAAAATTTTATTGCAGGTGATCTATAATGAAAACAAAGAAACATATAGTTTTTGATAGTACTATGAGGGATGGAGAACAACAACCAATGCTTAGTTTTAGGGATGATGAAAAAATTGGTTTATGTTATCAACTGGAAAAGATGGGTATTTTTGAAATCGATTTGATGCCATCAATAGATGAACATGAACGTATGCTTATAAGATTATTGAATGACACAAGATTAAGGGATAAATTGGGCTCTGCCACTATGGTTCACAGAAAATATGTAGATCAGGCGGTTGATGTAAACTCAAGAGTTGCTTATCTTTTTGTTCACGTATCAGATGGTTTGATGAAAGCAAGAAACAAAACAAGAGAGCAGAATTTAGCAGACATATCAGATTGTGTTGATTATGCATTATCAAAAGGGATGATTGTTGATTTTTGTGGTGGCGATGGTACAAGAGGAGACCCAGGATATTTGAAGGAATTATTGACTGAGATTGATCCTAAGATAAGATTTTATCAACCTTGTGATACTTCTGGATTAATGACTCCTGATACTTCAAAAGCCCATGTTAAATTTTTGTCAGATATTATTGGAGAGAAGGTTGTTGTTCATTACCATAATGATAATGGGCAATCTGTTGAAAGTGTTATTGCAGCTTTACAAGAAGGAGCAAAGGGTTTTGATGGCACTTTCTTAGGAATAGGTGAAAGAGCAGGTAATGTAGCTACAGAAAAAGTGCTTTATACATTAAGAGATAAGTATGATATATTAATTGATGGAATAAATTATGATGAAATAGACAATACTGTACAGATGGTTACGAACATGTGTCGTGGCGTACAGCCCCCATCAGTTAATCTTAACAGAAAGTATCCTAATGTTTCTGGTATTCATGCAAGGGCTTTAAGAGGAAAAAGAGATGCCTTTGATTATAAGTATGATCAAGAAGCAGTAGAAGAATTGCTTTTCTTTGGAAAACATTCTGGTAAAAACAATTATCATCTTCTATTTGAAGATCAGTTTAGCGATGCAGATTATGCAAGAATGCGAGATGAAGTTAAAAGGATCTCAAGAGAACAACTTAAAGATTTCACTGCAAGAGAAATTCGAGAAATGTATGATAAAAAATGAAGCAGGATATCAGTAGTGAACATTACAGGGCAAAATATCAAGGATATGTTTCATTTGAAGATATCATTGCTGATGAATACAAAATAATAGGTAGAAAGATAGCTGAATTTATCTCTCAAAAGCTTAAAGGGCAGATTTCTTGTCTTGATGTAGGGTGTGGAACTGGCAGAATGCCAAACACCTTAGTTGAATTATTGGAAGGTCATGGAATAAATATCATATTTGACTATATGGATCCAGCTACTGAATCTTTAGAGATATATGGCAGAAATGTTAGTCCAGTTAATAAGGGACGACCTATCAAAGCGGATTTTGCCGATTTTAAATATGATAGAGAGTATGAGCTTTTATTAGCTAATAATTCTTTATGTGGATATAATTTAAGCACTGAAGAAGATGTAAAAAGATTATTATTGCCTGTAAAGAAAGGAGGATTAGCAATAGTAACTTTACCTTCTAATGAAAGCGACTGGGTGAAGTATGCCAATATGTTTTGGGAGGCAATCTATAAAGATAAACCAAAAAAGACAAGATTTGAGTCTTTCTTAGACGCATTTAAGAGATATGGGATTGAACATCAACATTGTATTGTCAATGCTCCAGTAACCTTTAATGGGGATAATCCTGAACAATCATTACGGGCTATTTTTAATGTTATGTTATATTCTGACCCAACAAACCCTAATTATGAATCCTGTTTTAGAGAGTTTAAGGAGCAGGTAGTACAAAAAGGAACATTAAATTTTGTTTATGGAATAGCAAAAGTAGAAAAATGAGTTACAATAATGTTCAAGTTCAAGAATTTGAAGATGCCGAGCTTTCATTAAAAGCTTTTTTTGCTACAACCTCTGCAAATCAATCAATTTCGATTGGGGGATGCAGAGTAATGAATTATCCAACTTCAGAAGAAGCATTGAACGATGCTGTGAACTTAGCAAGAAACATGGAATTGAAGTATAGGGTTGTTAATCTTCAGTATGGAGGATTTAAAGCTGTTGTACATTCTATTGATAATTCAAGAAGAAGACAATGTTTTGAAAGAATTGGTGATTGGGTAGAAAGCTATAATGGAAAATGCTATATCGCGACTGATGTGGGTTCATCGCTTGATGATATGTGTGCAGTTCACAAAAATACAGATTATGTTTTAGATTTACCTGAAGAACAAGGTGGTTTTGGCTCATTTATACCTCTATTAACAGAAGGAGTAGTTAATGGTTTACGAGCTTCACTTATGCATAAATATGGAACTGAGAATTTTGAAGGATTATCAGCTTATGTTTTAGGTTTTGGAAATTCAGGTATGGCAATTGCCAAAAGTCTCAAGAAATTTGGCTGTGAGGTTAGTGGCTTTGATGTAAATACTCAAAGAAATTTAGAAGCACAAAATGAGGGAATCTATATAGTAGAAGATTTTACGAAAGGAAGATATGATTTATTTGTTCCTTGTTCTGTTGGAAATGTGTTAAACGAAACAAATTCAAATCAGGTAAATTTTGATATTGTTGGAGGTTCTGCCAATCATCCTGTAAGTGATGTTGCTGATAAGATGTTATATTCAAAAGGCATTATTGTTATTCCTGATTTTGTTATATCTTCTGGTGCAATTGTTCTGGATGATCTATTAGTTGCTGGTGAAAAAGCAACACTAGAAGAAGGATTAAGAAGAACAAATAAAATATATGAGTTTGTAAATAGTATCTTTCAAAATCAAAGCGATGGAAAAACCATGCGAGAAACCGCATTAGAATTATTTGGTTATTAAAATGGGAATTTATAAGAAATTATTACAGAGAATAATTGAAACAAGAATTGACTTATTAAGTGAATTTCCTGAAAAAGTATTGCAAAATGAAGCTTTAGACAGTTTTAGAAAGAATGATGTATATTTTTCTGAACAAATAGATAAACATCACGCTGTTAATCTAGATTTACCTTTGCCTTATCTTGAAAAAAGATTATATGATTCTTTACTCCAACTTAAAACAGATGATTTTCATTGGATTTTCAAGAAAATTTCAGGAAAAATAGAATTAGACCCAAATTTAATTAATCAAGGATATAATGAATTAGCAAAAAAAGGAAATGTTAGCGGTTTAGAAGCAATAGTAAACTTAACAGGCATAACACCTAATTTAGCTGAAGGGAATGTTTTAAGGGGTTATGAAAGCTTAATTTCTCAAGCAAGACTTGAAGCAGCAGATTATCTAAGACAATTATCACAAATACCAATTAGTTTTTCTGAAGAAGCATTGCAAGTAGGATACCAAGTAGCTTTTATGTCTAGAAAATATTCTCTTTTACTGAGATTAAAAAGAATAGGTGAATCCAGCCCTAAGATATCTAAAGATTTAGTTGAAAAAAGATTTAAAGAAGCAGTAGATGAATCAGATTTTAAGTCTGCGTCATTATTAGTTAAAATTTTTGAAATGGATTCATTAAATATGCCCTATAGTTCTTCAGACCTACCTGCAGAAGATGATGAAAAATATTATCAACTTGCAGTTTATTCTTCAGACAGTTTGTTAGCAGGCAATATCTGCAAAAAAAGAGGAAAGAGGATAAATGAAGCAGAGTCAAAAATCTTCTTAGAAGATGCTTTCTTAAGGGATGATTCTGAAACTGTAAAAACAATCCTAGAAAGTTCTCCAGATTATATTCCAGGCATATCAATTCTTACTACTAATTATTTCTTATTTGATCACCCAGAATTAAAAGATGAGATTCATAGACAAACAGGTATTCCTTATTCTAAAGAGATTGCATTATTCGCAAAATCTCTTGTTGAAGGAGATTTTGAAAAAATGATTTCAGTTTATGATTCCTCTAATGAATTACAGGATCTTAAAGAAGCAAAAATCGTTTATAGGGTATTAAAATGTTAAAAGATATTGCTCCAATTTATCATGGAAAAAGAACTTTTTTAGGCTTAAAAGACTTAGTTGTTTCTTTTTATACTGAGAAATGCCAATTTTCTTGCTCTTTTTGTGATTTAAGTTCAAAATCTTCTAATGAATCTGTATCTGAAGAAGAGGTTATAAAACAAATTCATTGGGTATTTGATCAATATGCTGATGAAATTCAACAATTCCAACAACTTTCAGCAGGTAACGAAGGTTCAATCCTTGACAGAAATAGGTTTTTTGAAGGAGCTATGGAATACTTATTAGAACGAGCAAAAGAGATGTCTCAATTACAGGTTCTTTCATTAGAAACAAGACCAGAATATATAAGGGCTCCAGTACTAGAAGATATATTAAACAAAACAAATGCTAACATGGTTGATGTTACTGTTGGTTTTGAAACTCAAGATGATGTCTTAAGGAACAAAGTGTTAAATAAAAGAATGAATAGAAGTCATTTTGAAAGGAAGGTTGAAATTCTTGGTGATTTAGGAGTAAGACTAACTTCATATGTTATGTTAAAACCAGGACCTTATATGTCTGAAGAAGAAGGAGTCACAGAAGCAGTAAAAACTATAGAATATTTACACGAACTTTGTGCTCATCACAATACTAATTTAGTGATATATCTTAATCCAACTTATGTCGCAAACAAATCTTCTTTAGCTCAGACAATGAAAAAAGCAGGATATAAACCTCCTAAAATACAAAGCGTATTAAAAACAATTCATTCAACTCAACCACTTGGTATTCCAATCTATACAGGATTATGGTGTGAAAATTTGGCAGATGAAACTGGTGAATTTAGTGGCAGAGATGATTATGATAAAAGATTCAGAAGTGCTATAAAACAATTTAATAAAACACAGGATTCTAGTGTTATAAAACAGTATCAAGATCTATTACAAGAGTAAATATCTAAAGTTAAAATTGCCCTTTCCAATTAATAAATTTCTGCGAAGCAGAGTAAATGTCCGAAGGACTAGGAACCCCCTTTTTGTTTCTTTTTTCTAAAAAGAAAAGGAACTCAAATTTTATTGAACTTAACGTTGGGTCTCTGTTATATGACCTGACTGGAGATTTTTAACGACTGAAAGGAGTATAAAATCGGAAGGAAAGCGCAGCGTGGTGCGGAACAAAGTGAGGTGTGCCCAGCCAAGCTGATACAAACTTGCAGGTGAAAGTCCTGTCATGGTAAAACCAGAGAGCCATGTAGCATATACCCATCTGCAACAGTAATGTTGTATGGTGAAGCGGTATGTAAAACGTTACTCATTTGAT
>JBDRKY010000073.1:0-2666 GCA_043813525.1 Candidatus Woesearchaeota archaeon
CCTCTGATGTATAAGGTCCCCACATAGTTGAATTTATCTGCCCAAAGATTATATTTTTTGATGATATCAGGACTCTTGAGGTTTCCATACCTTTTCCCTTTGTATAATTAAATAATATATCACTTCCATCCTTAATTAATAACTGGAAGTTATATTCTGGAGGAATTATTCTTAAGAAGACCTTTTCTGTGAAATTGCCTGCTGTGCTGTTCATACCTCTATAACAAAATTCCCCTACTTGCTCTAAAACAGTATTTTGTGTATTTGTTATGTTCCCATCTGCTGTTAAATTATTTACATATTCATTATCACTTAGTTCATAAATTTTTATTGATGATGCAGTGTCTATAACATCCTGGGAAAGAAATGCAGTCTGCATCTCATAAGGCTTGTTTGTTCTGGCAAACAAGATTAAAGAAATGCCAATAACTATAATGCTTGTTGCAATAAAAGCGTCTAATGTGAAAAAATATGCCTTTTTGTGCATTCTTAATATGTTGTTTATCATCTAGTATTTAAATTATTTTGTTAATTTAAGAGTTACAAGAGAGAAATTGGCTTGTACTGGATTAGGGAAAATCCAGTTGGCTTTGATTATTCTTCTTCTATTATTGTTTCTACTTTATCGCTGCCTATTCCAACAGTTCCCGCACTTTCATTTATATAGATTATATTTCCCTCATCATCCTCAAAATGGATGTAGAACTCTCCGTCTATGCCAAGCTCTTTCTTAAGGTTTTCATAGCCTTCTGGGGTTTGACTTTTTTCAACCAGCTCATCTATTTTTCCTTCATCAACCTTTTTTTCCAGAACAGCAGTTTGGTTTTCACCTGTTCCTGATGATGTCATAATCTCAGTAACAGTTTCACCTTCATCTTTAAGCTTTTCTGCTTTATTTGGCTTTGACGACATATCAATAATATAGAAAAATCCTATAATCACAACAATAAATATAAATATTGCTATCATCACATCTAAAGACCATGTTTGTGCTTTTTTCATTTAAATTACCTCTTTTTAGGAGCATATATTATTAAGCAGGACAATTCCATTTTCTTTTATAATATTATTTTTTCCTTTGCAAATGGTTCCATCAACGTTTTTTGGCAGTTTTTTTACTGTTTCATAAGTTTTTGTGAAATTAACATATTTAAGCACTAACTCGCTATAGTTTGTTTTCATATAAGTTGAGTTTATAAGTATTACTGAATAATTAATGCCTTTAAGTGTTTTTGGAATCTCAAATGTTCTTGAATAGCCATCCTCAACTCCTGTTGCAAGATCAATCTCCCCCTCAATAACAGAGCTCATGTCCTCTATAAGTGCCTGGTCTTTTTGATTCTGCACATCAACCATTCTCTGTGCAATAACAAGAAGGAATATATTGAATGTCAAAAACATAAATCCTATCAATAATGTAACTTCAATTGATGATTGTGCTTTTTTCATATTAATAACCTATTCAATTCTAATTAATACATTGTCTCCATTTGCCTCAACTATCACATTCTTTAGCCCCGGAGAATAATCTTCTTTTGTGAAATTATAGCAGCACCTGCCGCTAGCATCATCAGCAGTTATATTAGTAGTTATGTTTACCCTTGACTTGAATCCAAGTTCTGAACCATCTGCTAAAAAGAATATAAGCTCCTGGTTGCACCATATTTCCATATTCCTAACATCTTTAGGCATTGTTAAGTCAAGGGTTGTTTTTGATGGGCCCCCAAGATAATAAATTTCCTCCGCAGCATCAATTATTTGTGTTCCAAACCGGTTAATCTGGCCTTGGGCTATTTCTTGATTTGACCGGTGTGAATAACTATAAAAAATATATATTGAGGGCAGAATTACAAGCATTATCAGCCCTGCTACAAGTAGGTATTCCATTGATGCCTGTGATTTTCTCATTATTAATATCATTACCTAAAAATCCTGTTTAAATATATAAAAGCTTTGTGCCTACTCAAAAGTAATTTTAACTAAACTCAAGACTAATATATTTTTATAATTCCAACTAAAATATATTAAATAAAAATATAGTTGAATTAATAAATCAAGAAATAAAAAAAATTAAATTAAAAAAATAAGAGAATTACTCCTCGACCCTTGCCATTAACTCACCATTCATTGTGTGGGAGAAGTCATCGCAATCACCCTGATCAGCTGCAGTGTCATCACAATAAGTAAAGGTTATATCTCCTTTTGTTTTTCCATTAAAGATTGGTATTGCTGTAGTGCATGTTATTATGACACTGCCACTATCACCATTTGCAAGATGCCATCCATTTATAGAATTGTATATACAATCAGCAACATCATCAACAGTAGTAGCATCACACTCAGTTATTAAGTCAATATCACAATCAGTAAGTATCTGTCCAGCAACATCTATATTAGTGATTATCATACCCTCTCCTCTACCATTTTCTATCTTAAAACTTATTGTATCAACTAATCCATTTATTTTATAATCCTGACAATACAATCCAGATGGAAATGTGCATTTCTCTGGCAAAAGATTCTGTGGGTTTAAAACACCAAAATATGCTAATGCACCAATAACAACCAAAACAACCAGGATTGCCCATCCATAAGTCATTAAGAATTCCATGGCAGCCTGTGCCTTTTTTTTCATAACCATTTTATCTCCTCCTTTTTTTATTAAT
>JBDRKY010000074.1:0-32023 GCA_043813525.1 Candidatus Woesearchaeota archaeon
TAAATTTTGAATCTTTCAAATTAAAATTTGAAAAAAGGGTCGTAAATTCGACCCGAGCGAAGCGAGCATGCCATCGGCGTTAAATGCGTAGCATTTATGGCTCTACATACTTTGACTGGTGGTGGTCGAATTTATTTGACTATTAAGAATATTCTTCACTAAGATACTTTAATATTGTCAATAATTTTCAAAAGACCTTGCTTTAGATTATATATTGGTTTCCAATCAAGAACTTTTTTTGCTTTTTCATAGTTAACATTAAAATTGATCTTGGTTTTATCTGCATGTTCATGTAATGCTACTTCAATTTTACATCCACATTGTTTTCCTACAAACTGTATTATTTCATTTATATTGTTATCTTTATCTGAACCTATATTAAATATCTCTCCTACAGCATTTTGGTTAGATGCAATTATTAAAAGAGCATCTATTGCATCATCAATATGGATAAAGTTTAATTTATTTTCAGGCAACATGAATAATTCAATTTTTTTCTTTTTTTCCTGAACAATCTGTTTTACAATATCATAGATTACTCCTCTTTTTAGATTTGGTCCATATACATAACTTAATCTAGCAATAGATATTGGTATTCTAAATAGTTTATAAAATAGAAGGCAGTATTGCTCACATGTATATTTACTAAGGCTGTAAAAGTTATCAGGGCAGATCTTAGTATCTTCATCACATTCTTGTTCAGTGTCTGCATTTCTATATAATGCAATGGTTGATGGGAATATGACTTTTTTTTGGTCATTTTTTGCAGCGTTCAAAACAGTCAATGTTCCTATTATATTTGTTTTGCAGTCCATCATGGGATCATTCATAGATTTCCATATCGATGGGTTTGCTGCCAGATGGAATATTATGTCTACTTTATCAACTAATTTTTGGATTAATTCTTGGTCTGTGATCTCTCCTTTATGTTGTTCAATACCATTTTCTTTTAATTCATCTCTTACAGTTCTGCTGAAAGCTGTCACTTCTGCATTCATCTCTTTTAATTTTAAGCAGAGATTATAACCTATAAAACCGCCGGCACCTGTGACCAAAACTTTTTTCCCTTTCCAAAAACCTGATTTATTGTTGTTCATATTACCTATCAAATCTAATTGATTTTAATTTATTCATACTCAGCTCTAGTTAATGCTTTAGGATTATTTTTGATCACATTCAGGACTTTTTTAATTGTTTCTTTAACACCATATCTTTTACCGGCATAATATAATATTTGAAATTTAAGCCAATAATCTTTGATAAATAAGTGTGGATTTAATCGTCTGTACCTGCGAAAAGCTTTATTTATTTTTATAGTTAGTTTTTCTTGGTTTTCAAGAAGTTCTTTATCAGAAAAATCAGTGCAATTAAGGTATAATCCATTAAATCCATCTAATCCCATTAAGTATTCATATTCATCTTTTATAAGGCCTTTTTCTTTAGCCCAATCATAAAGTTGTGTTCCAGGAAGTGGTGTAGCGACAGAAAATCCCCCCATTGGTTCAATATGTAAATCTGTACAGAATTTTCTTGTTTCTTCAATTGTTTTCATATCTTCACCAGGGTATCCAAACATCATTTGTATATGCGGTCTAAGCCCTGCTTTTAATGTTTCTTTGATGGCATATGCATTTTTTTCTACTGTTACCTGCTTATTCATATTATCTAAAATTTTTTGAGATCCAGATTCAATGCCGTAACCTACCCATACACAGCCTGCTTCTTTCATTTTTTTCAGCATTAGTGGTGTGACAACATTTGCCCTTCCCATACATATCCATTTGATATTTAATGGCTTGATTTTTTCACATACTTCCAACATACGTTTTTCATTGACCATCAAAAGTTCTTCTGCAAAATATATCTGCCTTATATTATATTTTTCTTTCAGTACTCTAATCTCTTCAATAATGTTGTCTACTGATCTCATTCTAACGCTTTTGAATGTTTTTGAACAGAAATTGCAGTTCCAAGGGCATCCTCTTGCTGAGATCATATTCATGCTGTTTGGATAAGATGGATCAAAGAAGAAAGGAGTTTTTGAATATAATTCAACTGGGAATAAGTCCCATGCTGGAAATTCAATTATGTTTATATCTTTTATATATTCCATACTTGGTGTTTGAATAAATGTATTATCTATCATGAAACTTATTCCTTTAATATTTTTCAATTCTTCAAAACCTTTATTTTCGATGGTATCAATGATTTTAGAAAATATAGTTTCACCTTCTCCCAATACACATATATCTACTCCTGTATTTTTCAATACAATCTCACTGCTGTACATTGCCAATGCTCCGCCAAGAATTATGTTTGGTTTATTTTCTTTTAATTTAATCTGTTCAGATATCCATTTTACATATTTGAATTCTGGTGACATGGCTGAGATTCCTGCATAATCAAAATGTTTTTCCATAAGGATTGAAACAACTTTATCCTTTGTGTACATATATGCATCAATATCAAGTACCTCAACATCATATCCTTCTTTGATTAAGTAAGTAGCTGTGTATGCCAATCCAAGTGGCAGCCATGCAGGATATCTTCTTTTCCCTGCATATATTTGTGGCAGATGGATCAATAATATTTTTTTTTTAATTTTTCCCCCCATTCTTAATGCTTTTCTATTTTTTATATTATTAATTATACATATAAACTAATTTCTATTTAATCCCATTTTATTTATATATTTATTGAAACAATTGCTATTTTCATGCAAGTCAGCTTAGTTGATTATGGATATTCTTTTTCACCTGCTTTTTCAAATTATTAATGAGTACATTCTTTCATAACATTTTTATATCTATATTTCTGCTGTTCCTTATATGACTCAACTAAATCAATTAAATCAAAATATGGAATTTAATAAGTTTGATAGATCTTTTTTAATGAATAAAAATGATGTTTTTATTATTTCTGAGATTGGTATTAATCATAATGGTTCTTTGGAATTAGCTAAAAAATTGATAGATACAGCATCCATAGCTGGTTGTGATTTTGTTAAATTTCAGAAAAGGACTCCTCATTTATGTGTTCCTGAACATCAAAAGAATGTAATTAAAACGGGTACTCCTTGGGGTGATATAACTTATATGGATTATAAGTTGAAGATAGAGTTTGGTCAGAAAGAATTTGATGAGATTGCATTGCATTGTAAGAATAAAGGAATCAGATTCTTTGCTTCAGTTTGGGATAAGCCATCTTGTGATTTTATGGCGCAGTATACAAACATAAGTAAGATTCCTTCTGCATTGATTACAAACCATGAGCTTCTTAATTATGCTCGGTCTAAATTTGAGATATTATTGATTTCAACAGGTATGAGTACAGAAGAAGAGATTGAGGCAGCAATACGTATTGGCAATCCTGATGTTATATTCCATACAAATTCATCTTATCCTTCTAAGACAGAAGAGCTGAATTTATTATACATACAACATTTAAAAGAAAAATATCCTAATCATTCTATTGGTTATAGTGGTCATGAATTTGGTTTAGTCACTACTTTTGCAACAATTCCTTTAGGAGTTAATTGGGTTGAGAGGCACATTACTTTAGAACGGACTATGTGGGGTAGTGATCAATTGGCATCTGTAGAGCCAATAGGTATTATTAAGTTAGTGAAGGGTATAAGGGCAATTCAGGCTTCATTAGGGGTAAAAAAAGAACGAATCTTGTTAGGTTCTGAGTTGGAAAAGAGGAAATCTTTGAGAGGTAATTAAAAATATTTATTATTTTTTTGTATTTTTTAATACAATCATTTTACTATAAATTTCTATTTTATAATATCTATTGTGATTTAATATGACTAAAACATGGGACAAATTTGGACTAAAGTGGGCATTAGAAAGTTATGATCAAAGGTTTGGTATTGGTCATAATGCTTATAGAGCTTCAGCAATATTAGCTTTATTGATTGAGCCTGTAGTTGATGGTGATATTGTAATGGATGCTGGTTCTGGTACAGGTATTTCTACTGTTGCAATATATGATTCTTGTCCTGGTGATATTGAATTGATTTGCGTAGAGCCTGCAGAAGCAATTAGAGTTGCAATGCATAAATTTGGTCATGAAACATTGTTTGATTCTACTGATTCAGAACATACTGATTTTGAACAGATTAGGAAGCAACTTGGAATAGGTGGGATGGAATTAAGTGAGACATATTTACAGCTACTCAGAGAAACAAGAGTTAGGATGGCTGTACATACTAAAAAAACAAGTTTTTTCAATGTTCCTGCACAAGAGATTTCAGATTTAGTTGATTCTGGACAAATAGAAGCTGGTTCAGTTGACAAGATTTATTGTTTTTCATCTTTTCATTGGCTTGCTAATAATGAAGAGAGTGGGATAACATCTGCAGAGTATGTAGCTGATTCTTTAAAGGGATTTTTTAAGGCATTGAGACCAGGTGGTGTTTTAGTTTTTAATGAGAGTGGATTACAATATGATTTTGGAGATGATTGTGTTGAAGCTGAAGGTAGGCAGTATGTTGGCATGCCTATTAACAATATACACATGTTGCAGCAGGAGTTTCATAAAAGATTTTTATGTGATCTTAATAATGTTTTTCAAGAAAGAGGATTTTCTGATGCTATATTAATTAATCCTGATGGTAATGTTGATGATTATCATTTCTTATTTAATGATGGCTTGCTTAGGGATATACTTAATATACATGACTTTAGATTTAAAAGATTAGAACCTATGTTTAGATATGATTCTCCTGAATCGGGTCAGGAATGTATTAGCTATGTTTCCAAAGAGGGAAAATATCTTTTAACTATAATGCCTAAAAAATCAGATGACTGGGAAAGATTTATTGTTACTGGTGGTAATATGCGTTATTTTAATCATGCTTATGAATTAAGGAAGGTTCCTTCTGAAAAAAGATGGGATATATTAAAAGAAGCATATTCAAGGACAGTTGATAAATATGGTTCATTAATGAGTGTTCCATTTGGAGAGACATTTGCAACATTTGTTGCAGAAAGGGTTTAGTTTTGTATAAATTGTTCAGCAATTTCTCTTATAAATCCTTGGCCACCGCATTTATTTGATATATATTTGCTGACAGCAATGATTGATTTGTGTGCATTTTTTGGACAGCATGGATAACCAACTTTTTCCATGACTATTAGATCTTGTATATCATCTCCACAATAACATATTTCTTCATCCTTCATATTATACTTTTCTTTTAGGTGGTTATATGTTTTTAATTTATCTTTGATTCCAATATGTATTTCTTTTATCTTGAGTTTTTCCATTCTTTTTCTAACAATATCAGTATCTTCAGAGCTTACAACTCCTAAGGTCATTCCTTTATTTCTTAGTAATTCAATACCTTTTCCATCAATTCTAGAAAATTTTAATGATTCATGTCCATCTTTGTCAAGATATACTGATCCATCTGTAAATATTCCATCAACATCAAATAATATCATTTTTATTTTAGATAATATCTTTTTGTTTATTATTTTTTCATCTTCTTTATCTTTTAGACAAGGCAATATTTTTTCAGCTAATTCAAAATCTTTTATTGTATCAATATCAATAGAATTTAATGGATTCATAACAACAGCAACTAGTTTATCTCCTAATCTATTTTTTTTTTCTAGTAAAACATCTGTTTTAGTCACATAAATAGATCCATTTTCTCTAAATTTTACTGGCATATCTTGACTCATAGGTCTAATTGTATATTCAGGATTATACACATCATTTTTTATTAATCCACTTAAATAATAATGTTGCATCTCACATACTGATAAAACAGTATCTGCATTACTAGTTAAAGCTTTTTCAATAGCCTGATCTATTATTTTATGTCCTCTTAAAGGTGATGTTGGTTGTAGAAGAACAATATAATCAGGTTTATAATCTTTTTTTTCAAGTTCTTTTATAGCATGTATCATTGCTTCTTCAGTTGGAGAATTATCTTTAGAAATTTCTAATGGTCTTATAATCACTTCTGCTCCATATTTTTCTGCAATTTTTGCTATTTCCTTATCATCCGTGGATACAACAATTTTATCTATTTTTTTTGTTTTTAATGCAGCTTCTATACTATAAGCAATAAGTGGTTTCCCAGCAATTGGCAAAATGTTCTTTTTTGGTATTCTTTTAGATCCTCCTCTTGCAGGGATAATTGCCAATATTTTCTTGTTTACCATGCAGTCCACCCTCCATCAATCACTAAATTATGCCCAGTTATATATGATGATGTGTCCGATGCTAAAAATATCACTGCACCACAAACTTCTTCTGGTTGACCCATTCTTTTCATTGGTGTTTTATCACTATAATTTTTAACAAATTGAGGATCATGTGGATTATCAACATTAGAAATACCGCCAGGGCTGATACAATTAACTCTCACATTATATTTTGCAAAGTAAGTTGCAAAATATTTAGTCATTGTAATTATTCCACCTTTTATTAAAGGATAAGCTGGTGGACAAGTTGCGATTTTTGTATTTTCATATATTGAAAAATTAGGTCCGACAATACCATAAATTGAACTAAAATTTATTATGTTTCCAAAACCTTGTTCTTTCATAAATTTTGCAAATTTTTGGCAGCAAAGGAAATATCCACCTAGATGATTTACCAAGTTTTCTTTAACACATTCATATGAAATATCTTCAATATTTTTGTCTACCCAATCATTTGTTTTTGGCCAGCTGCAATTAATAAATGAATCTATCTTAGTAAATTGTTTTTGAATTGTATCTATTAATTTTATAATACTTTCTTCAGAATTAATATCTAATTGAAAATATTTAGATTTACCGTTGATGTTTAATTCTTTTTCTAAAGCTTTTCCTTTTTCAACATTTCTTGATGCAATAATAACTATTGCTCCTAACTTGGAGAAACTATGACATATTTTATTTCCAATAAGACCAGTTCCACCAGCAATAACAATTACTTTTCCTTTGAGAACTAAGAAATCAGTTTCTTTATTTATTTTCATTTTCATCCCTATTTGTTATATTCATATCACCAATTAGTTTCATATCGCATTGTTCTGTACATTTTATTCCTTTTTTGCAATTAAAGTGATTAATTCTTAATTCTTGATATTTTGTATTATTCCATACATCAATTAATGATTCTTTGTTTGCATCACCTAAAATAATTTCATTATTAAAATCTTCTACACACATTGCTGCTTCTCCATTAGATTTTATAGTCATAGATGACCAAGGGAATTGACAAAACTCAATCCAATGTATTGAATTAGTTCCTTCATGTTTATCTTGATACCATTGTTGATCTTGACTTTTAAAATAAATATAAACATCATATTTTTCAAATGCTTTTTTTAATTTTTCAAACTCTTTATCATGGTTATCCATTTTTAAGTCAAGCATTGTAATAACAATAGTTGTTTTATAACCATATTCTTTCTTTTTTTCTATAAGCTGAATTATTTTTTTATAACTTTCGCTAAAATTAGATGCTTCACCTCTTATTTTTTTATGGAGAAAATCATCAACACTTTCAATTGAATATTTAATATATCCTAATCCATTTTTAAACATTTCTAAATTTTTTTCAACATCAATATTTGCTGGATTACAGCTAAAATATGATGGGATCCCTTTATCTGTTAAAATTTTTATTCTTTCAATTATTTTTGTATCTAACAGTGGATCTCCATATCCATGTAATACTATTACTCTTGGTATCATATGAAGAAAAAAATGATTTTCACTCATATCATTTCTTTTAATATTATATTCTTTTTCAACAAAATTCTGCCATTGTTCCCACTCTTCACTATTCCATGGTCTTATTTCTTCAGCAATTCTTTTGAATGTTTCAATGTCTAATGTTTCAATTTTTCTAGTCATCATTGTAGTTCTTGGACACATTTCACATCTCATATTACAAGCATTAGTAGTTTCAATATTATATATTACTGGTTCTTTAGAACGGATTTTTTCAAATTGTGCTATTAAATCTTTTTTATCAAATTTATTACCATTCATAAGTTTTTTTTTCAATTCAAATACTTTCATATAAAAATTAATATCTATCATTTTATTTAACCTCTATTTCTTATATCATACTTTAATTTAAGTAACTTATAACTATTTAAATATTTTATTCAATAAATCCTTTAATATACTCTTTAATCCTACTATTAACATTTCCATCTACTTTATATAATTCATTATCAATAAATCTTTTCCTTTCTTTATCACATTTTTCATTGATTATATCTCCTTTTGATTTTTTAGTAGATAAAGATAAAACATCAATTATTGCTTCTTTGATTTCATTTTCATTGTAAACTGTTTTGTTTCCTATTTCTAAATAATTTTTATATGTTGGATGTTCTAACTCAAAATTTAAGATAATCATTTTAATTTTACATAAAATTGCTTCTAAACAAACAGTTGAAGTTGGAAAAACTAATGCTACATCAGATATCAACATTATTTCATACATATTTTTATCTTTTATTATTTTAATATTTTTCATTTCTTTTTCTTTTATTATTTTGAAGTATTCTTTTTCTAAACAATCTCTTGGGTGTTGTTTTATTATCAGATTTATATTACCAATATCTTTTACAGCTTTTATTATTCTTTTAAAATGATAAATCATATTTTTAGTTGATGCAGGTTGTGTATAGAAACTAATTGTTTTTAATTCTGGATTTAAATTTAGTTTTTCAATTTCATTTTTTTTGTCAATTTTCTTCCTAAGTATTTCAACTTTATCACTATTTGGACTTCCCACTACTTTTATATCATTTTCTTTGAATCCTTTTTCTTTTATCAAGAATTTTTTTGTAGAATTACCATATACAAAAGTTAGATCTGGTATTTTATATCCTTTTCTTATATCATCATCAGTTATACAATAATATAAAGTATCTAATATCAAACCTTCTTGTATTTCAAAATTCAATATGTTCATTGATTTACTTGTATAATTGATTGATCTTACTTGTGTTGTGGATCCACCTGTTGTTATTACTGCTTTAGGTTTTATTTTATTTATCATATTTTTTGTGATTTCTATATAATATATTGATTCAATTATCATTTTTGAAATCACATCATTGAATAAAGGAAACATAATCTCATAGTAATTTATATTATTGATTATAAATTGGCTTTTGAATCTGTCAGACCTTATGATTTTCTTCCATATTTTCAGATATTTTCTGCTTTTTTTCATTATTTTAATAAATGTACAGAAATCTAAAAATCTTTCGATAGTGTTTGTATCTTCATATATTTTTATTATTTTTTTAATTTTCTTTCCAAATGTTCCAGTATCTTCATATAATATTGTTGATGTTTTATAATTAGATTTTAATTTTTCAATTAGTAACCCATTTCTGACATTATAATTGTTCTGGTAAAAAGATGGGTGTGTTGTTATTATAATATCGCTTTCTTCAATCTTATTTTTAGGAGAAAATATTTTTCTCATTATTAATTTCATGATAAAAGATATTTTGAGCATGCTCCCAAAAGCATATCCTTTTTTTTTATTCAGTTCTTTGTTTATTTTTTTATCGTCAATATTATTATTAGCAATATTAAAAAGTTCTTTAATTGAATAATAATGTTTAGACGGATTATTCGTCCACATTTCAATCAAGAACCAAAGTGATGTATCTTCATATCTCAGAAGATCAATAATATTCTTCCCATCAAATATTTCTTTTCTTACTAATTCTTTTATGAACCTGTATTCTTCTTTCATTTATTTTTTTACCTCTTATATGTTTTTACTAAAAGCTTAATCTCATCTATGCTTATCAATCTTAATAGGAAGATCATTATGATATAAATAATCCCACTTATACTTATAGCAAGTATTAATTCTAAATAGATATTTGTTATTATTAATATTTTAAGTGTTTTCATTAGCCCAAAAAATATCAATCCAGCAACCATATTTTTGAGCCATTTAGTTATCGGTAATTTCATTGGTATAAATCTTCTGATATATATATTTGATATTATTGCCATGATCAAGTAGCTTGTAGATGTGGCTGTTGCAGCACCTATTATTCCATATATTGGTATGAGAATAAAATTTAATATTAAATTTACTATTGCACTAATAATTGTTGCGTATGTATTTAGCTTTGGTTTTCCAATCCCTGCAATAGTCGCATAATTTATTTGTGAGAATGATAATAGGAACATACCAATGCTTAATATTTTTAATGGACTTGAAGCATCAATATATTTAACTCCAAATAATATTGTGATTATTTCTTCAGAGAATGCAATGAAAATAAAGATAATGGGTAATAAAAACATGAAAAGGTATTTGTATACTATTTTTATGCCTTCAGATAATTTGAAAATCTCTTTTTTTGTCCATAATTCTGAACTAAGGGGGTAGATTATTGTTCGTAATGGCAGTACAATTTGTCCGATGAAGTTAGCAGATGGGAGTGCAACATTGTAAAGTCCTACAAAAAAAACACCTGAGAAAAAGGTAAGCATGATTGAATCAGTGTAAGTGATTATTACCATTGCTCCTGTTCCTAACATTGTGGGGATTGCAAAGTCTCTTAATTTCTTTGATAATGGGTTATTATATGCAGTTTTTATATTGAAATTAGATCTTATCTTAAAAAAATCAGGTTCAGCTTTTTTGATAAAAATAAATATATATATGATAATTATGATTGTTGGCGTTAGTATATAGGCATAAGCAACACCAAACACTCCTTTACCCCATCTGATAAAGATAAATGAAAAAATAAGCAGGAGTATTGCTCTAAATAGATTTATAGAAGAGAATATACCCATCATCTGATATCCTTGGAATGTATTCTTAAAGAACCACTCACCTCCTGCGATAAAAAAGGAAATTGCAATTAGGATTATTATTGGTACTGCATCAGGTGTGTATAGATATTTTTCAGCAATTAAAGGTGAGAAAATTATTAATGATATAACTATCAACAAAGATATTAATAATGTTACTGTTATGACAAGGAGGATTGTATATTTTAAATTGCTTTTGTCATTTTTTATCTTGAACATAGGTATGAATCTTACTAATGCTTCATTAAATCCAAAATCACGAAATATGCTGAAAAATGCAACCAAAGAAAATACTGAAAAGAAAAGCCCATAATCTGCAACTGTTAGGTTTCTAGCAATAAACATTCTGAATATATATGAGAATATGACTGTCAAACCAGTTAATGATATGATTATTATTAATCCGTTCATTACTGATTGTGTGTAATTTTTCTCTTCCATTATTTAATAGTTCTAATTTTTATTTAAATTGTTTATGCAAAGCTAATCTTCACTTTTTGAATCATTCATACCTAAAAAATATAAATGCAGGCAAATATCTATATGTTTTTATACAATTAATCTAATAAATATACATAAAATGGTTAAAGAAAAGCATAATAAAAAGTTAAATATTGTCTTAATTCATCCATTTACAAAAGTTCCTCCTTTTGGTATCATGTCAATAGCTTCAGTTTTGGAAAAAAATGATTTTAATGTCAAGATTGTAGATTATCAGACAGAAAATATACCTCAATCAAGGATAATTAAAGATATTGCTGGAGCTGACATTATAGGAATCTCAACATACACAATGCCAATGATAAAAGAGGCAGTGCATATTACAAGAATAATTAAAAAACATTCAAAAGCATTCTTGGTATGGGGTGGGGTGCATGCTACATTATTTCCATGTAATTCTTTATTGGAGTTTGGTTTGGATGCAGTCATTGTTAATGAAGGTGAATTTACTTTATTAGAGCTTGCTAAGGCAATACAAAACAATAGGCCTCTTGAAGGTGTTAAAGGACTTTATTTGATCAGAGATGACAAGACTTTATTTACTGGCATAAGGAATCCAATATTTGATATGAAGCAGTTACCTGCTTATGCATGGCATCTGATTAATCCTAAAAAATATATTTCTGTAAATTTGATTACCAGAAGAAAATCAATTTTACTGATAGAAAGCAGAGGTTGTCCTTATAATTGTTCTTTTTGTTATGTGAATGATATGTTTGGAAGAAAATGGAGAGGAAGAACACCAGAAGAAGTAGTTAAAGAGATGATTTTCTTAAACAGAAAATATGGGATTTCACATTTTGACTTTTTAGATGATTTACCTTATGGTGGTAGAAAAGATGAAATGGTTAAATTTTGTAAAATGATATATAACAAAGATTTTACGTGGACATGTGATTATAGGGTGAATTGTGCTGATTATGAAGTTTTAAAAGCCATGAAAAATTCTGGTTGCAGATATATTTATTATGGTGTTGAGTCTGGTTCACCTAAAATATTAAAACTACTTAGGAAGGGAACAACACCAGAGATGATCATAAAAGCTTTTAAGCTTACAAATAAGGTAGGTATAAATTGTATGTCTGGTTTTATAAGTGGTTTTCCTGATGAAACTATTCATGATCTCAAATTAACATATAAGCTTGCTAAGAGAATAAAAGCAACAAAATATAGGCTTGCTAAATATGTTCCTTATCCAGGTGGTGATTTGTATGAAATAGCTTTACAGAGAGGTTTTACACTGCCAAAAAAGACAATGGGTTTTGCATATATGGGTGATTATAAATCAGGTAATTTAAATTTATCAAATATTCCTGATAAGATATTTAAAAAATATAAATTGAAAATTGAATTGATGACAATCCCTAACTCAATTAAATTTGCTTTTAAACACAATGAGTTTATCTTTTTGCCTTATTTTATATTAGACACTTTGCCGCCTTTTATAAGTGGAAAATTAATTACAATTATAAAGTTGTTAACATATCCTCTTAAATTTTTTCTTAAGCAGAAATAATTTTATAACTATTTAATTACTTTCATTTCAAATATGATTCGTTTATACATCTCTCCAATCATCATACCAATCATATTACGGAATCTTTTTGGTATTAATTTAGCAATAAAATTATTAGGTATAAGTTCTCGTTTTGTTATCTGATATAATATTGGTTTTTTTCGAGATGCATGTATTCTATTTTTATCTGAAAAAACACTAAATGTGTCTAAATGGAAAAAGAAATTATGATATGGATTAAATGCTGTCCTACAATTATAATATGGTACTATTATTTTCTATACAGCATTTTTTTTTGAAATTCTATGTAATTCCATTATTGTTTCTTCATAAAAATCTAACTCTTCTAAAACCATGTTTACATAAACATAATCAAATGTATTTTCTTTAAATGGGTATGGAAATTTATTTAAGTTATGTATAATATCAATCCCATGTCCTTTTATAAAATCTAAATTAATCCATCCTTTTTTTATTTTTTGCCCACAACCTAAATTAAGTTTCATTTTTTAATCCTCATTATTATTCTCAAATTAATATATCTTATTTTAATTACTAACTTTTTTTATACATTCAACTATCTTTTCAATCCCATCTTCACTTAATTCACAATATGTCGGCAAACAAATCCCTTTTTCAGAGATAATCTTACTAATAGGATAAGATGAATCATCTTTGTATGGCTGCATTATGTTCAATGGATAGAAAAATTTTCTTGAATCAATTCCATTTTCTTTAAGTTTAATTATTAATTCATCTCTTGAAATAGGAAAATCATTAATTAATATACAATATAACCAAAATACATTCTTTGCCCATTCTTTTTCTGGTGGTAATATGATTCCTTTAACATCTTTGAGCAATTCATTATATTTTTTAGCAATTTTTATTCTCTTTTCAATAAATTCATCTATTTTTTCAAGCTGTGCTAATCCGACTGCTGCCTGTATGTTTGTCAGCCTGTAATTATATCCAATTATATCATGCCAGTATCTTTTCCCTTTTTTCATGCCATGATCTTTCAGTAATCTCATCTTATCTGCAAGTTTTTCATTGTTTGTTGTACACATGCCACCTTCTCCAGTGCTGATTATTTTATTCCCATAAAAAGAAAAGCATCCTATGTTTCCAATAGATCCAACTTGTCTCCATGTTCCATCCTTGCTTTTATATTCTGCACCATGTGCTTCTGCACAGTCTTCTATTACAAATAAGTTATTTTCTTTTGCAATTTCCATGATTGGATCCATATTACAAGGGTGGCCATATATATGTACTGGAATGATTGCTTTTGTATTTTTTGTAATTTTGTCCTTTATCAGTTTGGGATTTATGCACCATGTATCTTTTTCAGCATCAATAAGAATAGGTTTTGCACCACAATAAAGGATAGCGTTAGCTGTGGCTGCAAATGTATAATTTGGTATTATTACCTCATCTCCTTCTTTAATTCCTACTGCAAGAAGCGCTAAGTGAATAGCAACAGTTCCGTTGCAGCAGGAAATTCCATGTTTAACACCGCAAAAATCAGCAAATTTACTTTCAAATTCTTCAACAAACTTTCCAGCAGAACTAATCCATCCTGTGTTTATGCATTCTGTAACATATCTTAGTTCATTTCCTTTAAGGTTTGGCTTTGCAAGAGGGATTTGCTTGTACATTTTATTTTTATCTCAATCTATTTTTTCCTTATATGCCTTTTAACAACATCCATATCATCAGGATAGTTTGGTGCGTCCCATGGAAACATCTCACCTTTCTGATATTTTGTCCATCTGTCTATGTCAGCATCAACCATTATCTTCACAAGCTCTTTGAATGTTACTTTAGGTTTCCATCCTATTTCCTCTTTAAGTTTAGTTGGGTCGCCTAAGAGAAGATTAACATCTTTAGGTCTCATAAACATTTCATTTGTTTTTACAAAATCATCAGGATTAAGATTTACATGAGCAAAAGCTGCATCAACAAATTCTTTTACAGAATGTGTTTCTCCAGTCGCACAAACATAATCACTTGGTGTGTCTTGTTGTAGCATCATCCACATAGCTTCGACGAATTCAGGAGCAAATCCCCAGTCACGTTTTGCAGCCATATTTCCTAAAACAAGTTCTTTTTGTAATCCTAATTTAATTCTTGCAACAGAATTAGTTATTTTTCTAGTTACAAATTCTAACCCGCGTAATGGTGATTCATGATTGAATAATATTCCGTTAGATGCAAAAATGCCATATGCTTCCCTATATATCCTTAGGTTATGGAACCCTGACAGCTTTGCGACTGCATAAGGTGAGTTTGGCATGAATGGTGTTCTTTCTGTTTGTGGTGTTTCTTGTACTGTTCCATACAATTCACTTGTTGATGCTTGGTATAATTTTATATCTTTTTTTAAATGCCTTATAATTTCAAGAATCCTGACTGTTCCGCTGCCATCAATCTCTGATGTTAGCAGTGGTTGATCAAAACTAGCTCCAACATAGCTTTGCGCAGCAAGATTATATATCTCATCAGGGTCTGATACAGTTATAGCTTCCAGCAAAGATGCCATATCCGCCATATCAGCAGGGATCAAGGTAATCTTATTGAACACATCAGTGTATTGCAGTCTCCAGAAATTAGGAGTAGAATTTCTTCTGTAAGTACCAAAGACTTTGTATCCTTTTTCCAGCAAAAATTTTGCAAGATATGCTCCGTCTTGGCCTGTTATTCCTGTGATTAATGCTGTTTTAGTCATTTTAGTTTAAATATCTTATAGCTATTTTTAAAATTTGTGAATCTGGTAAAACTAAACTTTATAAACTAAAAATCAATTCTTTTTTAAATGCGAAAAGTTATTTTTTTCACAAATGGCATTACAGGTGTTGGAGGAGCAGAAAGAGTGCTTTTAGAGGCATCATTATTCTTTAAGAATAAGGGGATTGATGTTACTATTGTTGCTTTTGTTCTTGATAAATATGCTTTAGATGATTATCATCATGAGATTCATAAGAAAATTAAGTTTATAGATTTAGATGAGATGGATTATATAAAACGAATTTTTAGATTAAGAAAAATTATTTCAAAATTAGACCCTGATTTAATCATTGGGCAGAGCAGTTTAGATTGTATGTATATTTATTTATCAACATACTTAACAAGATACAGATATATAAGTTATGTTCATGGAAGTTTATTTTGGTTAGAAAATGATTTTTTGAAGTATTCATTGGTTCACAAAAGTGTTTTTGATAAGATCAGAAAATCTGTTATTGGCCATATGCAGTTTGTTCCAAAGAATATCAAGCTTTCTTTATTCAAGAATATTTTTTTTAACATTGTTGCTTTGTTAGAATATTTTGGTGTAAATAAAGCAAAAGCTATTGTTGTTTTAACAAAACAAATACAGTGGGAAGTAAAAAAGCTTTACAATAAGAGATCAGTAATCATACGTGGTTGTGTAGATCAAAGACTGTTTAGATACAATCCTAAGATTGATATAAAAAAAAGGCATAATCTAAAGGGTAAGAAGATTATTCTTAATATAGGGCGTTTAGATCCAAGAAAACGTATAGATATTTTGATCAAAGCATTTTTTAATCTTTGTTCTGAACGTAAAAATAAATATAAGGATATTGTTCTGATGATTGGCGGCAGAGGTTCTGATCAGGAACGTTTGGACAAGATAATTGATAATCCTAAATACAGTCAATACAAAGATAGGGTAATCATGTTGGGCTTTGTTAAAGACAGCGAGTATTTTGATTATTTGGCTGGTTGTGATATCTTTGCTTTTCCAAGTTGGACAACTTCAGGTATACCAACATATGAAGCTTTAGCTTTAGGCAAGAAAGTAGTTTGGACAACTGAAGCAGAAGAGCCTGTTTTAAATCATCCAAATGTTTATCTTGCAGATCCGAATGTGGCTGCATTTACTGAAGCAATTGATAAGGCATTGAGGTCAAAGCTTTATCCAAGACCAGATTTAAGCAATAATACATGGGATATGTATTTTGAGAAGCTCTATATTCTTGCAAATAATGTTTTTAGTAATCGCAACCTTTATAAACCAAAATAAAATATCAGATTATATGCCATCTTATGAAAAATTCAATAATCGGGTTATAATCGGTTTATATGAAAAAGTAGATCTTTTAGGTGATAAGTCTTCAAGGAAGACTGTTATTGGCAGGATAGATACAGGTGCAACAAGAAGTTCTATAGATGTTAAGCTTGCAGCATCTCTTAAGTTAGGGCCTGTATTAAAGACAAAGATGGTCAAGAGTGCTCATGGCGCAACATTGAGGCCTATTGTTGAGGGTGTAGTTATAATTGCAGGAAAGAAGATCAAGACTAGTTTCACAATTGCAGATCGTGCAAAGATGAAATATAAATTATTGATTGGACAGGATGTATTAAAAAACGGTGAATTTTTAGTTGATACATGCAATTCAGATAATGAGGTGGGATAAGCTCGTGGTTTGTGGCTTGTAGCTTGTGGCTCTTATGGTTTATGATACAAGTAAGGCTTGAAAGTTCAGAGAACTTAAAAGCCTTACACACAACAAAAACATGTATGCCACAATCTACAGGTGACAAGCTACAAGCTTTTTTATAATAAGATGAAAGCAGCAATAATCAGTTTGGGAAGTGTAAGTTCGCAGTGGACTTTAGAGGCGATGAATAAGCATTTTGATAGTGTTGATGCTATAGATGTCAGGCAATTAGAGATTAAGCTTGGGAAAGAAAATATGGATATTCTTTATCAGAATGAGCCTCTTAGTGATTATGATTGTATCTATGCAAAAGGTTCGTATAAATATGCACAGGTGTTGAGAGCTATTACCAGTGCGTATAAAGGTAAATGTTATTTACCTATAAATGCAAATGCTTTTACTCTTGGCCATAATAAGATTCTTACTCATCTGAAGCTTCAGAATGCTGGTATTCCTATGCCTCAGACTTATCTGACTCCTACAACTGAAGCAGCTAAGAAGCTTTTGGAGAATATTAATTATCCTATCATCATGAAATTTCCAGAGGGCTCTCATGGTAAGGGTGTTATGGTTGCAGATAGTTTTGCAAGTGCAAATTCTATGCTTGATGCTTTGACAACTCTTAAGCAGCCTTTTATCATCCAAGAATATATAGAGACAGGTGGTACTGATGTGAGAGCATTTGTTATTGGTGATAAGGTTGTTGCAGCAATGGAAAGAAGAGCTGCGCCAGATGAGAAGAGGTCAAATATCCATGCTGGCGGCACTGGAGAAGCTGTTTTGCTTGATACTCATACTAAACGCATTGCAGTCAAGGCAGCTCAGGCATTAGGTTGTGATATTTGTGGTGTGGATATTCTTGAGGGTGTTAAAGGTCCTTTGGTAATTGAGATTAATCTAAGTCCTGGTTTACAAGGCATCACCAAAGCAACTAATATTGATATTGCTGATAAGATTGCAAAATTCTTGTCAGAAAAGGCATTGGATTTTAAGAAAGATAAGGATGGTAAGGTAAAGACTTCTGATATCTTGAGGGAGGTTGGCATTGATTCAGATGTTGCAACTCCAAAGGAGATAATAACTAATCTTACAATCCGTGGCAAAAGAATTATATTGCCTGATATTGTGACTGATCTTACTGATTTTGATGACAAGCATGAGGTTGTGATTCATGCAAAGAAAGGCAGATTAATTATTAATAAGTTCTGAAATATATAATTTATAAGCATAACTTATATATACTTGTTAAACTATTATGATTATCATAACTGATTAACATAGTTAGATTGGCTATTTTCTTAAGAGGAGGATGAGAACATGGAAACCATGGATGGTAAAAAAAATGTGCTCATAGTTGATGATGAGCCGCATATTGTGAATCTTATCAAGCTTAGCTTGAACAAAGATAAATATAATGTAAATGGGGCTTATTCTGCCAGAGAAGCATTGATGTTGATGGATAAATCTCTTCCTGATTTGGTTGTTCTGGATTTAATGATGCCTGGTGTGAATGGTTATGAATTATGCAAGGCATTAAGGGAAAATCCTAAGACAAGGGAGATTCCAATCTTGATACTGAGTGCAAAGAGCCAGATGAATGATAAGCTGCATGCAATTGATGTTGGTGCAGATGATTATATGACTAAGCCTTTTGATCCCATGGAATTAGTGAAAAGAATAAAGCTTAATCTGAACATGACACAATAAAATGGGCTTGGGGTTTAGGGATAGGACATAAGGTTTAAGAGGGCAGATTTTATTCATCTATATACTTAAAAGCTATTATAGATTTATAGTGCTAATAGTAACAGATTCATCTGCCCTAACTCAAAATTCCCCATCTCTAACCATTAAAAAGGTGATTAACATAAAAAATAATAATAATATAAAGGACAAGATAATAGATTCACTTAAGGACACAGAGATTGGCAAGTCTTCTATGGATCTTTCCAAGGATATTAGTCATAACAGGCTTACTATCTCCAAATATCTGCAGATTCTGGAAGCACAGGGTATTGTAAGGCAGACAGTTGTTGCACAGGCAAGGTTATGGAAATTAGTTGATGAGAAAGAAAAGCCAAATATCCTTGTTGTTGATGATGAGCCTCATGTTGTCAATCTTGTCAAGCTGAGTCTTTCAGAGGATAAATTTAATGTACTTGAAGCGTTTTCTGGAGTTGAGGCACTTAATCAGTTAAAGAAAAATAAAGTTGACCTTGTTGTTCTTGATTTGATGATGCCTGGCATGAGTGGTTATGAGGTCTGCAAGATAATCAAAGAGAATCCTTTGACATCTCATATACATGTGATTATATTGAGTGCTAAGGGTGAAATTAAGGATAAGATTGGTGGTCTTGAGTTTGGTGCTGATGATTATATCACAAAACCATTTGATCCTCTTGAATTAGAGGCAAGGATTGATTTGAGTATTAAGCATTCAATTGTCAAGAATGATAAGCATCCTGTGACTAAATTACCTGCTATTGATCTTATTCATGAACATATTATGGATATTGTCTCAAATAATGATGATTTTCATCTTTATAATTTTCATTTAGATGGGTTAGATAGATTCATTGAAAAGAAAGGTTATACTAAATTTAATGAACTCATAACTTTATTCAGCAGGCTGATCTATAACAGAATCATGAACAAAGAATGTTTTTTTGGCCATACTATCAATAATAATTTTGTTGTTGTCAGCAAATGTCCTGAGCTTTTGGGTTTGGATGAAGATATATCAAAAGAATTGAACAAGATGATGCCTTATCTTGACAGTACAAACAAGAATAACCTAAAGCTTGAGATAAATAAGATTAGCAGCAAAGATATATATAAAAATAATCTTAGTCTTGAAGAGATATCAAAACTTGTTAATATTTCATAATGGCATTATCAATAAGGAGCAAATTGATCTTATTAATCATGTTTTTAGTAGTTATATCTATGGCTTTTGTTGGTCTGTATATTGGTTATAATCCTTTGGTTGATATTGATGGGAATATTATTGTTCTTACTCCTATTTACTCATCTAATTATTTATCTGGTCTGTATACAATAGGTCTTATCACTTTTATTATAATCTTATTTGTTTCTATCTTCATCATTCATCTCTTGATCAGGCCATTGGATAATGTGATTATTGGCACTCAGCTTGTTGCTACAGGTGATCTGAATCAGAAGATTCCTAAGTCCAGTAATGATGAATTTGGCAGGTTAGTTGATTCATTTAATGATATGGTAAATAAGCTAAGGTACCAGATGAAGTGTAAGCAGATTGTTAAGAATATTGCTGCAAAAGAAAAGACCAAAGCAGAGCTTATCATTGATGCTATGGGTGAAGGAGTGATAGTCACAGATAAAGATCATAGAATCTTAGTATTTAATGAAGCAGCTTCATCGATATTTAATCTTGACACAAAAAAATGTTTAGGTAAGCATATTCTTAACCTAAAAAAATATGGCATACATAATCTTTATCTGAATCCTGATGATATCAAAGGGAATAAGAATAAAAATCAGGAGTTTAAAATAAAGCATCTTGATAAAGATGTAAATACAATCATCTCTCCTCTTTTTGTTAATAATAATCAGTTTGATGGTTCAGTATGTATAATCCGTGATGTGACCACACAGACAAGAGCAGATAATATGAAAAAAGAGTTCTTAAGTACTGTAAGCCATGAGCTAAGAACACCATTGACAAGCATAAAAGGTTATGCATCTCTTATTGACATGGGAAGGCTTGGAGAAATAAATTATCGGCAGTCTAAGGCAATCAAGATAATAAATCAGGAGTCTGATAGGTTGATGGGTTTGATAGAGAGTCTTTTAGAAGTTTCTAGGCTGGAATCTGGAAATATTTATATGGATTTTAAGTTAATAAGTATTGAAGAATGTTTTAAAGATTCGTTAGCACAGAATTTAGCAAAAGAAAGTGGAGTTAGATTAAGAACAGATTTTCAAAAAAATCTTCCTTTGATTAATCTTGATAAGAGAAAGATAATCACAATATTCAACAATCTGATAAGTAATGCAGTTAAGTTCACTAAAAAAGGCAGTATTGTTCAGGTTATGGCAAGAAAATCAAGGGGAAATATTGTCATCAGGATTTCTGATAAAGGCGTTGGTATAAAAAAAGCAGACCTTGATAAGATATTTAATAAATTTTATCAGGCAGAGGATCCAATGACAAGGTCAGAAGGTGGTTTTGGTTTGGGCTTGCCTATTGTGAAGAAGATTATAGATCTGCATTCAGGTAATCTTAAGATCAATAGTGATTTTGGTGTTGGTACAGAAGTTATTTTTAGCCTTCCTTTGCATAATATTGCTAAACATAATAAAGAATAATATGAAGTGATAAGGTGAATAAATATGGTTGATATAACAGATTTAAAAGATGATCTTAAAAGAGATAAAATACTATTTGATACTATTTCTCTTGGCATTATAATCTGTGATAAGGATGGCTTAATAAAATCTGCCAATAAGAATTTCATAGGATTGAGCGGATATCTTAAAAAAGATTTGGAGAATAAAAGATATATTACAGATTTTCTAAAATTAGGTGATGATTTTTTATTTTCTGAGAAGCCATTTAAGATTGAGAAGCATATAAATAAACATATAGATATGAGGCGTTCAGTTCTTACTACAAGTGATAATAGCACAAAGATTGTTGAGTTATCTGTTGTATTTTTGCCTAACTGCAAAGAGTTTGTCTTTTCTATATATGACATATCACAAAGAATCAAGATGGAAGATGAACTGAAAAATAAGACTGAATTTTTCAAGAATCTGTATGATGTCAGCAATGCTATACAGATGAGTGATAATGTTGATGAGATAATGAATATTGCGATGGGTGCAATCAATAAATATGGTTATGATCGTGTGAGGGTATATCTATATGACAAGAATAAAGAAAAACTTATCGGCAAAAAAGCTTCTGATATGGAAGATAGTGAGATTGCCAAGATTGAATTAGATATTGATAAGAAACATGAGAAAGTCTATCACTGCTTTATCAAGAAAGAGCCAATTGTAAGGGATACACCACCTAATACCAGATTTCTTATCCTTCTTAAGAAGCATGATGTTCCGCAGACAGCCAGCATTCCATTGTTGAGCAAAGACAAAGTTATTGGAATGATCAGTGTAGACAACAAATATTCAAAGAATCCAATCATCAAAGAGGATCTTTTAAATCTTCTTCCATTATCCAATCAGGTTGCTTTTGCTATTGAAAATGCGATTCTTCATGATGAGATCAGAAAAAAACTTAAAAGGCTGACAGCGATGTATGATGTTTCTAAGTCTTTGACTAGGACTTTTGATTTAGAAAAGATTCTTAATGTGGTTGTTGTAAAGATTGTCAAGCTTATGAAATGTGATATATGTACTATAAATCTTTTGGATAAGGCAGGTAATTTTTTGATACCAAGGTCAACATACAGCTCTTCCAAGGAATTATCTAAATATGGTCCTATCCCGTTAGACCATAGTGTTTCTGGTCTAGCGATGAACACTGCTCAGCCAGTCTATATAGAAAATGTACTTAAAGAGCCACTTTATGCGCGTTCACTTTTTGCAAGGAATAGAAAGCTCATGTCTTTATTGAGCATACCTCTTATAACAAAGGACACATCTATAGGCACAATTAATATTTATACTAAAAAAAAGAGAAAGTATAGTGTTAATGAGATAGATCTGCTCAAGACACTTGCTAACCAAGCTGCGATGAGCATTAAGAATTGTGAGTTTTATGATAAGATCAATAAAGAGAGGCAGATGTTATCATATCTTCTTGAAATAAGTCAGGCAATCAACTCTCAATTAAAATTAGATAATATGTTAAAGATACTTCTTGATAAAGTAATGGATTTTACAAAAGCAGATTCAGGTCTGATAATGTTGGTAAAGGATAATATTCTTGAGATTAAGTTTATATCTGGTTATCCAGATAGTGATGATTATCGCATAAATGTGAAAGTTGGTGAAGGTATATCTGGTTATGTAGCTAAAGAAGGGAAACCAATTGTTGTTGCTAATGTAAAAGATGATAGCAGATATATTGAACTAAATACATCAACTGTCTCAGAAGCTGCTATTCCTCTCATGAAAGCAGGCAAGGTCATGGGTGTGTTGAATCTTGAGAGCAGTAAATATGATCAGTTTACAGTATATCAGCAGCAATTAGAGATACTTACAAATCAGATAGCTATAGCTATTGAGAACTCAAGGCTTTATCATGAGATCAGCCTTTTCAATGAGACCTTGAAGAATGAGGTTTACATGGCTACAAAAGAGCTGGTTGAGAAAAATAGGGAACTTGAAAGGATGGGCAGGCTTAAATCAGATTTTGTCAGCAATGTAAGCCATGAATTAAGGACACCATTGACCAGTATAAAGGGATATACTAAATTGCTTATAGAAGGTAAATTAGGTGAGATGCCTGATAAACAGCTTCAGTGTATGAAAATAATACTTGAGGAATCAGACAGATTATCCAGATTGATCAATGATGTTCTGGATCTTGCAAAGCTTGAGAAAGGGACAGTCAAGTTTAAGAAAGATGAGATGGATATAGAATCTGTTGCTAAAGAAGTGATAACAACATTGTTTACATTAGCAGATGATAAGGATATTAAGATGGAAATCAGCTCTAAAGGTAATATTCCTCAGATTAGTGCGAGTCCTGATCTTATCAAGCAGTTATTTTTCAATCTCATTGGAAATGCAATCAAATTCACACCTAAAAATGGAACAATCTCTGTTATTATTGAGGTATGTAATAATTGTATCAAAACAACAATCAAAGATACTGGCATTGGGATAAGGAAAGATGTCCTGCCAAAATTATTTGACAAATTCTATCAGGTTGATACTTCAATGACAAGAGAATTTAGTGGAACAGGATTAGGCCTTCCAATCTGCAAGCACATAATCGATGCACACAAAGGAAAGATATGGGTTGAAAGTGAACTGGATAAGGGAAGCAGTTTCATCTTTACATTGCCACTGAAGAAAGAGATCAAAGAGCTGTATGAATAGTTAAAAACATAAAAATTAAGCATAATTTAGTGAAACATTGCATTATATTTTATGTTTTAAGATTTTAGAAGTTTGACAACTGTCAAACTGAGGTTAAAACCAAAACATTTAAATAGTATGCCTTAGATATACTATTTTATGGCAAGTCCAAGTAAAGAAGAGAATGTTTTAAAGCTAATATTAGAAAATAGTCCATTAAAAGAATGGCATTTTGAAGAAGTTGTTAAAGAAGCAAAAGTAACTAAAGCTGTGGCTAATAAATGGCTTAGAAAGTATGTTAAACAAGGATTATTGAAGAAGGTTAAGGAAAAAGGTAAATTTCCATTTTTTATTGTTGAAAGTAAAAATTACACTTATTATTCTTTAAAAAGAGTTTATGCACTTGAACAACTTCATAAAAGTGGTTTAATCGCTAAATTATTATCATTACATAAAGCAAAAACAATTATTTTTTTTGGGAGTATAATTAAAGGTGATTGGTATAAAGATTCAGATATTGATATTTTTATTTTAGGAGATATTACAGATTTCAATAAAAACATTTATGAAAATAAACTAAATAAACAGATTGAATTACATATTTTTGAAAATAAGAAAGATATTAAAGAAATAAAATCAGGATTGATTAAAAACATAATTAATGGTTATCTTATTAAAGGTCAGATTCAAGATATTGTTGAGGTTTCATAATGAAAATTAAAATTGATGATTTAGAAAAAACATACCCAAAGATAGTGAAAATTGGACTTTTGTATTTAGGGATTATTATGAATCATTAAGAGGATTAATTGAAGCATATTTATTGTTTGATGGAATCTCTGCTGACAGTCATCAATGTAAAAATGCATATCTTTGTTTCAAACACAAAGAATTAGATCAGAAAGATGTAGATTAATTAACAAAAAACTAAATAAGAATAAAAGGTAATAATTTAAAATCTATAATTTTTAAAGCTCTTCAACAAGCTCTCTAAACCTATCTAATCCAACAGCTAATATAAATTTAGCCAGTAAAGGACCTCTTTCTTTTCCAATCAATAACATATAAGCACCTGTAAAGAACTCTTTAGGTTCTAATTCAATGCTTTTGCATATATTATAAAACTCATCATGCAATTCCTTATCTTCCCATGCTCTTTCTTCAAGTTTTTTTACAACAAGCTGCAGTGCTTTCTTTACCTTATGGTCAAGTTTAAGCTCTCCTGCTCTTATTTTTGTCTGAACATCATCTTTGCTGTTCAGTTCAAACTTATAATTGTCTGAAGCAAACTTATTGATCCATCTTTTAGCGTCATTCAGTCTTTGCAGTACATAATGCCTGTCTATACCTTCTAATTTTTTAGGCAGATGACCCATGCTCTGCAGGATTTCGATTGCCTGTTCTTCATTATCCAACGCTATCTGTATGATTATGGCTGCGAACTTGATTGGAATCTGGACAGGCATTTTATTTGGCAGTTTACCAACATGGCTTAGCTCATACATCCTGCTCTGCATCTTTTTTTCTTTTTCATCAACTTTTTCCTCTTTGTCAAAATATATTCTTTCTGCTCTGTCATACCAGTCAAATAAGAATGTTATATTGTTGTCATTATAAGGATCAAAATCAATAACTGAATTTGGCCTTGGCTTAATCAATAAAAATCTGACTAGATTTGGTGGAAGTATCTCTGTCATATCAATAAATGCAACTCCTCTGCCTTTGGATGTTGACATCTTTTTTCCGCCAATCTGAAAAAACTCATAGCCTTTGCCAGTCTGTCTTCTGTCGCTAGGGTATGGCGGCATGAAATCAAATAATTCATGTGAAAGTTTGACACCAAAACTTCTTGAGCCGCCTTTTGTAAAATGATCTTTGCCTGCAAATTCACATAACACACCTTTGCTTATCCATTTTGCAGGCCATTCAACTTTCCATGGGAACTTGCCGTTGCCATTATATGGGCTGATTTTTCCTTTGTGGCCGCATCCTTCTGCCCATGTTACTATTCCATTTCCTTTTTTACATTCATAACTAAGCAATTCTGTTTTAGTATCCCATTCTGTTGCTATAGTTGTAGCAATCTTCCCGCATTTTTCACATATGACATTGAATGGAATCTTCTTGCTGGCTTCAGAATCTTCTCCATACATATCTAAATATAATTTTTGAACCTGTTTATGATTATCTAATACTTTTTTTATTGCTTTATTGAATGTTCCTTTCTCGTATTCTGCTCCTGTGCTTTCAATCTCTGCTTCAATGCCAAGCTCTTCAAACTTTTCAACACATTGCATAAAATAATAATCACCAAAACTTTCATATCCTTCAACTGGTGAAGGAATGTTTCTAAAAGGCATTCCTAAATATTTATTCCATGATTCATCTAATTCTTTATTAGGTTTATCATATGGATCAATATCATCATTGCTAAGGACAAATTTCGCTTTCATACCAAGATTTCGCATGGCTTTAGCAATGGCATCATGTATGACCCATCCTCTGCCTGAACCAACATGTATTGTTCCAGAAGGTGTTTTCTCATCATATATCAGATAATAGCCTACTTTTTCCATGACTTTCTTAAGTTTAGGATCTTCATCTACTCTTTTCTTTACTTCCAATGCAATTTGATCAGCCCAATGATTATGTTCTTGTTCTGTTCTGTCTTTCTTATTCTTTTTTTTACTATCATTTGATTTTTCAGCCATTTTATTAGAAGTCAGTGTGTTTATTATATAAATTTAACTCTTAATAACAGCAAATACCTTATCATTTTTCCTTAATCTCATTTAGTATTTTTTTAATTTTATTTATGATTATTTCAGCTAGTTCAATTGCTGTTTCAGCATCATACTCATCACAATCTCCACCATAATATTTAATTCCGTTTCTTATTTTTCTAAATCGGTCAAATTGCTTTATTTCCTGCATATTAAATCCTTTTTTAAGGAGATATATTATAGAAGCTTCATGTGAATATGATTTATATCCTTCTAAGTATAATAAAGAATCAGCAGCTTCTCTCATTGCTTCGTATGCATTTTCCAGAACATATTTTGGTTTTTGTTTTTTAAACAAATTCTTTGATAGATCTAATCTTTCTATACTATCTTTGAATGTAGCCATACTTAAGTTTTTGTCTGAAGATTGTTTTTTGACATCGCCTTTATTTAAAAAAAATTCAAATTCTTTCATAATTTTCACCATGAACCTTCCAAAATCATACCATTTGCAAGGTTTGCTTTAAACTCATCACTTATTTTTTCTAAATTAATTTCATGGATAGATATTATTTTTTTGAGCATTTTACTATATTTATCAAGTTTTAATTCTAATTTTTTCTTTGTAATTATTGCTATATCTATATCGGATTTTTCAATATCTTCTCCTCTTGAAAAACTTCCAAACAATATTATTGATTCTGGATGATTATACTCTTTTATTAAATATTCAATAACACTTGAATCATATATTTTTTTTAGATTATATATCTGTTTATACCTTAAAAACTTAATCTCTTCTCTATTTGCCTTAACTTTTGTTAGAACTTTTCCTTTGATTTTTATAATAAGTTTTTCTTTAACAAGATCATCAGTGATGGAAATTATAGTTGGCATTGACAATTTTAACAATCTAGATAGTTCTCTCAAATGATACTCTTCAGTAGGATTATCAAAAAATATACTGATTATTTTCTCTTTGGTAGATTTTTCTATCATCTGATAGGTAAATATGACAAATGGTATTTAAATTTTACTATTTATAACAGCAAATACCTTATTATTTTTCCTTAATTTCTCATTATTTTTTAAAGAATCAACTTTCACAGTAATCTTCTGCCCTTGTTTGGTTGATTTGATTGGTTTATTATTAGAACTATTTAACATCTCATTAATATCACATTCAACATATCCTGTTGTTTCGCCGGTGAACACAATCTTACTGCCTTTTTTCAACACTACCTCTTTTTCTCCAGCTTCAATCAATATCTCAGCAACCTTTGTTTTACCAAAATAATTAATAACTTTTCCTACATAAACTTTTCTCTGTGCAGCTTTGCTTCCATATGCTTTGCTCCATTCATTCAATGGAACACCCATATAAAATCCATTACTAAATCCTCTATTATATACTTTTTTCACTTGTGTCATTAATTTTTTCTTGTTTTTTTCATTATAATTATTTTTTTTAATCAAATCAATAGCAGTTCTATAAACTTTTGTAACTGTATAAATATAATCAACACTTCTACCCCTTCCTTCTATTTTAAGTACATCAATTATTCTATTATCATCTTTATCAATATAACTCATTAATTTATCTAGAATTTTTAAAGTGCATATATCTTTCGGACTCATCACATATCCTTTACCTAATTTAAGCTCATGTCCTTCTTCAGTATCTTTAATAATATATTCTTTACCATCATTTATACATTTATCTGCATTTTTCTTTTCATTAGCATAATTTTCATTACCACAATATTCATCATCATAACAAAAAACTTCATACTCCCTTCTACAGTTTTGCAAACATTTTCCACGATTTGCACTACAGCCATATACAAATTGCGACATAAAACATCTTCCAGATACAGAGATGCACATTGCACCATGGCAGAATGCTTCAATTTTTATAAGCTTGTTAGATGGTCCTTTTATTTTTTCTTTAACAATCCTTTCTTTTATTGCTTTTATTTGCTCTAATGAAAGCTCTCTTGCTAAAACAATCATATCAGCAAATTTTGAAAAATGTTTTAATGCTTCAATATTGCAGCAGCTTTGCTGTGTGCTGATATGTACAGCAACTCCTTTTTTCCTCGCTTTCAGAATAACACTCCAGTCACTTGCAATTACAGCATCAATCTTTGCTTTCTTTACCTCATTTAGTATATTATCAACATTATCTAATTCATTATCATAAACAATAGAATTCAGTGTAATATAACATCTAATATTATTTTCAGCACATATTTTTTTGATTTTATTAAGATCTTTCAATTCAAAATTCTTAGCTCTGCCTGTCCTCATATTAAGCTCTTTAACACCAAAATAGACACTATCGCACCCAGCTTTGATTGCAGCCAGCAGTGTCTCGAAATTGCCGCATGGGCTCATTAGTTCTGTCATTTTCAAGATGCATTATCATCTCTGCCTTTGATGAAATGTATGCTTTTGCCGTATTTGAATAGTTTTCTTTCTATTTTATTGTTTGGCTGGAAATAAGCTTTTACTCTTTTTCTGAGCAATTCTGGTTCAAATGGTTTAGTAATATATTCATCAGCACCCATGTCAATAGCTTTATTGATGTCTTCAATCTGATGTTTTGCTGTCAGCATTATTATTGGTATTGCTTTAGTATCATCATTCATTTTCAGAGCCTGGCATACTTGGTATCCATCCATATTTGGCATCATAATATCTAATATTATCAATTCAGGTTTTAATCTTAGTTTATCTAATGCATCATTTCCTGATTCTGCCTTTATCACATAATATTCAGGTTCTAAAGTCAAAGCAACTAATTCCCTTATTGTATATTCATCATCTACAATCATTATTTTCTTTTTATTTATCATATTGCATAGATAGACTTTAAGATATAAATACTTTGTGACTATAATCAATAATAATTCAAATAGTAGAATATAGCATTAACATAATAATCACACTAATGAATGTGACAAATATTATTAATATCGCTGGTATCACAATGACTGCTAAAAATGATCTTACTTTAGGCATCTCGTGATAATAGCTTATACCAATTACCATTGTATATATCATATGGACTAATCCAATCAATCCTACTGCTCCTGAGATTATTAATTGTGGGAGCATCAATGTTATATCAGTAATTGCTTCTGTAGGGATGAATATATTTAATATTTCAAATATTAACGTAGCTATGGTGCTGTATATCAATCCAATGAACAAAGAATATGTGACAAGTTTGAATGTATTAAAAAATCCTTGTTTACCTCCAAATAATAATACTCCTATATGTATTATTGCTGAGTTGATGAAAGGTATGATAAACCCAAACAATGCGCCAAGTATTATTGTTAATAATGATACACCTATTATTACCAGTCCGCCTTCTCTGATGTCTGAATAAAGCCCAACAATGAATAGCACTGCTCTTAGGATTAGAAAGAAAACAACATATTTGATTACAATATTGATATATTCACTTTCATATTTGACAGATTCAAAAAATTGTAATGGTTTAAACAGAAGAAGTTTAAGCTGGCTCCAATAATTAGTTGTATACACTATATCATTATCTTTTACATTCACCATTTTTGGTGGTTTAGGTGTTTTTGGAGCTGGCATTTTATTTCCTCTTTTATATTTTAATATGATAAATACAATAAAAAATTAAAATAATTTATCCCACTTGTTTATTCTCTTTTTTGCGCTGTCTTTCAAAGCAAGGCCATAACCAATTCCTACTGCAAGTGCAATTCCAAACATGACTCCACCTATTACAATAAGGAATGTGTTTTGTGCTAATGCAAGATTAAGGCCAACTTGGTCTAATGCCAATAATATCACAAAAATCATGATTATCACTTTAGTAATATATGCCACACCACTTGCATTTTTTAGTCTTACATGTTCTATTTTAGAGCTGACATAATCTGATGCAAGAATACCAAACAATATTATTAAAAGAGCTGCAATCAATCCTGGAATCCAATAGCTTAGATCTAATAGAAAGTTAGACAATGTATCTAATTTGACTAAGCTAGCTGCAGGAGCCAAAAATAATACAAATATATACCATTTTGAGATTACTGCTAATATATGCCCTAATCTTATGTCACCAACTCTTTTACTAATTCCTGTTTTTTTAATTATGTTCTCATCAAATTTAATCTTAATAAATAGTTGGTCTAATATTCTATATACAACCCATCCTAATACATAACCCACTAACAATACAATCATTGCTGCCAATAATCCAGGTATAACTCCAATAATCCCTATTAATAGATTACCTAATGCTTGTACAACTGATGCTCCTAACTGTTCTAAAACCATTTAATCCACCTCTTTTTCCCACTTTTTTTAATATTTTGAATAATATATATTTCACTATATAAAACTTTATTACTATTCTTGAATGAAAATCTAAAGAACTTTCAGTTCACCAGTGATCTTGTCTATCTTTTCAATCTCATCTGGTCCTATGCATCCGCAGGTTATTGTCCCAGGCGCGACGAATGTATGGCCTGCATCTGTTATTGTCGCTGTTATCATATTATTATCTTTAGCTTGCTGTATATATTTATAAAGCTCTTTTTCACTGGCAACCTTTAACACAATTTTCATCATACCTTCTTGACGCCATTCTTTGACTAATTTTTCACTATCTTTTTTTTTCAAAGCCTTTAATACAGTTTCAACACTAGCATGGCTGCATTGCGCAGCTATCTTTCCTTTACTCATCTTCAGGTCTGTTCTAACCAATATTACTTGTTTTAATTTCATGATTTAGTTTTTATTTAATTCAGAATATAAAGTTTATGTTTCTTTAGGCTTTGCGTATAAATTAATGAGAATTATATATCATTAAGTTTTCTTTTTATTTAATACATCTTTTGCAATCTTAAGCTTTTTTAGCATATTCTCAATAGTTCCTATATACATTATAACTTTTTGTTTTATTTTTCCATC
>JBDRKY010000075.1:0-11685 GCA_043813525.1 Candidatus Woesearchaeota archaeon
ACAAAAATCAAAGAAAATATTAAATTTTAGCAAAAAAAGAGTGAAAATATGATTATATTATAGTTTTTAAAAATAAATCACTAAAAAAATTAAAAAAATAGAGGGGAATCATAGACAATCACGATTTATTGATACTGTGCCCATCACTTCCAATTGCAGGACTGGACCAAAAATCAGGCATCCATAGTATTTTATATCTCCACTTTTCTGTTCCATCAGGATTCACTGCTATTAGATAATGTGCAGATGAATAGATATAAATTGTTCCATCTTCTGCAATAGCTGGTGTTGCCATCATTGATTTGTACTGCCCGCCATAATTAGAATCCCAAAATTGTTTTCCTGCTTTAAAACGCCATTTTTCTGTTCCATCAGGATTAATTGCATATAAATACCCATCATGTGAAGCAATATAGACTGTATCATCTTTACCTATTACAATGCCGGCTTCCACTCCATAGCCTGTTTCAAAGACCCACTTTATTTTTCCATCAACATGTGAAGTATCATAAATACTTAGGCCACCATGTTGTACAGAACCATGAAACATCGGCCATGGAGAATCTGCTAATTTTGCGGAAACAATACTAGCGGATAAAATGAATATTATTAATATTAATGCCTCTTTTTTCATTTATGTTAAACCTCACTTATATTATACCTTTAGTTGTTAATAGTATATAATTTTTTTCTTTCTAAAAAAAATTGTTATAAAGAAAAAAGAGATATTGTGTAAATGTAAGATAGATTAATATTGTTAGGGTGACAATTTTAACTTAGATGTCATTAATGCTTATTTTTATTCTCTAGCTTGACCATCTCCAGTTATTAGATATTTGGTTGTTGTTAATGTCTTCAATCCCATTGGTCCTCTAGCATGCAATTTCTGTGTACTAATACCTATTTCTGCGCCTAACCCAAAAAGATAACCATCAGTAAATCTAGTTGAGGCGTTAATGTAAATGCATGCTGCATCAATTTCATCTAAGAATTGTTGCTGGCGTTGTTTGTTGTTGGAAATAATTGCTTCAGAATGTTTTGAGCTGTAGATGTTGATATGATTTATAGCTTCTTCAATGTTGCTCACAACCTTTATCGCAATGATTAATGCTAAATATTCTGTATTCCAATCTTCTTCAGTAGTGATTTTGCATTCAATTATTTTTTGTGTTTCTTCATCACCACGGATTTCTACGTTTTCTTCTTCTAAAGCATCTTTTAATTTAAGCAACAGATTTTTAGCAATATCTTTATGCACTACAACTTTTTCTGCAGCATTACAAATAGTAGGGCGTTGCGTTTTGGCATTTACAATAATTTGTATAGCCATCTCTACATCAGCATCTGCGTCAATATAAATATGGCAGTTACCTTTGCCTGCATGTAAAACAGGTATTGTTGTATGCTTATTAACAAATTGGATTAATTTTTCTCCACCTCTTGGTATGATTAAATCAATGTATTTGTTTAGTTTGAGTAATGGTTGGACAAGTTCTCTTTCCGATATAAGTTGAAAAGCATTGGAAATAGTACAACAATCTTTTAAAATCTCAATGATTTCTGTACAGGTATTTGCAGCATCCTTGCCACACTTTAAGATTACAGCACAGCTACTTTTTAAGCATAGTCCAATCACGTCAGAGGTAACATTAGGCCTTGCCTCAAAGATAACTGCTACAACCCCCATACCAACACGTTTTTCAATCAACCTCAAACCTTGAGTGATAGTTTTTTGTGAAATAATCTCACCAACAGCATCAGGTTGATTGGCAATTTCTTTGAGAGAATTAATCATATTATCAATACGATTATCAGTTAAAGTGAGACGATCGATCATATATTTGTTTAGTCTTACCTCATTGTTCTTAACATCTCGCTCATTTGCATCGAGAATCTGCTTTCGATGTCGATCTAATTTCTGAGCCATATCCAATAATATGTTATTTTTCTGTTCGGTTGCAAGTTTAGCTAATTTAAGTTGTGCATACTTAGCTTTTATCGCTATATTCATCATTTCATCCATTTTTATCACCTACTATCTTAGATTTATTTATTGTTCTAATAATTACATTTTTTAATATTCCATCTAAATCTCTTTTTTTAAACTCCCTAAGTCCTTCTTCAGTTGTTCCACCCTTTGATGCAATACAATTAATAATCTCCTCACAATCAGATTCATTGTTTTCTATGAGACTTGAAGCACCGTTTATTGTCTCAATAATGATTCTGCGTGCGATCTTTTTATCCATTCCAAATGATTCAGCAGACTCAATAAAAACATTAATAATCCTGATTAAATAAGCAATTCCGCTCCCTGAAATACCTGTAATCACATCCAAAAAGTTCTCATCACTAACCTCTATATATCTGCCCAAATATCCCAATACTTTTTCCACTGTTTCTTTATATTCTAAACCACAGGAATCACTTAATTTGTATACACTAATTCCTTGCCCTGTCTTTATGGCAAGATTTGTCATTACTCTTACAATTCTAGCTTGTAATCTGGATTCAAAAAAATTGATTCTTAATCCTGCAGCTAGGCTGATAACAAGTTTACCTTTCACACTAGAATTGATCTGTTCAAGAACATTGCTCATTGATTGAGGTTTTACTGTTAAGATTATCACATCAGAATTTTTAGCAACTTTTTCATTATCTGAAACTATTTTTATTCCTTTGTATGATCCTTCTTTCTTGCTACTTACTAATACATCAACATTGTTTAGTAACATTCTGTCTATAAGGGCTTTTCCTATATTTCCAGCACCAATTATTCCAAATTTCATTTTTTAATACCTCCATTCAAATAAAATAAAGTTCCAATATTCTCTCCTCTGATTATTCTTTTGATGACATCCTTTTCAATGCTACTAGCTATTACAGTGAAAGTATTGGAGTGAGAAGCTAATTGAGCAGCAATAAGCTTGGAATGCATACCACCTTTTCCTAACTTTGATCTATTTTCATCTACATACTTCCTGATATTAAGATCAATGTTTTCTACAAAGTCAACAATCTCTTTATATTTTATATTTTTATATAAGCCATTTATATCTGATAATAGAATTAATAAATCTGCATCAATGAGATTAGAAACACGAGCTGACAAGATATCATTATCTCCAAAAGTTATTTCTTCTGTAGAGATTGAGTCATTTTCATTTATTATTGTAATAATTCCTAAACTCATTAATCTTTCAATTAAACATTTTATATTGGCATTTCTTTTTGGATCATTGATGTCTTCATGTGTTAAGAGCAATTGAGAAATTGCAATGCTGTACTTATTAAAACAGTTCGCATACGAATTCATCAGTAAATTCTGACCGACAGAAGCAGAACACTGATTTAGAACAAGATCGTTTGTTTTCTGCCATCCTAAATAATTGTTACCGAGACCTATAGCTCCACTGGAAATAATAATAATTTGCTTACCTTCATCTTTTAAATGAGAAATTTGTTCTATTAACCCATTGATAAAACAATAGTTAAATTTCCCATTATCATCAATGATTGTATTAGTTCCTAATTTAATCACGATCCTATTTACTTTTTTTAGCTGATTCCTCACAAGGAATACAACCACCTTGTTTTGCTTTATTCATTCTTTATACCTCCTGTAGATTTTATAGTTAAACACAATCTCAAAAAATCAGATTTTAGAAGAGAACAATGACTATCAGTATTTCGGCGAACAAGGAATAAAATCACTTTCCAACTTGTTGTGATAGTTCATAAATAGTGATTAAACACAATTAGTATTTATAGTTTACGCTTATTTATAAAAAAGAATATTTAAATAGGAGCTAAATAATTAAATAAGCATATAATAAAATGAAAAATAATATATTATTAATTTTTGTGTTGGGATTAATCCTTTTTTGTACACTAATCAGTTGCAAGCAGATTGAAAAACCAGTAAATGAAGAAGTGAATAAACAATCCTTAGAAAAAATAAATCAACAATCTATGGAAGAAATAGATGAACCAATAAATGAAGAAGTAATCTCTAAAAAAACTGTAGTTGAAAAAAAGATACCTCTTGAGATTAAAAATAATTGTATTGGTTTTCTTAGCGGTGACCCTGAAGAGACTAAAAGGATTGCGTCAACAGGTGGAGCATGGGTTAGGCCGCATATAGGTGCGTTTGTATGGGAGTTTATTGAAAAAAAGGGATATGCAGAAACAGATGATTGGGTAAAAAAATCACAGAATAATAATGTTACTATATTGGCTACAGTCTGGCCTTATTATGATAAAGATCAAGAGAAATGCCATAGTAATTGTGAGGTTTCCAGAGAGGATGTTTTTTATCCTATGGATGGGCATGGATTGCCTAAATCAAGATGTGCTCCCTGCAGTTATGATGATTACAGAAAATTTCTTTCAGGGCTTATTGAAAGGTATGATGGTGATGGGATTGATGATATGCCTAATCTGGAGATTCCTATCAAATACTGGGAAATTATGAACGAACCAGAGATGAACAGCAGATCATTGACTTTTTTCAAAGGTACGCAAGAGGATTACATTAAAATTCTAAAAGTAAGTAGAGAAGTGATTAAAGAAGAGTGCCCTGATTGTTTGATTGTGCAGGGAGGGGCTGCAGGAAGCATGGAAACCCTTACATATTGGAGAAGAATCTTTGAGTTGGATGGTGATGATTATTTTGACGTTGCAAACAACCACTTTGTCAATTATGGAGATTTAGAAACACTAAATGTAAAAGAGTATAAAGAATTGATGGATGAATTTGGGATAGATAAGCCATTATGGATAACAGAGGTTGAGTTTAGCCCAAATAATCCAGTTGCAATTGTGAAAGGTGCTTTGAATGCTGGCGCTTCAAGGATATTCTTCTCAAGATTCCCAATAAGCGGTGAAGAATGGATAATTGATAAGAAGGATGAAATGATAGACTATCAGGGCGAAAAAAAAGATGGTGTAGATTACCAAACTAAAAATAAAAAAGATCTTGGCGAAAAAAAGCTTCCTGAAAAAGACTTAAATATTTACAAGGAGATATTGGGATTGTGTAAATAGTATGTAAATAGATAGATTTATAACAAATACTTCTTTTTCTTGTCTTTATAATGGGAGATTTCAGTAAATTAGGTTTAAAAAAGGAAATTCTTGATGTTTTGTCCAGATTGAAGCTGGACAAATCATTTGAAGTTCAGGATAAGATTGTGCCTTTAGCAGTCAAAGGGAAGAATATTGTATTCACATCTAAGACAGGAAGTGGAAAAACACTTGCATATCTATTGGGTTTCTTAGGAAAGATTAATAAGAAACATGGTGTGCAGATAGTAGTTCTTGTACCAACAAGAGAGCTTTGTGTTCAGGTTGGTAAAGAGATGAAAAGAGTCTGTGATATTTTAGGAATCAATGTTGGTATGCTTTATGGTGGTAGAGAAGTCCAAGGAGATTATAGGACATTAGATAAAAAGAACCAGATTGTCGTAGGAACTCCAGGAAGGCTTCTTATGCATGTGAATGAGAAAAAGTTAAAGGTTGGTGAAGTTAAATATTTAGTCTATGATGAATCAGACCAGATGTTTGATAATGGATTTTATGATGATTGTGTGTATATGAAAGAAAGGGTCAGCAAAAATGCACAGATCATATTCTCATCTGCAACATTAACTGATGATGTTAAAGATTTTATAGAAGAAGAGATAGTAGATTTTGAATTATTAAAGATTGGTGGATTGATCCCTGCAAATATTGTACAGGAAAAATTATATTGTGAAAAATCAGAGAAAAATAAGGTACTGCTGAAGATATTCTCAAAAAAGAAGTTCAAACGTGCGATGGTATTCTGCAATACAAAGCAAAAGACATATGACATTTGTGATTTTTTGAGAGAGAATAAGTTAAAAGCAAAATCATTGAATAGTGACCTTAAGCAAGGAGAAAGGCTTAATCATCTCAATCTGTTCAAGGATGGAAAGATCAGGATTTTAGTCACAACAGATGTTGCAGCTCGTGGCCTCCACATTGAGATGGTTGATATAATCATAAACTATGATGTGCCTACAAGAGATGAGTTTTATATACATAGGATTGGGAGAACAGGAAGGATAGATAAAAAAGGATATTCATTGACATTTATATGTCCAGAAGATGTGGACAGATTTTATAATATTGAGTTTGAATATGAATTAAATGTTGCAGAAATTGGTAAGATTTATAAATAGAATACTAATATGATGCTAAAAGCATAGATAATATATTTATGCTTTAAACACGGAGAGTGAAAAACAATGGATAATAGGAGAGGCGGTTTCAGAGGAAACCAAGGCCCAAGGGAAAATAGAGGAGGTTTCAGAGGAAACCAAGGTCCAAGGGAAATGCACAAGGCAGTTTGTGCTGATTGCGGAGATGAGTGTGAAGTACCATTTAAGCCATCAGGAGACAGGCCTGTTTACTGCAGAGATTGTCATAATAAGCACAAGAAGTTCTAAGTTAATACTTATGCTGATTTACTATTTTTTTATTTTATTATCTCATATGTTCTATCTTTATCCGATTATGCAGAACATGTGCTCCCTGAAATAATTCATTGTCTTTGGATATTTGTTGATATTGTCTATTGTTTTTTTATATTTCTCTCTTAATTCTCCTACTTCTTTTTTTGATAATCCTGTTTTCACATCATAGGTTATCTTAGGCTCTAATATAGTTCTTTTTTCTTCATGTATTTCAGATATCCCAAACTTTTCAGGATTATTATAGGCTGCGCTACCTTTCTGCAGGCCAAAGACAGATACAGATACCAAATCAATATTCTTTTCATTTGTTTTCAGGAATTCAATTGTCTCAAAAAATTCTTCTTTTGTCTCAGTTGGAAATCCAAACAACATATACACAACATTTTTGATTCCGGCATCATGTGAATTTTTTAAAACCATTTCTATATCTTTCTTATTTGTTCCTTTTCTGATCAATTTCAATATTCTATCATTGCCAGATTCAACACCCCACATTATCATTGTAAGGCCAGATTCTCTTAGAATTTTTAATGTTTCAAGGCTTAATTCTTTTGTAGGCCTTAGCTGGCATGTCCATTTTATATTCAATGGTCTGAATATCTTAGCGATTTTCATTAATCTCTTTGCATGGATCATATCATCAACCAAGAAGAAGTATTTTTGTCTTGAATGGATGATTGTTTCTCTGATATTCTCTATATTCAGTTCGTAATAAGGTATTTTGCTGAAGTGGGTGCAGAAAGCACATTGTTTATAATAACAGCTGCTTGATGTCTTTAATGGGATTACAGGATAAGGTGTGAAATATTCATTAAGATTATATATTGAGAAATCAAGATGGAATTTGAAATTTAAATCTTCATGTTTTATTTTACTTTCTTCAATAGCATTCAACAGTTCAATCTCATTATTTAATGTCTTATCTGCAATCCTGCTTAATTTATCATTTATTGCAGGCCCGCCGATAAAGCACATGATCTGTTTTGATTCTTTTAACTCTTTTATCAAAGAATAAGCGTAAAATGCCTGGCTTGAATAGACTATGCTGAACGCAACAATATCTGGTTTCTTATCTGTTATCTTTTTCAATATCAAATCAAATAATTCTGGTTTTTTACCATTAACAACTTTTTTATTATTTTCAGAGTATGTTTTTGATGTTAATCTGTTATATTCAGCTGTTTTCTTGTCATAATCTTTCCAGTTATTGATATCTTGATAATATTTTTGAAACTCAGGAAACCTTAGCTTATGAAATTCCAGATTCAAATCTAAGAAATCTATATTAATTTTGGGATTAATCTTGGAATTATTCTTCAGGAAGGAATATAAGTATGTTATTGAATATGCTGGACTAGCTGGTGTGCAGAACGGCAGATGTACAAGCAATATTTTTTTCATTGTAGGAAATAATCAGCTACCAATTATAAATTTACTGAAAAAAATATTAACATATATTATTCATTTAAATCAATCTGCCCTGTTATAATGTCTTCCGCTCTGTATTCGCGGTGGGAATCTTCTCTTGCTGTTGCTGGAATTGCTTCTATTTCCGCCGAAACCACCTTGCCTTCTTCCACCATCACCAGTGAATTTTCCTCTTTGTCCACTACCTCTAAAATTTCTTCCTTGGCCTCTAAAACCTCCGCCATTACCTCTAAAACCTCCTCTTTGATTATCATCTCTTATTGTGACTACTCTTTCAACTCTTGGTCTTTCTAACTTGTCTATTTTAAAATCCCTGTATTCATATTGTACTCTTCCAAAATTTTCATGATCTCTGTCGCAGATAAGATTTACTACAATCCCTTCTTCTCCTGCTCTTGCAGTCCTCCCTATCCTATGGACATATTCGTTAGGATCATTTGGAATCTCATAATTGTATACATGAGAGACATTGTCAATATGCAGTCCTCTTGCAGCAACATCTGTGCATACAAGAATCTCGACTTTTGCGCCGTTGAATAGCTTGATAGTGCTTGTTCTTTTATTTTGCGACAGGCCGCCATGGATAGCGATTGCATTTATCTTGTTTGCCTTAAGATTTTTCACGACAAAATCAGTTGTTCTTCTTGTGTTGCAGAAGACCATAACTAAACCAGTGCTTTCAGCTTTTAATAGATGAACAAGCAGACTTAATTTCATGTTTTTCTCAACATCATAATAGACCTGCTTTAATTTAGAAGGATCAACCATATTCTTGGCTGAAACATTTACTGGATTATTCATATATCTTTTTGCCAATGATTTAATCTTATCAGAAATAGTGGCTGAGAAAAATAATGTCTGTTTTCTGTTAGGGCAGGCTTGTATGATTTTTTCTACATCCTCAATAAAACCCATGTCAAACATCCTGTCAGCTTCATCCATGACTAATAAATTAACTTTTGATGTGTTTATTGTTCCTCTTTTGAGATGATCTAACAATCTTCCAGGTGTTGCAACAACAACCTCTGCTCTGTAAAGATCACGTATCTGTGGATTTATAGCTACACCGCCATATATGCTCATTATGTTAAGTCTTTTTTTCCCAGAGAATCTTATCAATGCATCTTTCACCTGCTCTGCAAGCTCTCTTGTAGGTGTAAGAATTACAGCCTGTACTCCTTTTCCAAGCATTGTACGTTCAATTATGCCGCATCCAAATGCTAATGTTTTTCCTGAGCCAGTTGCTGATTCTCCAACAACATCTTTTCCTTCCATTATATGTAAGATTGATGATTCCTGAATCTCAGTCGGTTCTGTAATTCCTTCTTTTTCTATGGCTGTAAGCAGTTCATTGCTTAGGCCGTATCTTTCAAATTTACTCATTTTATCTTACCTCGTATCAATATAACAGCAAGAATTATCTTATGTATAATTTGGATACTACTATTTTAGTATCATTTTAATACCTTATTCCTGCTCAATCAAGAAAAAGCGAAATGATCAACTGACTGAGCAAGTGCTTTCTCTCTATATGCTTTTTTTCTTATAAAACCATATGATTTTGAACTTATTTATAAATCTTTCGGTTATTACTACTCACTAATAGTTGTAATTTTGTGTGATTCTTATTGTGCTGATATTTTGTTTATTTTTCAAATAACAGAAAAACATTTAAAAAGGATAACTTAATCCAAACTATAATACGGGCTCATGGTCTAGTGGCTATGACAGTGCCCTTACATCTCCATTAGGGGAAAGAAAGGCATTGATCCCCGGTTCGAGTTATATGTGGTAAGTGATATGTGGTCAGTGGTATGAAAAATTATCTTCTTATTACCCACAGCTTACAACTTACTACTTTACGAATGTCCGGGTGGGCCCATAAACCGTGTTTCCGAAATCCGAAATCCGAAATCCAAAATTTGAAATTCGAAATCCGAAATCCAAAATTTGAAATTCGAAATCAGAAACCAGTAATATGAGATTTGGATGATGGATTCGGAACACTTTTTAATTATATCATTTTCATCAAATGCGGTGGTAGTATAGTGGTCTAGTATTCGGCGTTGCCAACGCTGTGACCCGGGTTCAAAAACCGTAATCCGTACGCCGAAACCCGTAACCCATAACATCTGTTCTGGGTATAGGATGCGTATTACAGATTACAGATGAAAGTCCCGGCCACCGCATGTTTTTCTATATCTATCATAATATCTATTTTAAATTCTATAAATATTTATAAATAAATCTTCTTTTCTGTTTAATGGTGATATTATGTTATTCCGTGGAGAACATTCAAGGACAATCTGGGTAAAAAAATCTGATCAAAGAGTTGTACAGATTATAGATCAAAGATATCTTCCACATAGACCCTATATTGAGGATTTGTTTAATGTTTATAATGTAGTTAATGCTATAAAGAATATGCATGTTAGAGGTGCTGGATTGATTGGTGCAACTGCTGGATATGGAATGTATCTTGCAGTATTAGAAGCTCCACCAAATAATTTTTTTGATGCTTATCTGACAAGTTCTGGTAATCAATTAAAAGCTACAAGACCTACAGCTGTTAATCTTGCTTGGGCAGTTGATAGGCAATTGAGGGCTATTGCTTCAGTAGATACATTAGATGAAAAGATAGCCATTGCATTTAAGACTGCAAATGAAATTGCTGACGAAGATGCAGAAAATTGTAGAAGAATAGGTGAACATGGAGTTAAAATCATTGAGGAGATAAGCAGGAGAAAAAATGGTAAAACTGTAAATATCTTAACTCATTGTAATGCCGGATGGCTTGCATTTGTTGATTATGGTTCTGCAACCTCTCCGATATATGCTGCTTTTGAAAAAGATATTGATATTCATGTATGGGTTGATGAGACAAGACCTATAAACCAAGGAGCAAGATTAACAGCTTGGGAATTAAATGAACAATGTGTTCCTCATACAGTTATCGTTGACAATGTTGGTGGCCATCTTATGCAGCATGGACTTGTTGATATGGTGATTGTTGGTTCAGACAGAACAACTTATACAGGAGATGTTGCTAATAAAGTTGGAACTTACCTTAAAGCATTAGCTGCTTATGATAATAATGTACCATTTTATGTTGCTCTTCCTTCATCAACCTTTGACTGGACTATAAAGGATGGCGTCAATGATATACCCATAGAACAAAGAGGAGCTGAAGAAGTGAAATATATTACAGGTTTGTGTCATGCTTCAAAAGTTCCAGAGGGGGAGTTATTAACAGTTCTTTTGACACCAAAAGACAGCCCTGCTGATAATTATGCTTTTGACGTGACACCTTCAAGATTAGTGACTGGTCTAATCACAGAAAAAGGAATTTGCAAAGCAAATGAAGACGATATTCTTAGGATGTATCCAGAACATAGGGGTCAAACAGAATCTAAGAGATAAAATATATATTTTAAGGAAATCCGTATGTAAAAAGTCTCCTTTTTAGAATATTATTGCCGCCTCTTATTGTTACCATCACATTTTAATTAGTTAGATGCGAGAAAGCGAAAACCATTGACGACAAAGTCATTTTAAGTTTTCGCTGATGGTAACTGGCAGCAGTATTGCCATATTATTAGACTTATTACATACAAAAAATCGGCTTTGCGTATAAATTAATGAGAATTATATATCATTAAGTTTTCTTTTTATTTAATACATCTTTTGCAATCTTAAGCTTTTTTAGCATATTCTCAATAGTTCCTATATACATTATAACTTTTTGTTTTATTTTTCCATC
>JBDRKY010000076.1:0-18725 GCA_043813525.1 Candidatus Woesearchaeota archaeon
GGTTTTTTAGCCCTATTTTTATCTCATTTCCGTTCTCTAAAAGAAAAACTTTATAACTTTTGAAAGGAAACAGATTTCTTAGGAAACGGTTTAGGGTTGTCATCCTCTGGAAACAGAGGGTTTCAACCTTTATATTTTATCCTAAAATGGGAGAAGAAACCAAAACATTTATAAATAAGTTTATACCTGAACTTATTTTACAATTAAAAGTTAAAGCATTAATAAACTAAAATTAAAACAAAAAGGTGATAATGTGGTAAAAAAAATAAATAATTGTGTTTCTAATAACACTAAATTATATATAGGTGTTTTTGTTGTTGTTGCTGTTTTGGCGTTGTCAATCTTATTCTACTCAAGCAGTGAAGATGTTTCAGTTTCAGATGAACCAAGTAAAGCAACAGGTTTTATAACTAAAGGAACAGGTTTTACAATAACTAATTCATTACCTACTGTTTCAGGTATCTTGATCCAAGATGCAGATGGTGGTGTTGTTACTATGGATTTACCAACTGCAGCAGTAGTTAATGAATTAATAAGATGTTCTGCAACTATTACAGATGTAAATGGTTGTAATGATCTTGGTAAAGTTCGTGGTTATTTTTACAGGTCAAATGCTTCACATGCAACATCAGGTGATTCACCTGCAAATTTTGGTATGCATACATTTAATTATTCAAGTGCCCATGAAAATTCTACATGTGCTGTTGATACAGTGGAAAATCCTTGTGATGGTGCTTCAGATACATCAGCAATATATAATTGTACTTTTACAATTACAAGTCTGTTAGATGGTACTGTGGCAAGTACTCATTTTCCAGATGATGATTGGACATGCACAATAATCCCTGAAGATCTGACTGGTAATGGAACAATGGCTGCAGGAAATAATGCTACTGTTGAGGTTGAACAGAATGCGATTATGAGTGTGCTTAATGGTTCTATTCATTTTGGAACAGGTTTGTCTTTAGGAGCTAATGTAACTCGTGAAATGTGGGTGGCTAATTATGGTAATGTTGGCATAGATATTAGTGTTGATGCTTATGGTTCAGGAGATGGTGATGGTAAGGGTATGGCTTGTTCACCAGGTGTAGTACCTTTTTCAGGATTACAATATAAAATGTCTAATTTTATTCTTGATGGTTCAGGAGGAAATCAAACAGCCTTGACTGACTCTGCTGTTACAATCACTGGTTTTAATCTTGGTAAATTTTCATCAATAACAACTAATCCTAATGATGATGGTGATGGGAATATTAACACAAATAAAACAGTTTATATTGGTCTTGCAGTTCCTGATGATGGTGTAGGTGGCGCATGTAATGGTAGTATTGTAGCTACAACTGTTGTGGATGTTAGTGTTGATGGTGTTGGCTGGTAAAATTAATTGATTTATATTTTATTTAATTTTATTTATTTTAATATTAATAAAAAAAGAGAGGTGTATCATATGAATAATAAGCTAAATAAAAGTATATTGATACTTTTAGTTTTCACATTATTGGTGGCTCCTGTTAATGTATTTGCTATATTTGGTATGTCATCAGGAAATATTGGATCAGATAATCTGATTCCAGGCTCTAAGTTTGATCATACTGTTAAAATTAGTTATGGTGCAGTTGACACAGAATCAATAGTTAGTGTAATTTTTGAAGGTGAATCATTATATCTTAAGGATTGGATTAGTTTGGATAATTCAGATATTGCTGAAAGTGGTTATAGTATAAAGGTTCCTGCTGGTCAAACTGAGATGAAATTATTATTTCATGTTGATGTACCATTAGATACTGCTTTAGGCACTTATAAAGGTCAGATAAAGGTTGTTCATCTTCTTCCAAATTCTGATTTAGATAATGGTGGAGCAGTTATGTCAGTCAATGAAGGTGGAATTGTTCCAGTTAATCTTGTTGTAGGAAATAAGGATGTCATTGACTTAAAGCCTCTAAGCCTTGAAGTGTTTAACACAGAGGTTAACAAGCCTTTAGGTTTAATATTAAAAGTATCTAATGATGGCAATTCAAAAGCTATGAACCCTTATAAATTAGATGTTAAGGTTTTGAATTTAAATAATAAACAAAATGTTTTGCTTTCAGAGGTATTAACATCAAATATAGTATTAGAGCCATTTACAACTACAGATGTTGAATTTATAACTACTAAATATTTAGATCAAGATGGTAATTATCTTGTTATTGTAGATGTTTATGAGGGAGATAAATTAGTTAAAGTAGTTAAGAATTTTGAGAAAGTAATCAAAGTAACAAAACAAAGGCTTGATGGTGGACAATTCCCTGTTGTTGTTGAGAATCTTGTTCTTCCTGAAAGTGTTCAAGTTCAAGGTAGCTTTAAGATTAGCGCTGAATTATCTAATATTGGTAATTTTCCTGTAAACACTAATCTTGTTGTAGATTTGTTCTCACTTGAGGACCAAGCACTTATTGATGTTTTTGATGGTGAAACAGTTAATTTGATGCCTTCACAGAAAAAGACAATTAATCTTTATTATTCACCTGATAAACCAGGGAAGATTAAAGTTAGTGCTTACCCTAAATATGATGGAACAAGCGGTGCAAGTAAAGAAGCAGTTGTTGATGTGATTAAAGAGGTAGATTATAGCACAATTGGTTTTGTTGTCATGCTTGTATTAATCATTGGTTTGTTGGTATGGATCTTATTGATTAATAAAGGAAAAAAGCATGTAAATAAATCTAAAAGAAAATAGACAGAAAATGAAAAAATTATTTTTTATATTTTTATTTTTTATATCTTTTATTATTTTTGTTAATGCTGATGATGGCTCAACTTCTTTTGGTGTTAGTCCGTCTTACATATCTAATGATATTATGTTGCCTGGCTTGATATATACGGATTATTTTAAAATAAGCACTTCTTCAGAGGTTCCTTTAAAGATTTCAATAATTAATGAAGATGTTAATAATGTTATGAATAGTTGGATATCTTTATCTAAATCTGAGTTTATATTGCAGCCTAAATTAAAAGAAAAGATTGAAGTGAACATAACAGCTCCTAAAAATATTGAGCCAGGAGAATACAAATCCAGCATACTTATCAAAACAGCTAAACTTACACAGGAAAATAATATTCAATCACAGCTTAATATAGACTATGCAGTCAAAATCCCTATTAAAATTATCATTACAGATAAAGATATTTATAACAGGAAACTTATTTATGCTGTAATTGAACCGCATAATGTGATAAGTGGTAATAATCTATTAGCTATTTTTCATTATATTAATTCTGGCAATCAGCCAATCAATATAACTGCTGCTACTATTTCAGTATATGAGAATATTGGAGATAAGATCTTATTAACTGAAAATGTGTCAAAAATGACACCTGATTCATTATATCCATTCACAGACAAAGATATAATGGTCAAAGCCAATAAACTGGCTCTAAAGCCGGATTATTATAAAGCAAAATTCAAAATTTATCATGGCGATTCATATGATGAGACTGAATATCTATATTTTAAGATTGTTGAAAAAAAGGTTGCTAATTATAAGTGGGTTTTATTTTTGTCTGTTCCTATTGTAATTGCTTTTTTATTATATTATTTCTTTAGATTTAACTATAATTATAAAAATATATAAATCAGTAAATTTATATATTAATAATATGATTAAAAAGAGGGTAAAAAATAGCCATAAAATTACTTTTATCATTCTCTTTGTAATATCATTGATAATTTTATTTTTATTGATATTACATCTTCATTACATATCTTTACATAATTCTAAAGAGACAATCACTGGTAAAGCATCAGCAACTGGTGTTGGATTTTCTATCCAAAATGTTGCACCTGTAATAGGCGCAGTTGAATCATATATGTATTATAAAAACAGCACTTTCTATTCAGAAGGCTCAGTGTATACTGTCTGTAATACATCTGCAGGAACATCTATCTATATGACTGGGAATTATACAGATAAAAATCATTATAAGGATGTTTCTCAATTAGGTAATTATTCATTCAGGATACAGGCAATCTTATCTGATGGCTCTGTTGATTCAAGTGGTTTTGATACTGGTTATTTTAATGCTACTTTTGAATCTGGAAGTAGTTTAAGTGGATTATTTTATGATTCATATACTTTATATTATCAGAATTTAACAAAAAGCCCGCAAAATTTTTCAATAAATGCAAGAGTACATGATTCTGCTGTCTCTGTTGATTCGATTACTACTCAAAATGCTGTTATTAAGATTTATATTGTTCCTTGTGAAGAAACTGCTTCAACTCCTGCAGCTTCTCCTGCTTCTGGCGGTGGTGGTGGTGGCGGTACTAATTATATATATCTTCCATCTGAAAAAGGCAGTGAAGCAGCTGATAAAGGAGTATCTATCCCTTCATACCCATCACAGAAAGTCCCTGCAAAAGAAACTAATACTCCTGTTGTTCCTGCCAAACCAGGAATGTTAGATGGAAAATCACCTGAAATCGTAAATATTGAAAAAATAAAACAACTTAAAGAGCAAACAGAGAAGTATACTGAAAAAATATCTAAAATAATTCCTATAAAATCATTAACCGCAATTGTTGAAGAATCTGATGATGCAGTACTTCAGATTGAAAAAGAATTAGGTGTTAAGCTTGATGATATTGTCAAATCTGAACTGAAAGTTGCTCTGCTTGAGAAAGTTTCTGATAAGTTATCACCAGAACTTTCAGATGTTGATAAAGAGGAGAAGATTGATGAAATACTTGATGATATAGAGTCAAAAGCAAAGGTTTCAGCAGGTGCATCTCCTGAATCTAATTTTGTAGGAAAAGCAATCAAAGTATTGTCAAAAGTGAAGAAGTATGAGCAAACAAAGGAGAAAGAAGTATCACTTTCAGTAAAAGAGAAAATAAAATTTAAAGTGAATGATCAAAGGCATTCAGCAACAATTCAAGAAATCAAAGATGATACTGTCTTCTTTATTCTTAGATCTAATCCTTTAAATGTGAGTATGAGCATAGGGGAAACCAAAGATTTTGATATTGATAATGACACTATAAAAGATATAAGAGTAACTGTTCTTGAAATCAATGGCAAAGATAAAGTGAAGATATTTATACAATCATTGGATAAAGAGATGATTATAGAATCTAAAAAAACCACATTTAATATGGTAGAGCAAGTATCAGATATAAATGATTTTGAGTGGTTCATGATTTTTGCAGCAATATTAATTATAATAATTATTCTTCAGCATGTATTTTTGTTGTTCTCAACACGGAAATTAAAAACAATCAATAAGAATTATGGGCGTTTGTATACTTATTATAATAATTTAGAAAGATTTATATTATCAACTTTTGCCCATAATATTCCACAGGAACTTATTAAATATATCCATAAACATCTTTTAAAAAATATACCTGAACATCTGATTGTCAATGAGTTGGTTAAAGCAGGCTGGGCAAAACACATGGTTTATAGAGCATTAGAATATGTTAAGAGATATAATTCTAAACATAAATAAATTTATTTGACTTTGATGTGATTTTTATTGTTTAGCTTCAAAAAATTCCAGATATTCTTATTAATCTCATCTGGTTTTTCAACAGGTACAAGATGATGCGCATTATTTATAACTTTTAATTGCGAATTCTTTATCAGATCATGTAGCTCATTCGAGAATTTGGGATCTATCAGCTTGTCTTTTGATGCTGTTATTATCAATACAGGAATATCAAGCTCATGCAATAGCTTTTCAATATCTTTACTGCATTTTTTACTATGTTCATTTATGGTATCCATGCATTTAAACACACATTTCAGTGGTGTATGATAAAACAATTCAAATAAGAACTTATGATCTTTACCAAAATTTTTAATCTCTTTTTTATTTTCTGTCATATGCGGGAAATGTATATTTCTCATGTCTTCATGCTTAGAAAGGAATCTTAACACATGGATTATAAACGGATTAAGATTGAATTCATGATTATATTTAAATGGATAACGATGTGCTGTGTCAACCAATACCATAGAATTAGGCATATCCTTAAATAATTCACAATAAGTTATTGAGATTGCTCCACCAAGGCTATGGCCTATCAATGTGAACTCTTTGATGTTCTCTTTCTTTATTATTGATCTGATATCTTTTGTAAAATTTAAATAATCATATTTTTTTTCATCATGCGGCCATTCTGACAATCCATGACCTCGTAAATCAGGAGCTAAAACAGAATATCCTTTCTTACTAAAAAAATCAATCTCTTTTCTCCACACAGTCCAGTTTACTCCAATTCCATGAATAAATATAAGTGTATGTGGATTCTTATTCTTTTTATGAACATAATAAATCTTTGTGTCATCAAATGAATTGATATATTTCTCCATAATATCTTATTAATCATATTGATTTATATAATTTTTGAATATAACCTCAGTTTGACAAGTGTCAAACTTAGGATATAAACATAAATAAATTATATATACAAGTTAAACCTATATGATTATATGCTCAAGAAAATCGCAAACAAAGTATGGAAGCTGAAAATGGATTCTAATATGTATTTTTTGGATCTTGAACAGAAAATCCTGATCGATACTGGAAACAGGATGAAACAAAGCCTTCTTAAGATGTTATTGCCAAAGATAGTATCATTAGATAAAATAGATAAGGTGATATTCACTCATCTTCATTATGACCACATAGGAAATGCAGATTTGTTTCCTAATGCATGTTTTTTTGCTTCAAAACAGGAAATAAATGATCTTAAAGAAAATCCAGAGTTAACTGTGCTGGATGCTGATATCATGGCAAAGACAAAATCTCAGTTAGAAAAACTTAAGCCAATGGTCAACATGAATGGCCTTTCAATACTCAATACCCCAGGACACACAAAAGGAAGCATCTGCATCTATTATGAAAAAGAAGGAATCTTATTCACTGGTGATACTTATTTTCATGGGAATATTGAGACAGGAATAAATCTGTGTGTTGGAAGGACTGATCTGCCTACTTCAAATGATAATGAGATTAAGAAAAGCCTTGAAAAGATAAAAAAGATAGATGCAAAGATTATCTGTTCAGGGCATGATTATTAATTCTTTCTAAAAAACATAATATCTCAATGTTACAGATCCTGCCCAGCCATTTGTATCATTATTGACTTTTACTATATCTGGTTTTTCTGTTTTGCCAGTAGGTTTTCCGTCTTTATCTACCCTATATATCCTATCTGTTTGGTCATATCTGCTTGTTTTGTCAATCTTTAATTCTGGCTGAAACTGCCATTGCCTGCCAAACCTTGCCAATAATTCAACATCACCCCATCTAAGACCTGCGACAAGGAATGGATGCAATTCTCCACCCCAACCATATGTTGTAGCTTCTGTTACTATGTTTTTATATGTATTGGCTATGAAATTCATCTGCTCCCAGTTTAATGTCAATTCATCTCCATTGAACAGCTTTCCTGTGAATGGACCTTCTGATTCAACATAAATATCTAATTTAGATGATGTCTTAATGTAAAATAAGCCACCTTTCACTCCTACACCAAAATTAAATTCACCATCTGTGCCAAACCAAGTGAAATGAACTCTATGCGGATTATACTGTACATCAAGACCAAAAGTGATTACATAATCCAAAAACTGATGCCATGTTGTTGGAGTTTTTCCAAGCTGAGCAGGCTCACTTAACAGAGGATGCTCTATCTCTGCATCAAATGTCTGCTCATTATCTAATCCACCGAATATATGTGATGTGCCAAAGCCAAAATAAGTGCCTATATTTAAGCCATCTCTTGGCAATCCATGAATTTTTAGGGCATCAAACAAATTAGCATTAACATTTATCTCAAATGTAGGTCTAATCTCTCCAAGTTCCAGAAATCTGCCAAACGCAGTATGATCATCGCCTATTGGCATGCTTTTGTTGAATGTTGTCCTGTCTGGCTCAAGATAATCTGTTATACCATCACTCTCTGGTGTCTGAGTAAGATGTAAAGCTAAACCTAAACTTAACCATCTGTCATGATGTGTTTTTGGTGTATTTAATAATGTTTCTTCAAGAGTACCAATCATTTCTCTTGTATTATGGTTAATCTCATCAGCTGAAGCATTTCCACTTATAAACGAATAAGCACCTAATAATGCATATCCTATCACACATAATTTATTGTAAATCATAGACTTAAATAAATAGCATGCAGTTTAAAAATATTTATATAATTGGATGCTTTATTTTATAATCATGTACCAAAAAACAAAATATTATTCATATAATATAGGCAATTTACCAGAAGGATGCAGGCAATGTGTCAAAGGACAGAAAACTGTATTATTTATTACTGGCTTATGTTCATTACATTGTTTCTATTGTCCTATATCTGACAAAAAGAAAGATAAAGATGTTATTTATTTCAATGAATGGAAATCTTTTGACATAAACGACTTGTTCAAGGAAATAGAGCTATGTAACAGCAAAGGTGTAGGCATAACAGGTGGAGATCCATTGATGAAGCTTGATAGGGTTGTGAAATTTATCAAAGCATTGAAAAAGAAGTTTGGTGGGAAAGATGGCAACAAATTTCATATTCATCTTTATACTCCATTAAATTTAGTGACTAAAAAAACATTAGTTCAGCTTCATAAAGCAGGACTTGACGAAATTAGATTTCATCCTGATCTATATGATGATAAATTATGGAACCGATTAAATCTTGGAAGGGGGATTGATCCCAAGAAGAATAAAAAAAATAAATTTAAATGGAAAGTTGGTGTGGAAATTCCTGTTATTCCTGGTATAAATAACAATTATCTCAAATTGATTGATTATCTTGCTGCTGGAAACAAAAATAATTCAAGACAATCGTGGAAAATAGATTTTCTTAACCTCAATGAATTAGAGATAAGTGATACAAATGCATGCAAGCTTGTCGAGAAAGGTTTCAAAGCTAAAGATAGATACAGCTATGGTGTGAAAGGTAGTGAGAAATTAGCTAAAGAACTGCTGAAGTATATAGATAAAATTAACAAAAATATCACAGCAAACAAAAATAAATTAAATGTACATTATTGCACATGCAAACTTAAAGATGGAGTGCAATTAAGAAATAGAATCAAAAGAAGAGCAAAAAATGCAGCTAAGGAATATGATTATATTGATGAAGACGGCATGCTTGTCAGAGGAGCTGTTTATTATGATAATATTGATGATCTGAAACAAATATTGAAGATTCTTGATAAATATAATGTACCTAACAAATTATATAAATTTGATAAAAAACAAAAAAGGGTTTTGACAACATTAACAGTTGTAGATAAACTTAAAAATGAGCTGAATAAACATGGGAAACCAGCAATTGTCAGGGAATATCCAACTGTTGACTGCATGAATGTAGAGACTGAATTTCTATAAATTAAGGCACAATATTTTTAAACTATATCTAAATATACTCTTTTATTATGATGCTCGTTGATGTACATGCACATCTATACACTAAACAATACAAAGATGATATAGACGAAGTCATAAAAAGAGCAGAGAATGCCGGTGTGAAAGCAATAATCGCTGCAGGTGTTGATCCAGATACTAACAGAAGAACATTAGAGTTAGCAGACAGATATGATATTGTGAAGGTTGCTTTAGGCATATATCCGCCAGATGCATTGGAAAAAGAGACAAACAAAAAATTAAGCTTTGATGTTGATGAAGAGCTTAAATTCATTGAAAGCAAAAAAAAAGAGATAATTGCAATAAGTGAATTTGGCCTTGATTATAATTATTCTAATGAAAACAAAAAGATGCAGATGGAGATCTTTGTAAAACACCTGAAATTAGCTAAAAAGATAAATAAGCCTATTGTTGTACACTCAAGAAAAGCAGAAGCAGATGTGATAAATATTCTGGAAAATGAAAAGATGAAAAAGGTTGTATTACATTGTTTCTGCGGGAAAAATAAGCTTGTGAAAAAGGCGATAGAGCAAGGATGGAGCTTCTCTATCCCGACAAACATAGTGAAAAGCCAGCAGTTTCAGGATAATGTTGGAATTATTCCTCTGCCACAGCTTTTGACAGAAACTGATTCACCATTTCTGTCACCATACCAAGGCATGAGGAATGAGCCTGCTTTTATTGCTGAGTCTGTCAAGAAAATAGCTCTGATAAAAAAGATTGAAGCCGAAGAGGCAGCAAATATCATATACAGCAATTATCAGAAGATGTTTTTGTGACTTTTTTAATTTTTTTTATATTTATCTATCAAACCTTTCTTAATTTTCTCTTTTCCATTGATATAACCTTCTTTAATGTTATTCAACACTGAGATAAAATGCCATATCAATCTTCTTTTTTGGGTATGCAAGAATTCAATATTAAACTCTTCACCTCTATTGATTATATAACTTGGCCTATAACCTCTGTCTCGCTGCCAGCTGCCCCAATTATAACAAAGTACATCTTTAACTTTTCTATGCATTGGAATATGTGTATGTCCATATACTAAAACATCACAATCTGAATATAGGTAATATTTCTTTCTTAATGCTAACCATATTGTCGGTTTGTCTATACCAAACCCTAATCTAGCAATCCTTAAAGCAATAGGTATTCTAAACCATTTCAATATCCTATTTACTTTTTCTTCTCCATATGCAAGTATTATCCCCATAAATCCAAGCATTTTCCTATACTTGTCAAATTCATGGCCATGCAATACTTTCACTTTTCTTTTTTTTTGTGTTAAATATTCAAAATGTGTTCTTACTACAAATCCGCTTTTTTCTAATTCTTCCAATTCCTTATCATGATTGCCTTTAATGAAAATAACTTTTCTCTTTGATCTTAATATATGGAATATATTCTGATATTTGATCATAATCTCTTCTATATCCTCGCCTCTCCATGGATCAAATGTATCCCCACCAATCACAATACAATCAAATTTATCACTATTTATCACTTCAATTAATTCCTTTTCCAGATTAAAATGGATATCTCCTAAATGAAGATCACCTAACAGCAAAACCTTTTTGTATGTTTTCATTCTTTCATTATAATAAGTATGTACTTTTAAATTTATTGGGATTTTAGGCTTGATAACATTTAAAAATACGCAATAATCCTTTCATTTTTATGATGGATTACATGGCCAAGAATATGATATTGATGAAATCTATAAACGAGTAAACAGAAATGTAGGTGGAATTAAAATTAATCTAAGAGATGAACACAGGCCATATGAAGTAAGAGTATTAGTGAATGATTTTATCGATATCACTGACTATAAACTTGATTCATACCATGCAGACCCAAGCAATAAACCATATTATACATATAATTCTTCAGATTATAGAAAAGATGTGCATACTTTTGTTGTTGTGAGATGATTTGATTCTTAAGAATTATAGTTTATCTTAACCTAATACCACAATTACTGCAAAAAGTATTATGTGGAAATACATCATTACCACACCTGCATCTATACATTTGTGTCCTGTTGATATTATGTCTTAATTGATTTTGCTGCCTTTGCTGTGTTTGTTGTATATCATCTGCTCTATTACCATATCTCCTATACAACTCAGCCTTATCTAATGCATCTTTCTTGGAATTGCCACCAGTGATAAGCTTAAATATCCATTTAAAAGTACCATAAAGAATGAATGCACCACCTAAATATCTAAATAATAATAACTCTTCCTTAAATAAAGAAATGCCTAACACAATTGCTCCAACAATTATGAATATAATACCATGAATATTCATGTTTGATATAAACCTCTTTTCTCTTTTCAAACTTTTTTTATCATCTTTTTTCCATTCATATACGGCTGCAATATTTTTGGTATATGCACATTGCCGTCCTTATCCTGAAAATTTTCTAAGATAGCGACCATTGCTCTGCCAGTTGCAACAAGGGTGCTGTTCAATGTATGTGGTATGACTTTTATCTCTTTTGTCTTTCCTGTCTTCTCGTCTTTTTCTGTTGATCTATATTTAATATTTAATCTTCTTGCCTGATAATCAGTGCAGTTTGAACATGATACAACTTCTCTGTACTTTTCCTGCGCAGGCATCCAAACTTCAATATCATATTTTTTAGCAGCAACTGTGCCAATATCACCTGTGCAGATGTTCATAACCCTAAAATGCAAACCTAAAGTCTCAAAAAATTCTTTTGCATTATTTAATATCTCCTCATGCAGCTTCCAGCTGTCTTCTGGTTTACATATGATTATCTGCTCAACCTTTGTGAACTGGTGCACACGGAATATGCCTTTTGTATCCTTGCCGTGGCTGCCTGCCTCTTTCCTGAAACAAGCGCTGATGCCAGCAAGTTTTATGGGCTTAGCTGGAAAACAGGGATAATTTTTGTCTTCTATTATCTGATCCATGAACTGTGCTGTCAATGGATGCTCTGAAGTTGCAATCAGATAAAGATCTTCACCTTCTATCTTATACATCACACTTTCAAAATCACCTAGATCAGTAACGCCCTCATAAGCTTTCCTGTTCATCATGAATGGCGGGTATGTAAGAACATAGCCTTTCCTTAATATGAAATCTACTCCATATCTCTGCAACGCCATGTCAAGCAATGCTAAATCACCCCTCAGAAAATAAAATCTGCTTCCAGCAATCTTAGCAGCATTTTCAGTATCAGCTATGCCTAACTTTTCAATTATATCAACATGGCTCTTTGGTTTAAAGTTGAATGTTGGCTTTTTTCCATGAAACTCCACATCCTGATTTTCTTCATCATCTTTTCCTTGTGGCACTGAAGCATGCAATATATTAGGTAATCTCATCAGATAATCATCAATTTCCTGTTTCAGCTTCAACTGATTCTGCTCAATATTTTCTATCTTCTTGTCTATTGCAGGTATTTTTTTAAGCAGCTCAGCAGGATCTTTTTTTGCTTTCTTAGCTTTGCTGACTTCCATACTTAAATTATTTTTCTCTTTCTTAAGATCCTGAACATTATATTGTAGCTGTCTCCATTCTTTGTCCTTCTTTATCAGCTGATCAACCCACTTAAGCTTTTCATTATCATTCCTTTTCCTAAGATCTTCCTTTACAATCTCAGGTGTATCCCTTATTAGTTTTATATTTAACATTGTAAATGTATGTATATTTTAGTTATTTATATGGTTTGTTGTTGGAATAAGAGTAAATTAATGTGATTTTTAAGTAAAATAAAAAATAAAGAAAAACTATGGATTAACTATATTCATTATCTTATCTAATGCTTTATCAACAGTATCCATGAAATATGCTACTTGTTCAGCTGCTCCCTTGGCACCATATCCTGGCTCGTCTTTAAGTTCAGTTGCATCAAACAATGAAGAATAGACTCTTATTTTAGGAACTCTTACTATACCTTCTGACTTACATTCTATAACTTGGTTATGTGATGGATCTGCTGCATAGAATTTTATCTTTACAAGGGAACCTTCTTCATGGTTTTTATATTGTTCAATTAATCTTTTTTCAGGTTTTGCTGAAACTGGAAGTACTAAATCATATCTTTGTCTAAAATCATATGGTCTTATTTGATCTGCAAAATATACCTCAGTTGAAACTTTTCTTAGATACTCACTGGGAATTCCAGCAGCTCTCAAAGCTTCATTTCTTAACTGAAGAGCTTTCATTATATGTATTGGCCTAATCTTTTTGTATAACTTTTGAATTTCTGCTATCTCTTTAGGGCTTAGTTCTGCAATTGCATCATCATTACCATGTAAACCTGCAAAATGTTTTGTTCTTGCTTCTAAATCATCAGGGACAACATCTGTGCTAAGGCCTGCACTTAATAGTTCAATCTGCCTTTCTAATTGATCTGCAAATGCAACAACATGTAATGTGTTTACACCACTACTGCGAATATCTAATTGCAAACTTCTTTGTCCTGCTTTATATTTTAAAACTGATTCCCCTGTTGGACTTCTTTGGATATTACCCCAGCATACTAACTCTACTCTTTTAAATTCTCCTATATTTCTTTGCGTCATTTTATTTATTTCTCCATCTCTACTGATTATTTCTCTATTCATCTTTATTTCTATAAGTATTCTCTAAATTCTTAATCTTCCTAACAATACCATTATCTGCATCAACTTCTACAATATCGCCATCTTTGAACATCTCTGTTGCATCTTTTGTGCCGACAATGCATGGAATACCTAATTCTCTGGAAATTAATGCAGCATGGCTCATTATGCCACCTTCATTTGTAACAATGGCAGAGGCTTTTTTCATCGCAATAATCATATCTGGTCTTGTATTGCCTGTTACCAGAACATCGCCATGTTCCATTTCATTAATCTGCTTGACCATGTTTTTTCCGTATGCAAGAATTTTCACTTTACCTTTAGCAAAACCTTTGCTAACTATTGTTCCTTTAAGAAATCTTTTCTTACTTAATTCTTCTAAATCTTCCTTAAGATATTGTTCTTTAAATTCTCTTGCTTCTTCTCCTGTCAGCAGGATTGGCTTGTTTCTATCGAATATTGCAAATATAGATAATTGTTTTCTTTTTTTTAGTTTATTGTGTTCGATAACATACTTATTTTCGAAAAATGCATTTATTTCATCTTTTAGCAGATATTGAACATCTACCTCACTAATATTCATCTTTCTGGCAAATTCTCTTAATAGTTTTCCCCATACATTAATTGCCTTTGTCAAGAATATTCTTATTAACATCCTTTGGTACGAATATTCTCTTGCAACATCTATTAGATGTATGACTTCAGATGAAAGAGCATGTTTCATCATTATTTTTTTCCTTTCAATGCTTAATGCTATCACATCAGGTGTTTTAGATATTATCTCATGCTCAAGCTCATCTTTCTTTTTTATGATCATATCTTTTATTCTATCAATAAAATATTCTCTTGCAAATTCATCAAAGTTTTCTGAAGATGCCAGAAACATGTATTTGTTCTCGTGAATTATCAATTCATTGAATAAATTGTGATAAATATAACTGTTGCTATCATGATTATTATTTATAAGGTTATTATTATTATTATTATTATTTAAATGGTGCAATTCATCAATTATCTTATTTAATGGCTGTTGAAATAATTCAAACAATCTTTTGTCTGCTTTTATCTTTAAAGCAATCTTTATAAGATCTTTTTCTTCTTCCTCAATCAATGTTGTCTTATCTGGTTTTAACATTATATTCAATATCTTGTATTGTGTGTCAGCATCTAAACCATGCTCTTTCATTTTCTTTGCAATCTCTTCTTCAAGTGCAAAAGAGATACAAGGCTGCGATACATTAAAATAACCAAACATTTTTTGGATGTATTTGAATAATTCATTGTAATGCTTGAGCAATATCTCTGTTTCTATATGCTTTATAGGCAATGATGTGATATATTCAGAATAACTCCAAAGCTCTTTGCCAATCTTATCTACTTTTTTCTTATTATTCTCAACAAACTCTTTAGAATAAAGTCTTTCTAAACCATGTTTACCCATATACTCTATTACTTCTTCACTAAAATAACCTGTATTCTTTCCGTTTTCTATCTTAAATATGATATCATCATGACCTCTCCCAATAATGTCAATTATATTAAATGCATGAGTTGGCATATAAATATCCCCTCTACATAAGCCCATTGTGATTGAAAACATCTTTCTGAACTTTTTGTTTGGATTATTGTATGTCATCTTTTATTTAATCTAATCTATAATCTTTATGCACTATATAATTATTATTACCCCTTTGAGTGGTGATAAATAGAAATGTTTAAATAATAATTAGTATATCCTTGAATTATGACAGCTAAAGATTATAAAACCTTGGAAAACATTGGTCTTTCCCAAAATGAGATCAAGGTATATTTTGGTCTTATTGAATTAGGTGAAACAACAACTACACCACTTGTCAAATATGTGAAGATTCCAATATCTAAAATTTATCCTACATTAGATAAACTTCTGCAAAAAGGTCTTGTGTCATATATCTTAAAAAATAATGTCAAACATTTCAAGGCAACAGATCCGAAAAGAATAATACATCTGTTGGAAGAAAAAGAAAAACAAATTCAGTCACAAAAAACAGAGATTAATTATATTATTCCTAAATTAATACTGCGGCGGAAATTAGCTGATAAAAAACAGGAAGCGACAATCTATGAAGGTTTTAGGGGAATACAGGCTGTTTATGATAATATGCTTGCTTCTATGAAGAAAGGTGATGAATATTATGTCTTTAATCTTGGAGAAAAAGATAATTATGTAAAATATAAACTATTTTACAGGAATTATCATCTGAAAAGAGATAAAAAAGGAGTTTTTGTAAAAATAATTACAGAGAATAAGTTTAAATCTATTGTTGAATATGTGTTTAAAAATCTAAAAAAATGTGAAACCAGATTCAGTAAAGAGCCATTGCCGTCAAGCACTTTAATCCATAATGATACTGTTGTAACATTGCTGATGGGAGATAATCCTACTGCTATTGTTGTTGAATCAAAGCAAAATGCAGAACAATACAAAAGATTTTTTCATAACATATGGAAAAAAGCAGAGAAATAAACGAAAATTATAAATCTGTTTTTTCAAACCAGCTTCAACTCTACAACTTCTCCAGCATTAACAGCATCAATCATTATCTTGCCAATCTTGTTATCTTTCCTGACTTTAATCCTTGCTTTCTTGCTTACTTTTGCTGTCATCAAAAAATCTCCATTGACAACAATATTCACATCCCTGCCAATATGTTCTGGATCAACATCAAATGTCAAGCATTTTCTGCCAATAGCTACATTAAAATCAATTGGTTGACCATCAGTCTGATTCTTTTTCTTATTCTCTCCTAATGGCTTTACATCAATCTTTATACCAACTTGTCTTTCAATTTCCATAATGTTCTTTCCCTGTTTTCCGATAATCCTTGCTATCTCTGCCTCTGGAACATAAATGACAGCCTTATTATCATCAACAACTTCTACATCAACTTCACTGACTATGTTCTTCAGATAAGTTTGTATCTGCTTGCTTGCAAGATTCTTTGCTGGGCTTGTTAATTTACTGATGCTACCAGAAACAGGAATAACAACTGTCTCTTCACCATAACTGTATAATTCATACTCTAATTTCTTTGTCTCAAAATCAGTGACAACAACAATAGGCCTTGCTAAATCTGCTTCAGTCATCCCTGACGGCACTTTAACAACCATTTGCAGATTTAATACCTTTGCAATTGCTCCGTTCTTTATAAAAATAACAGTATCAATTACCTGCGGGATTACACCTAACTCAATCCTACCGACAAAACGCTGGATTGCATCAATTGGATTAGTTGCATGAACAACACCTATGAAACCAATACCTGCCAGCCTAAGATCAGCAAACAGCCTGAAATCATCTGTATTACGCATCTCATCAAAAAATGTGTAATCTGGCCTTGATAACAATAAAATATCATGCACTTCCTGTGAATCACCATGACTTATGGCATATTGTGTAATCTTTTCAGGCAGTACTAAATCTCTTGGAGCTTCAACTGTTTTCACAATCTTGTTCTGGTCTGCATAATGCTCAGCCAGCGCAGCAGCGAATGTTGATTTTCCTGCACCTGGAGATCCTGCAATTAATACACCCTCTGCCTGCTCAACTAATCTCTGCATCAGCTTATCAGATAATTTATAATCTTCAAGATTCAGTTTTTTTACTGGCCTAACTGCTGTAATCTCCCAACCATCTGAAAATGGCGGTTTTGTGATTACAATCCTGTATTTGCCAAGCTGTATGATTGTGCTTCCTGGCCTTTCAATCTCAATAAAGCCGTCTTTTCTGATATTTGCTTCTTCTATTATCTCTCTTGAAATATGCTGTATATCCTCTTGTGTCAATTCTTTTTTCCCAACAACATCAAATGACCAGCTGCCAGGCATCCCTTTCTTAGCATAAGGAAGTACATTCTCTCTTAAATGGACAGACATCGTTGTTTCATCAAAATATTTCTCCAATGCAATCTTTCTTCCTTCTGCAGGCGGTTCGATGAATATTAATTTTATATTCTTTGCTTTTGCAGCGCTTGCAACAACTTTTTTTGCTGTGATTAATGTGCAGTCTTCTTCATAAGCAAGATTTTTTATCATTAAATCTAATTCATCTATTGTTATTTTCTCAACTTCTATCAATCTTAATCTCATCCCAGAAAAAGTTATCTTAATCCCAAACCTATTCAGCTTATTAATCTCTTCCATACCTAAATAACCCAAAGTATTGTTTTTAGATGCCAGATATTCAAGCTTCTGAATAAGAGCTTCATGGATTATCACTTCCTCTACTTCTAATTCTTTATTATTTAATCTCTTGGATAATATGCTCTCAACAATGATAGAACTGTCAGGAATAAGCCTGTCTGCTGTTATCTTATTTTCTTTTTTTGCCATATCACACGAAAATGCCCTATTTGTTTAAAAAGTTAATGATTTTAATAAGTCTTATTTAAATGGCAATACTGCCTCCTCTTATTGTTACCATCACATTTTAATTCGTTAGATGCGAGAAAGCGAAAACCATTGACGACAAAGTCATTTTAAGTTTTCGCTGATGGTAACTGGCAGCAGTATTGCCATATTATTAGACTTATTACCCCACATTCGACAGTTCAAGACCAAAACCTGTAATTTTATTTAAGAATTTGAATGTTTAGTGATTTTAGTAGGTTCTTTTGAAGATCTGTTAAATTATTGATGTGCCTTATTGCTTCTTCTTTTCCAGCA
>JBDRKY010000077.1:0-26110 GCA_043813525.1 Candidatus Woesearchaeota archaeon
TTTAAAAGAATATTTGGGATTGTAACAAAAAGGTTAGATGACACAATATTTACACAAGTTTTAGCAAGAATTATACATAACAATCGAAGAAAAATAAGCTATTTCAATATGGCATCATTCTGAATTTATACGCAAAGCCCACCAAAACATCAACTTTATAAATAACCCATCTCTTTTAACAAAAAACACATATAGGTATTTAATTAACAAGAAAACTTGTAAATACTCTGAGTATACCCTTTATGGGCCTGAAAAAGCGTTTTTTTCAAGTAAATAAGTCATTTAATGGCTTGCTTTTCTAAAAAAACGCAATCAATAGGCTGTTAAATGCTATTGAAAAAGTTAGGCCTAGATGTTATGCTCTTAATTAAATAATTATAATAATTTAAAAATAAAACAAGTGAACAAATATGCCAAAAGCACACAATCCACGACATGGAAGCATGCAGTTCTGGCCTAGAAAAAGGGCTAAACGAATATATCCTAAAATTAGGGCATGGTCTGGTCAAAAAGATGCACAACCTCTTGGTTTTGCTGGTTATAAAGTTGGTATGGCTCATGTAGCTTATATTGACAACAGAAAAACTTCGAAGACAAAGGGCGAGGAAATATCATGTCCTGTCACTGTTGTTGAATGCCCTCCTCTCAAGATTTTTTCTGCTTTATTCTATAAATATGATGTTAATAAATGGATTCTGAAAAAAGAAGTTTCATTCAAGGCTGATAAAGAGCTTGGAAGAAAACTGAAATTATCAGCTAAAAAAGAAGGTTACTCATTGGACAATATCAATTTAACTGATTATGATGATATAAGGATTAAGGTTTATACACAGCCAAAATTGACCACAATCGGCAAAAAAAAGCCAGATGTATTTGAACTTCATATTGGTGGTTCAAAAGAAGAGAAATTTGCATTTGTGAAAGATAATGCAGGCAAAGATATCAGGGTTGGTGACGTCTTTAAGCCTGGGCAGTTATTGGATTTCCATGCTGTAACAAAGGGAAAAGGTTTTCAAGGACCTGTAAAGAGATTTGGTGTATCGATAAGGCATCATAAATCTGAAAAGACCAAAAGAGGACCAGGTAGTTTAGGTAGTTGGTGCGGTCAAGGTCATATGATGTACAGGGTGGCACATGCTGGTCAAATGGGTTATCACACAAGGACAGAATATAATAAATGGCTGCTTAAGATTTCAGATAAGCCAGATGATATAAACCCTAAATGTGGTTTTATCAGGTATGGTGTTGTGAGAAATGAGTATATATTAGTTAAAGGATCAGTCAATGGCCCTAAAAAAAGATTGGTTAGATTTACTCATCCGATGAGGCCAAATACTAAAACACCTAAAGAGGCTCCATCAATAGTTGAGGTATCTTAAATTATATTTATGATTATTAAGATTAAACAAGGAATGAGGATAAAAAATGGATTTAGCTGTTTATAGCATTACAAAAACAGAAATTAGCAAAAAAAAGATTCCTGTTCAGTTTACTGAACTGATTAGGCCTGACCTTATAGCTAAGGCTTTTTTTGTAATTAGGGCAAATAAAAGGCAGCCATATGGTGCACATCCTAAGGCAGGTATGCGCCATAGTGCAAACATCAGCAGAAGAAGGCACAATTACAAGACAAGTTATGGTCATGGTATCTCCAGAGTTCCTAGAAAGATCATGTCTCATCGTGGAGAAAGATTTAATTGGGTTGGTGCAGTTGCTCCAGGCACTGTTGGCGGCAGAAGGGCGCATCCGCCTAAATCAAGCAAGATATGGGCAATAAAGATTAATAAGAAAGAACGTAAAAAAGCAATAAGGAGTGCGCTTGCAGCTGTTCTTGTTCCACAGATTGTTACAGAGAGGGGGCATAAGATTCCTAACCATTATCCTTTTATTATAGAAAACAAGATTGAAGATGTCGAGAAGACTATTGATATAAAAAACATATTGGATAAATTAGGTTTTAAGGAAGAGCTACAGAGAGCATCTGTGAAAAAGATAAGGGCAGGCAAAGGCAAGCTTAGGGGCAGAAAATATAAGAAAAGAAAAGGTCCTTTATTGGTTGTTTCAAAACATTGCAAACTTTCAAAAGCAGCAGAGAACCTGCCTGGTGTTGAGGTTGTCGATGTAAAATATCTCAATGCAGAATTATTGGCGCCAGGATCCAATATGGGTCGTCTTACATTGTTCACAGAGGCTGCTATAGACAGGTTAGATAAGGAGAAATTATTCATGTGATTATTATGGCATATACTAATGATTCATATAATGTGATAAAATATCCATTGTCTACAGAAAAGGCAATAAGGATAATGGAAGCAGAGAACAAATTAGTCTTTATGGTAGACAGAAAAGCAAACAAGATTGCAATCAAGAAAGCATTTGAAGATATGTTCAAGATTAAGGCATTGGCAATTACTACATTAATAACGCCTAAAGGTAAGAAAAAAGCATATATCAAATTACCTGTAGACCAGCCAGCTATAGACATCGCGACAAAATTAGGGATTATGTGATGGAATGATATAATCATTTAATGAGATATATGCATAATCAAATAATAATAAGTTAGAATTAGAACAACGAAAATGGGTAAACGAATCATTGCACAACGTAGAGGAAAAGGAAGCACAACTTATAGAGGTCCATCTTTTAAATACAAAGGTCGTGCAAAACATCCAAGTATTGGTAATAGTGCTGTTAAAGGTAAAATCGTTGATATCATTCATTGTCCTGCACATTCTGCTCCGCTTGTAAGGGTTGAATATAGTAGTGGTGAAGTATCTTTGATGATTGCACCAGAAAATGTTTATGTCAATCAGATTATAGAGCATGGTGGTAAGAATGTTGAGGTGGGTAATATTTTAGAGTTAAAATATATACCAGAAGGTACATTTATATACAATATTGAAAATGCTCCTGGTGATGGCGGTAAATTTGTCAGAAGTTCAGGTGTTTTTGCAAGGGTTGTTGCACAGGTTGGCAAAAAGACAACTGTTTTATTGCCATCAAAAAAACAGAAGATATTCAATCCTAACTGTAGAGCTACTATAGGTATTGTTGCAGGTGGTGGAAGGCCGGAAAAACCATTCCTTAAAGCAGGTAATAAGTTTTATAAGATGAAGGCTAAGAACAGGCTTTATCCAAAGGTAAGTGGTGGTTCAATGAACGCAGTAGACCATCCATTTGGTAACAAGAGGTCATCAAGAAAATCAAAAGCAAGGGTTGCGCCAGCAAATGCTCCTCCTGGAAGGAAAGTTGGAATGATCCGTGCAAGGAGAACAGGCAGAAAGAAACGTTAATGCTTATTAAGGTGTAATTATGGCAGTTAAAGATATAAATTATAAAGGCAAATCAGTTGATGAGATTAAGGCAATGAGTTTGAAAGAGTTTGCTAAGCTGATTCCATCTCGTCAAAGAAGATCATTATCAAGAGGTTTTACAGATGCCCAGAAAAAGTTTTTGAAAAAGCTTGAGAAAAAAGGCAATAATGTAAAGACTCATTGCAGAAGTATTGTTATAGTCCCGCAGATGCTGGATAAACATATTTTAGTCCATAGCGGCAAACAGTTTGTTGCTGTGACTATTGTTCCTGAGATGTTAGGTCATTATTTGGGTGAATTTGTCTTGACCCGATTAAGGGTTGCCCATAGTGCACCAGGTGTTGGTGCAACAAGATCAAGCGCAAGCGTCTCAGTGAGGTAAAAAATGACACACAAATATGCTTTTAATGATTATAATAAAGAGCTTATGGCGAGAGCGATAGGGGTTTCATTAAGCATATCTACAAAACAGAGTGTGGAAGTATGTAATGCTGTCAGGGGCAAGCCAGTCGCAAGAGCTAAAGTAATACTTGAAGATGCTATAAATGAAGTCAAGGCAATTCCTTACAGAAAATTTAATAAGGATATTGGCCATAAGCCAAAAATAGGTCCAGGAAGGTTTCCTCAGAAAACTTGTCATGCCATACTTAACATTATCAACACCGCAGAAACAAATGCTCAATTTAAGGGATTAAATACTAATGGTATGATTGTAAGACATATCTGTGCTCATAAGGCATCTACTCCATGGCACTTTGGCAGGCAAAGGGGCATTAAGATGAAGAGGACACATATTGAGGTTGTCCTTGAAGAGACAAAAAAAACAGAATCAGAGAAGAAACAAAAGAGATCAGTTAAGAAGGTAATAAAATGATTGTACGCAAGGTAATTGACCAAAAAATCAAGGAATTTGAGATTCAGGAATATATCCAAGATAATTTAAAGAGAGTAGGTCTTAGCCATATCAAACTACAGATGACGCCTTTAGGTGAAAAAATAATAATTTTTGCATCACGCCCTGGTCTTATAGTCGGCAGAAAAGGCCAAAGCATAAGGAAACTTACTTTAGCGCTCAAGAAGAAGTTTAATCTTGAGAACCCACAGATTGAGATCAATGAGATTGAGAAAATAAATCTTGATGCTAATATTGTTGCTGAGAGAATTGTTAATTCACTTGAGAAATTTGGCCCTATGAGATTCAAGGCAATTGGCCATAAATCAATGGCAGATGTCATGAATGCAGGTGCTCTTGGTGTTGAGATATTAATATCAGGGAAAATCCCCAGCACAAGAGCAAAAAGATGGAGATTTTATCAGGGTTATCTTAAAAAAAGCGGCAATGTTGCAGTTATTGGTGTCAGGACATCTTACAAGGTTGCCCAGCTTAAGAGTGGTTCAATAGGTATCCAAGTCAGGATAATGCCTCCTGATACTTTTTTACCTGACTTTGTTGCGCTTAAATCAGATCTTTCAGAATTTATGCCTAAAGCACAACAAGATGCTGAAAAAGAAGCAGTATCTGAAGAGGATAAAGGGGATGAGAAGGAAAAAAGCACAACCAAGAAAAAACCAGCTAAAAAGAGAGCTAAAAAATCTCCTGCAAAAGAAGACAAAGAACCAAAATCCGAACAGGAAGAACATACTAATTAGTATATGATTATTTAAAATGAAATACAAAGAATTAAAATCAATGGGTATGGATGACCTAAATACCAAGTTGGTTGAGCTGCAAAAAGAGTTAATGAAGCAGAATACTCAGCGTGCAACAGGAACCCAGCTAAAAAAACCAACTCTTATACGTGGGATTAAAAAAGATATTGCACGGATTAAGTCAGCCCAAGCTTTATTAAGTTATATGCCTGATAATAATAAATTAACTGATAATATAATCAATCAACAAAAAAAGGATGGTAAACAATTATGAGTGAAATCTGTACAACATGTGGGTTGCCGCAAGACTTATGTGTATGCGAGACAATTGCAAAAGAGCTGCAAAAAATAAAAGTATATAATGTTAAGAAAAAATTTGGAAAGACGTATACAATTATTGATGGTATTGATCCAAAACAAATTGATATAAAAGACCTTACAAAAAAACTGAAATCAAAATTTGCCTGTGGCGGTACATATAAGGAAGGCAATATAGAGCTGCAGGGTGATCACCGTCATAATGTAAGGGATGTTTTGGTTGAGATGGGTTTTACTCCTGAAACAATAGAGATCAGCAAGAGATAAAAAATGAGGGACAGTAAGACCAGCATCCTAAATACAGAATTGATCGGATGTGATATGATTATTGTGTCTTCAAAAAACAAGGCCTTATTAAGATTGCAGGGAAAGATTGTCGATGAGACAAAATATACATTTACAATATTGAATGATAACAAGAAAAAAAAAAGTGATGAAATATGCCTGTGTCTTTAAGATAAGGCATGGAAACAGGACATATGATGTTGACGGCAGATTGCTTGTGAAAAGAAGCGAAGAACGTGTCAAGGCGTGATATGTCTAAGAAAAAAACTGATTAGTATACATGGTGAATTTAATGAAAAAATCAATAAACATTGGCATTGATGTGCCTGCACCTGTAAAAAGTTGCAATGACAATAATTGTCCTTTTCATGGTACCTTAAGAGTTAGAGGCAGATCTTTTGTTGGTAAGATTATAAGGATAAGTTTTCAGAAAAACGCTTTGGTTGAATGGCAGCGAAAAAAATATCTGCCTAAATTTGAAAGGTATGAGAAGAGAAGGACAAGGGTTTGGGCGCATGCACCAGAATGTTTAGATGTTCATGTAGGAGATACAGTTACAATAGTCGAGACTAAAAAAATCAGCAAAACAAAATGTTTTGTAATTATTCAAAAACAATAATCATTTGATTAGGAGTTGATTGCAATTTTAGGATTAAAATCAAAAACAACAAGAAGTTTACCGCAAGGCGCAATATTACAGGTCTGTGATAACAGCGGCGCTAAACTTATCAAGGTAATTTCAGTAAAGAAGATCAAGACCTCAAAAGGCAGATATCCTGCTGCTGGTGTTGCTGACCTGATCCTTGCTAGTGTAAAAAAAGGCAAGCCAGAGATGAGAAAAAAAGTTGTGTTTGCTGTTATTGTCAGGCAGAAAAAGGAGTATCGCAGGCCTAGCGGGATAAGAATTAAGTTTGAGGATAATGCTGCTGTTGTCCTGAAAGATGACAAAGGTAATCCACAAGGTACCTTATTCAAAGGACCTATAGCTAAAGAGGCTTGTGAACGCTGGCCAGGTATTGCAAAGATGGCTAATATTATAGTTTAAAATATGTGAAGGAAACTAAAATGAAAAAAGATTTTTCAAAATCATGGGTGGCAAGCAAACAGCCGCGAAAACAAAGGAAATATAGGTTTAATGCTCCTCTCCATATTAAATCCAGATTTTTAAGAGTGAATCTATCAAAAGAGCTTAGAAAAAAATATGAGAGAAAATGTATAAGAGTCAGAAAAGGAGATAAGGTAAAAATATTGAGGGGAAATTATAAGAAACATGTTGGTGCAGTCGAGAAAGTTGATTTGAACAGGGGGTTTGTGTATATTGATAAAGTTGAGCATCTGAAAAAAGATGGTTCAAAAGTGCAGAGGCCGGTACACCCTTCAAACTTACAGATAATCGATATAAACACTTCAGATAAGAGAAGATTCAAACGAGAGAAGAAGAGCAGCTAAAATGGTAAAAAATCATCTTAAAAGGTTAAATTGCCCTAAAACTTGGGCAATAGAGAAAAAACAGAACACATTCATAACTAGGCCTATGACTACTGGTCAACGTTTAGAATTTTGCTTGCCTTTGAGCACAGTGTTGAGAGATATATTAAAAATAGGTAAGAATTTAAATGAAATTAAGCATATAATCAACAATAATGATGTACTTGTGAACGGAAAGAAAATCATTGATGTAAAGTATGCATTGGGTTTTCTTGATGTGCTGGATATCAAGGCATTAAATGAATCATACAGGCTGATTATCGGCAATAATGGTAAGTTGAAGCTAGTCACTATAGATGATAAGGAAAAAAATATATTGCTTTTGAAGATAATCAATAAGACAATCATGAAAGGTGGCAAGTTGCAGATTAATTTCAGCAATGGCATGAACCTGTTAATTGATGATGTCAAAAGTGTGCCCTGCAAGATAGATGATGTTGTCGTCTATGATTTTATGAATAAAAAAATTTTGGATGTATTGGCATTTGAGAATAATGCATCTGTATATTTTGTAGGTGGTAAGTTTATCGGTTCAGTTGTCAAGGTTGAAAGTATAAAGAAGAAAGAGAACATAATTGTTTTCAGGACATTGTCTAATGATGTTTTGCAGACGTCTTTGGACTATGCTTATCTTATCGGCAAAGACAAGCCGCTTATCAAGATTGAATGAGGAATTACAAATGAATCCAAACAGGAAAATCAAGATTGAGAAAATCACTTTGAATATAGGTGCAGGTAAAGATCAAGGTCTGTTAGATAAAGGTGTTAAACTTATTAAATATGTTACTGGTATTGAGCCTATGAAAACAAAAACTACAAAAAGGATTCCTGCTTGGGGTTTAAGGCCAGGTCTTCCAATTGGATGCAAATTAACATTAAGAGGAAAGAATATGCGTGATTTTGTAGTGAGATTTTTGAAGGCAAAGAATAATATCCTTAAATTAAATAATTTTGATGCTGATGGAAACATTGCTTTTGGTGTTGAAGAGTATATTGATGTGCCAGGTGTGAAATATAATCCTGAACTTGGATTGATGGGATTTCAGGTGTGCTTTACTGTCAGTAGGAATGGTTATCGTGTGAAAAATAGGAAGATCAAGAAGAAATCAATCTCATTAAAGCATAAGGTTACAAAGGAAGAATCAGTTGAATTCATTAAATCAGAATTTGGTATCAAAGTGGAGGATAATTAAATTGACTTATAGCCATTATAAAAAGCCATTGACTCAGCTTAAGGCAAAACCGCCAAAGTTGAAGAAATATTTGAAACATAATACTCCTAAAAAAAGAAATACAGGTATTGCGCAGGAAAGTAAAAGGTGCAGAAGATGCTTGAGAATCAGAGGGCATATCAATAAATATGGTCTGCATTTATGCAGGCAGTGTTTTAGGGAAGTAGCAGCAAGTTTGGGGTTCAAGAAATATAATTAGAAAAATCATGATAATTTAATCAAAAGGTGGATGTAATGGTATTAAATGATATATTGGCAAATGTTTATTCACATATCCTTAATTGTGAAAGATTAGGTAAGAAGTTATGTATAGTGAAACCTGTATCTAAGATGATAAAGATTAATTTGAACATACTTCATGATGAAGGTTTTATTGGTGTTTTCAAAGAGATTGAAGACAACAAAGGCGGCATGTTGGAAATTAACTTATTGAGCAATATAAACAAATGCGGGGTTATAAAGCCAAGATATGCTGTTACAAAAGATAACTTTGACAAATTTGAGAAGAGATTTTTACCTTCAAGAAATGTAGGGATCCTTATTATGTCCACCTCAAAAGGCCTGATGACGCATAATGAAGCAAAGAAAAAAGGTATTGGGGGCAGGCTTGTTGCTTATTGTTATTAAGAAATGGAATAAATAAAATGAATGTCAAGAATTATAAGGAAAAATTGAATGTGCCTGCAGGCATCACAGTTAAGTTAGATGCTGGTCTGTTGACTGTCACAGGCACCAAAGGTGAACTGAAAAGGAATTTTTTTGATCCTAACATGAAAATATCTATCCAAGATAATGCAATTGTTGTTGACATTCCTAAGATGAGTAAGAGAGAAAAGACACAATTGGGTACAATTTTTGCGCATATGAAAAATATGTTTAGGGGAGTTAATGAGGGTTTTGTATACAAGCTAAAGATATGTTCAGGTCATTTTCCTATGAACGTAACTGTAAAAAATCATGAATTTATAATCAAGAATTTTATTGGAGAGAAGGTTCCAAGAATATTAAGATTTAATCCATGCGTCAGTATCAAGATTGATGGTGATATTGTTACTATTGAGGCTATTGATATTGAGCTTGCTGGTCAGGTTGCCAGCCAGATTGAGAAGTTGAGCACAAGGGTTGGCTTTGACAGGCGCATTTTCCAGCAGGGGATATTCATAACTGAAAAACCAGAATAAGGTATACTGATGTCAAAAAAAACAGATATAAAAACAGTACAGGATGTAAAAGGTGTACAAAAAGTGAAAGATGTTAAAAAATTGCTTTCATTAAGAGAGCATATCAAGAGAAGAAAACCTAATTTTATTAGGCAGGATGCTAATCGTCAAAAGCGTGTAGGTACAAGATGGAGAAAACCTAAAGGGTTGCAGAGCAAGATGAGATTGCATAAGAAAGGGAACCGTAAATCAGTCACTAAAGGTTATAAGTCACCTGCTGCAGTCTATGGTATGTTGCCTAATGGCTTATTTCCTGTGGTTGTGAATAATCAGTCTCAGCTTAAGGCTGTTGATCCAAAACTACAGGCAGCTGTTATCAGTTCAAAGGTTGGGTTAAGAAAGAAGATTGATCTGATAAAAAAAGCTGTTGAGTTAAACATAATTATTGCTAATCTTAAGGATGCTGATAAGTTCATTAAAGATAATGATGATAAGATGAAGATTAAATCAGAGGAGAAGAAGAAAAAAGTGACGGAGAAAGAAGAGAAGAAAAAAGTAACAGAGAAATCCAAAAAAGAGAAAAAAGATATTGATAGTATTGCTGAGGAAGCTGATAATGGTCAAGAGGAAAAAGATAAGAAGATTAAAGATAAGATACTGACTACAAAAGACAGCGGGTATTAAATAGGTATTAAAAATGAAACTAAAAGTTCAGAAAAGGATTGCAGCTCAGATTTTGAAATGTTCTGAGAAGAGGGTTGTGTTTGATCCTGATAGTTTGAAAGAGATTAAAGAAGCTATTACAAAAGCAGACATTAAATCATTGATTAGGCAGCACGTGATTAGAAAAATCCAGAAGAAAGGTGTTTCTAGAGTAAGGGCAAAGAAGAGGCATATCCAGAAGACAAAAGGCAGACAAAGAGGAAAAGGTGTAAGAAAAGGAACTGCTAATGCAAGAACACCTAAAAAAAGGTCATGGATAAATAAGATTAGGCTTCAGAGAAGTTTCCTTAAGAAATTAAAAGAAAAGAGTTTATTATCAACTAAGATCTATAGGATGCTTTATGTAAAAGCAAAGGGTGGTTTTTTCAGAACACATAAGCATTTAAAGAATTATATTAATGAGCATAAGCTTGTAGCCAGTAAAACACACAGGCAAGTTAATAGTGGAGCTAAAAATGACTAAGATAACTGTAACTGTACAATACCGAAGAAAAAGAGAAGGCAAGACTAATTATTATAAAAGGCTTTCTTTGCTAAAATCAAACAAGGCAAGGTTAGTACTTAGAAGATCATTGAAACATATATTGCTTCAGATAGTTGAATATCAGCCGGCTGGAGATAAGGTTTTAGTTTCCTATAACACCAGATCTCTTGAGAAAGCAGGATGGAAATATGGTAAGAACAATCTGCCTGCAGCTTATCTTACTGGTCTTATGGTTGGAAAGCTTGCACAAAGCAAAGATATCAAAGAGGCTATACTTGATTTAGGGTTACATCCTAGTATCAATGGTTCAAGGATATATGCTGCAGTGAAGGGTGCAATTGATGCAGGATTAAAAGTTCCATGCAGGAAAGAAGTTTTTCCTTCAGATGACAGGATTTCAGGTAAGCATATTGTAGAGTTTGCAGATAAATTAAAAAGTACAGGTTCACATCAATTTTCTAAACTTAAAAAAGCAGATATTGGAAAGATGACAGGTGATTTTATTTTAATGAAAGAAAAGATTTTGAAAAGTAAAGATTTAAACATAGGTAATTAGAATGGAAAAAGACAATGATATTCCTGAGGATAAAATGAATGAGACTATTCAAGATAATAAAACAAATAATAAAAAGACTAATAACAAAACATTATCTCCTGCAGAAGTTGAGAAGAGTTTAGAAAGTGAGATAGACTTTGAAAAAATTTCTGTTGTCAGTGATGTTGAGAAAGAGACTCTTCCTAAGGAAGAGATTGAAAAAGCAGAAGTTGAGAAAGAGAAGGAGATTCCTAAAAATAAATTTGATAAGGAATCATGGACACCTAAGACCACCATAGGCAAGCAAGTTAAAGATGGCAGCATAAAAGATGTTGATTATATACTTAATAATGGCCTGACAATACTTGAGCCTGAGATTGTTGAGATATTGATTCCAGATATTGAGCATGATCTTTTATTGATAGGGCAATCAAAAGGTAAATTTGGTGGTGGGCAGAGAAGAGTATTCAGGCAGACACAGAAGAAAACACAAGAAGGCAATAAGCCTAAGTTTGCAACATATGCTATAGTTGGGAATAGGAATGGTTATTTTGGTCTTGGTTATGGCAAGGCTAAAGAGACGGTTCCTGCAAGAGAAAAAGCTATCAGAAAAGCAAAATTAAATATTCAAAAGATAACTCGTGGTTGTGGTTCATGGGAATGTAATTGCGGGAATCCACATACAATTCCTTTTGCAGTGGAAGGAAGATGCGGTTCTGTTATTGTAAAACTTCTTCCGGCTCCAAAAGGTACTGGTTTGTGTATTGAGAAAGAGTGTGCAAAAATCTTGGCTCTTGCTGGTGTCAAGGATGTATGGTCAAGAACATTTGGTAAGACAAAGACAAAGATTAATCATATCAAGGCATTTCTTAATGCAATGAATAATCTGATGAAAGCAAGGATCACTGCCAAACAGAAGAAGGATATGAATATAGTCGATGGTAAACTTTCAACATCAGATACCAAAGATGAATTTATGGATATCTTAGAAGAAGCAGAGGCAAAAGTAAACAATAATACAAATACCACTTAATATTTCAATTTGATTAATTAAGGTAACTAAAAATGGAAACTAACAAAACTCAAAATAACCAGAAAGATCAGAAAACTAATAAGATGCAGACTAAATCATCAAATGTAACATCTAAATCTAATATTAGCAAGATTGATAAAAGTATGAATCCAGATGTTTTGGTTGCAGTTGTTAGGATAAGGGGTGTTGTTGGTCTTAATGGTGATATCAGGAACACTCTTGAGATGTTAAAGCTGCACAAACGTAATTTTTGCACAGTTCATAAAGCAACACCTTCTATTGTTGGTATGATCAACAAAGCCAAAGATTATATCACATGGGGGGAGATTGATGAATCAACATTAAAAGATATGATAGATCAGAGAGGCGAACCAAATCCAAAGGATAAAAATAAGACTAAGCCATTTTTCAGGTTAAATTGCCCTAAGAAAGGTTATGGCAGAAAAGGCATTAAAAAACCATTTAATTGTGGTGGTGGTTTAGGTTATCGTGGAGCAAAGATTAATGATCTTATCAGGAATATGATGCATTAAACATAATTTATCTAAATAATTAATATAAAACTAAGTGATTTAAATGACTGCAAGAAAAAGAAAGAAAAATGTCAGGCAAAGGGGCTCTAAGACACATGGCGGAGGCTCTATGAAGAAACGCAGAGGTAAAGGCCATAGGGGTGGTAGTGGTAATGCTGGTACTGGTAAAAGAGCTGATACAAACAAACCAAGTATTTGGAATCAGGATTATTTTGGTTCAAAAGGTTTTGTTGTTCCTAACAAAAAGAGAATCAATGGCCTTAATATTGCAGCATTAGAAGAGAAATATAATAGTTTTATAAAGAAAGGCATTATTAAAGAAGAATCTGATCTTTCAGTTGTGGACTTTAATAAACTTAATATTGGTAAGCTTTTGAGTACTGGAAATCCAACTAAAAAGTATAAGATTATTGTGGACCAAGCAAGTGGCAAGGCAATTGAGAAGATTAATGCTACAGGTGGAGAAGTTATTGTTAAAATTATTATTAAAAAATCTAATGTTGAATCAAAGGATTCATCAAAATCAAAAAAGACAGCACAAAAACCTAAAAATCCTGACAAGACCAAAAAAACAGCTTCTGTACCTAATAAAACAGATGACACTGATTAATCTTTATTATAATAGAAAGATATAAAAATCTATATATTTATTTTAGTAAGTTATATATATCATTGAAATATTATCATATTTAAAGAGGAATTTATATGGCATGGTATCATCCGATTATATTCAATCTGCCTGAAGTGGCAGGGCCTACTCAAAAAAAGCTTTCTTTCAAGGAAAAGCTTAAATGGACTGGTCTCATTTTGGTACTTTTCTTTATTTTAGGGATTATTCCTTTATTTGGTCTTGGAAATAATGCATTGGCACGATTTGAGTTCTTATCAGTAATTCTTGGTGCAAGTTTTGGTTCAATCATATCTTTAGGTATTGGTCCTATTGTCACAGGTTCAATAGTTTTACAATTGCTAAATGGTTCTGGTATTGTTAAATTTGATTTAACTACATCTGAAGGGAAAAGAAATTTTCAGGGTATCAATAAATTGATGTCCATATTTTTCATTGTATTTGAGGCAGCTATTTATGTGTTCATGGGTGGTCTTGCTCCAGCAACTGAATTGGCAGGTACATCATTGTTTTTCACTTTAGAATTGCTTTTGGTTTTTCAGCTTACTTTAGGTGGTCTTTTGATATTGATGATGGATGAGATTGTCAGTAAATGGGGTTTTGGTTCAGGTATCTCTTTGTTTATCGCTGCAGGTGTATCAAAAGAATTGTTTATTCAAACATTCAGTTGGGTGTCAAACACAGAATCAGTTGGTGATATCACATATTCAACAGGTTTGATTCCTCAATTGTTTCAATCATTGGGTGCAGGTGATCCACAAACTGCCTTTTTATCGATAACTATGATTATAGCGACAATATTTGTTTTTGTCATTGCTGTTTATTCACAGGCAATGAAGATTGAGATTCCTTTGTCTTTTGGACGTGTTCGTGGTCATGGCATCAGATGGCCTTTAAGTTTCACTTATGCAAATGTTATTCCAGTAATCTTAGTATCTGCTTTGTTGGCTAATATGCAGCTATGGGCAAAGTTCTTACAGAATTGGGGATTTCCTATACTAGGAACAATCAATGCACAAGGTACTGCTGTTTCTGGTATAGTCTCATGGTTGTATGCTCCAGGAGGTAGAGGTGGATTATTAGGTATGATTATCACACAAGGTGGTTTTGATATTGGGTATGGGCCATATTTACAAGCTTTAATATATCTTTTAGTCATGATTTTAGGTTGTATGTTATTCAGTTATTTCTGGGTTCAGACATCTGGTATGGATGCAAGGGCACAGGCAAAACAGATGATTGGCTCTGGTCTGACTATTCCTGGTTTTAGGAGAGATGAACGAATCCTTGAAAGATTATTGCAGAGATATATTGGTCCATTGACTATAATGGGTGGTGCCACAATTGGTTTCTTAGCAAGTGTTGCAGATGTTTTAGGAGCAATAGGTTCAGGAACAGGTATAATGCTTACAGTCATGATTATTTATAGATTATATGAAGAGATTGCTAAACAACATATGATGGATATGCACCCTATGCTAAGGAAAATGATGGGTGGAGGAGTTTAGTTAATATTCAATTAATATTTAATTTATATTTAAATTTAAGTAGAGGTTAGTAATTTAAACTAAATAAAGAGGTACTCAGCAAATGTCTTTTTTAGATTCATTGAATATGATGTTTTCATCATTATTGGACCCAGTTTTCTCTCCATTATTGAAGTTGCCTTATCTCCTTTCAATCATTATCATCTCTTTTTTGATATCTTTAGTAATAGTTGTTCTTTACAAGTATCTTACTAATCAGAGTCTTATGAAAGAGCTGAAAGAAGAGATTAAAGAATTACAGAAGCAGATGAAAGCTTTGAGAGACAAGCCACAGGAGATGATGCGTGTCCAGAAACGTTCAATGCAGATCAATATGAAATATATGATGCATTCTATGCGGCCTACATTAGTTACTTTTATTCCAATAATCATTATTTTTAGCTGGCTTAATATGCATATGGCTTATTATCCTTTAGTAGAAGATCAAGAGTTCAGCGCTTTGTTAGATTTTGATGTTGGTATTACTGGTGATGTTAAGATGTCTGATGTGCAGGATATAGAATTCTTGAATGGGAATAGTCAGCAGATACTTGAGAATCAGGCAAAGTTTGTGTTAAATGGAAAACAAGGTGAATATACTTTAAGGTTCAAGCATAGTGATAGTGAATATATCAAAGATATAATCATCAGTCCAGCCATTGAAGAGAGGGTGTATAAAAAACCAATTGATATTGTAAGAAAAAATGGATTAAAAACAATAACAATAAGTAATAAAAATATACTTGCTTTTGAAGGCATTCCTGTCTTAGGAAGTATACCATGGGTAAAGACATTTGGGTGGTTAGGCAGTTATATTTTGTTTTCTTTAATATTTAGTTTAGGCTTAAGAAAGCTTTTAAAAGTATATTAAATCATTTAACAATAAAACCAAACATTTAAAAAGCCCCAGTATTTTCTTGTAATTAAATGGTATCACCAAAACATAGATCAAGATCAATGAGGAAAGTATTTGTTAGGGTTCCAAGTAGTAAGGTTACAGTCCAATATAGAAAAAGAAAGCCTTCAAAGGCAAAATGTGGTAAATGCGGTGCTTTACTTAAGGGTGTGCCTAGAGAATTGCCAGCAAAGATGAAGAATATGCCAAAAACACATAAAAGGCCAGAGAGACCATTTGGCGGTGTTTTGTGCAGTAAATGTATGAGAACAAAGTTTAAGATTGCTGTTAGGATATAATCTGACAAAATCAATTAAATTTATTGTGGTATTTAACAGTGAAATCTCTTGCTGTATAAGGCAACTTACAGTGAAGATAAGAGATAGGAGGATTGTAAAATGAGCAGAATATATAATATTGGAAGATTGTGTGTAAAATTAGCAGGCAGAGATGCTGGTAAAAAGTGTGTTGTTATTGATGTTCTTGATGATAATTATGTGTTGATAGATGGTCAAACAAGGAGAAAGAAATGTAATCTTGCTCATCTTGAGCCATTGAACAAAGTTATCACTATTGCTAAAAATGCTTCTAATAAAGATGTTGTTGCTGCTTTGAAGATAGAAGGCATTGATTGTTCAGAGAAAAAAGAAAAATCTGTAAAGCAAAAATCTGATAAAAAACCAAGATCAACTAAACAGAAGAAAGTCAAGCTTAAAAAGCCTAAGAAAGAGAAAGTTGAAAAAAAATCAAAGAAAGATAAGGTTGAAGAGAAGGCAAAGAAAGAAGATAATAATAAAGCAAAACTTGTGAATAAGGAAAAAGATAATACATCTACAAAAAAAGAATAATAATCTAATCTTGTTTTTTATTTGTTTCTATTTTTTATATTAAACAATTCAGTCAGGTTTAGCTCAAATACACCTGTTGGCATATTTAATTCAAAATTTTTAAGAACTACAGGAGATATCTCCCCTAATACTGCTATTTTTTTTCCATCAACAACAACTCTTCCTACTCTGCCTGGGATAAATGAATCATGTTCATATTCTATCACTTTATATTCAACATCTAACATTTTTAGCAGATTGTCTAATCTCTGCCTGATTCCTGTGTAATCTGCATCAGGATAAGATAATGCGCATGCTATTCTTGTGAATTCCTCAACATTTGTTTCTTTTTCTATATTTTTCTTGAATACAACACCAATATCAAATATGTTTTGTGGATATTCATTATGTTTATTATGTTTTAAAACATTCATAAGGCAAGGTATCATCCATAATCTTAATGAATTAAATTCTTCAGTTGTTGCATTGGCAAGCTTTACAACTTCTGTGTTTAGGCACATATTTGTTGTTTGGTCTTTTTCATTGATTAAATGGTATGTGCATACTTCTATGATGCCAAGACCTACCATTATATTGGCAACATTCTTCTTGAATACTTCAAACTCATCTTCTTCAGCAATTGTGCTTACATTAGGTATTTCTTCTTTAAAATTCTCATATCCATACGCTATTGCGATATCTTCGACAAGATCAATAGGATGAAGTATATCTGCTCTGTATGCTGGCACTAAAACAATCGCTTTTGTTTCTTTTCCTTTTTCGAATTTTTCTATTCCATAACCCATTTGTTCTAAATATTTTTTGAGCTCTTTATCTTTTAATTTTACTCCTAATATTTTATTTACATAATCAATTTTAAGTTTTATTTTTTTTGGTGATAGATCTGGGAAAGTAAATTTTCGGTCTGGATATACTATATCTAATGATTCAATCTTTCCTCCCATATCTGCTAATGAGGTTGTTAGGATAAATAAAGATGTTTTAATTGTATTTAGATCAGGTCCAGTGCCTTCAATGAATACATCTGTTGTATTTTCATCTATTTTACCAACATCATGTGAATTAATTATAGGGGGCATTGACATTATGATATTTTTATCATCAACAAATACAGGGTATTTATCCCATCCTTCCATAATATACCCATATTCTTTTCCTTTTGGATGTTTTGCTAATATCTGCTTGACTGGCATTGTATTTGGAAATTCCAACGGTCGAAAATTGATATCTTCTGGTTTCATACCTATAAATTTAACTGGGAATGTCAGTTTTTCACAAGGATATAGGCCTAATCCTCCTTTTTTTCTGTTTCTTGTGAATGTCATACCTAATTTTTCTTGTAGTTGTATAATTTCCCTTACTTTTTCGTCATCTAATTTAAGCCCTCTTACAATACATGCTACTGCATAAGGCCATTCTTTCGGAAGATTTTTCACAATAACTTTATGTCTGCTTTTCTTCACATTATATTTTCTTAGTCCTGTATTAACACCAATAAATGAGCTGAATGCTCTTGCAAAACCTTGTTCGCTTAACATATCTGGCCTGTTAGGAAATATCTCAACATGGATCTCATTGCCTTCTATTTTTTCAAGATCTGTACCTAACATGCTTATCCTATCTTTCAGCTTATCAATCGGCAATTTCTTGCCTACAAGCTTTTCAAACACATTTTTGTTTAATGTTATGGTTGGCATTTTTGTCCTTGTTCATATTTGTCTTGTTCTTTGAAAATCATCTAAACTTTTATCTTATCCATGCTTTTATTTCCCTTAATTGTTTAATATCATTTTTATATAAATCTCTCATGTCTGTTATTTTATAATAATCCATTATAATCCTATCAAACCCAGGTCCCCATGCAAGCACAGGTACTTCTTCTCCTAACAAGGGTTCTGTCACTTCAGGCCTGAATATTCCAGCACCGCCTAACTCAATCCATTGCTTACGTATTGGGTGGAACACATCTATTTCTATGCTTGGTTCAGTATATGGAAAAAATGCAGGCCTGAATCTTGCTTGAGGGAATCCCATCTTAGCAAAAAATTGTTTTAGATATCCTAATAAATTTTTGAAATTAGCATCAGGATCAACAACAATCCCTTCAGTCTGGTTAAATTCAAAAAGATGAGACCAGTCTAATGTTTCATTCCTAAAACATTTGCCAAGTGCAAAATATTTAGCAGGCCAATCTTCTTTTTTCAATTGCTTAAGTGTTTTAGCGCTTAATACTGTTGTATGTGTTCTGAGTACATTTCTTTTGGCTTCTTCTTCATTCCATGAATAATTCCATCCAATGCTTTCTGTTGAACCTCCATTTTCATGTGTATTTTTTATTCTTTGTATGATTTTGTTATCAGGTAATTTTCCTTTTTCTGGATTACCTATATAATATGTATCTTGCATTTCTCTTACAGGATGGTCTTGTGCAGTGAATAATGCATCAAAGTTCCAGAATGATGTATTAAGTATTGGTCCTGTCATCTCTTTGAATCCCATATCCATCCAAATTTTTCTTGCATATTCTATTGCTTGTTTCACAAAGTGCCTTTTTCCGCCGTAGATAAGTGGAACATTTATCTGTACATCATATCTTCTGAATGTTTTTCCTTCCCAGCTCCCTTTTTTCAGCATATCATGTGTTAGCCTGTCTACTACTTTCACATCTTTTATTCCTATCTTGATTATTTCCTTTCCTAACTCAGTAAGTTCAGCACTTTTCAGCTTTAATGTGATAACCTCTACAAAATCTTTTCTTTTCTTAAAATTTTCAAATACAAATCTTTCTTCATCCTTCAATGTTTTTAATTCAACAGATCCTTCTGATAATCGCTTCAGGAAAGATTCTTCCAGAGATTCCTTTGATAACATCTTTTTACCCTGCTCAGTTATAGAAATTATCATCACATTTCCATCTTTCTTGATATCAATAGCTGCTTTTTTTCTAAGGATGCCTATACATGCATTTAATTCATCTTTCTCAAGCTTTGCTTCTTTTATGAGTTCAGATGCATCCAATGGCTTATCTTTGATTGCTGATATGAATCTTTTCTCAGGCAGTCCATGTTTAGAAGCAGATATTCCAATCTTGTTCAGTTGAACAACTTCTTTGATTTCTTCTTTTATTGTGACAATCTCTTTATTTTCCAGCCATTGAAAAGCTCTCATGACAGCTGCCAATGGCAGTTTAGTATCATTCATCACTCCATTAAGAGAATTTGTTCTTACTAATAGAGGCAATACTCTTCTTTCTAATGGATGCAATGTCTCAATAAGCTTCTTTATATCCATAGAGAATAACTAACTAATTGGTATTTATAAAATTTACTATATCTAAAAATAATAAAAAAAGAAGAAATAAACATTATTATTTCTTTAAAGGCTTCATGCTTTTCCATGCAAGATCATAAAGATTATACATTGCGCTTGCAAAGAATGGTGTGTTGACCCATATGCCTATATCATATGTTGGGTGTACTTCAGTATCATCCATAACCATGAATATAATCTCTTTTCCATCAACAACACAGAATCTTGCTTTTGAATCAGTATGTCTAACTTCAGCAACATCTTTAATGTCTTTCACAGCATCCATTGTTTCTTTTGTGAGTGGAGCACATATCCTAATCTTGACTCCTCTTTTCTTTATCTTCTCAAATACTGGCTTAAGCCCTTCAATCTTTCTCATAAACCCTTGTGATGTGGTCATGATAATCACTGATTCTTCTGCATTTCTTATTGTCAGTTCAAGATGGTTGTAAAGATTATGCCTGCCTCTCAAGCTTCCACTCAGATCAGTTGGTTCAACAAGTTCAATGCCTTGATTGTGCAATGAATTAAGCTCTTTCAATATTTCTGTATTTTTTAATTCTTCAAGCCTGTCAATCTTAATATCAGCTTCTTTTTTCATATTCTTCTTAACTCTTTCAAGAACCTCTGATGGCGGTACAGCAAGATATTTGATTGGCTTGCCTAATTTCATGACAACAAATCCTTTTTTCTCAAGACTTTCTAATACATCATAGCTTCTGCTTCTTGGTACATTAGCTATGTCACTCAATTCCCCAGCTGTTGAGACTCCTCTGCTGAGCAGAGCAGCCCAAATTTTAACTTCATATAAATTTAATGAGAAATATCTTCTCAATTTACTTAAAAATTCTTCTTTTACAATCATTTTATATTCACCCCTCCTTTTACCAATCGTCGCGATAAACTAATAAAATCAATACAAATTCACCCCAACTAATGGTAATCTTGGAATACTACTATTAAAATGTTACGCTTTTTTGTCACAATATAGGTATCAATTTACTTGATTTATTTTATTTTTACTCAAGAGTAGATACCTCTATGTTTTTAAAAACATTACTCCTATATAAACTTTATCTTGATAAATTATATAGTTTCTAATAGAATCTATATTCTTTCTGCCAATAGATTATCAACAACATTTGGGTCTGCAAGGGTTGTAGTATTGCCTATACCTTCCTTGTCAACGCCTTCAGCAATTTTTCTCAATATTCTTCTCATTATCTTGCCGCTTCTTGTTTTTGGCAGTCCTTCAGCAAATTGAATCTTGTCTGGTTTAGCTATTGATCCTATATTTTTTTTAACTATCTGTATAAGCTCTTTTTTAATCTCTTCGCTTTTTTCAATACCATTCTTTAATGTTACAAATGCATAAAGGCCTTGTCCTTTGATATCATGCGGCATTGGCACGACTGCTGCTTCACTTACACCTTTATGGCTGACAAGAGCACTTTCAACTTCTGCTGTCCCAATCCTGTGTCCAGAAACATTAATCACATCATCTATTCTTCCCATCAGCCAGAAATCACCGTCTTCATCTCTTCTTGCTCCATCACTTGTGAAATAATAAGGCGGGTTTTGTGAAAAATATGTTTCAACATATCTTTTATGATCACCATAAACAGTCCTCATCAGTCCAGGCCATGGTTTTTTGATTACAAGATTTCCACCTTCATTTGTTTTTGCTTCTTTACCTTCTTGATTGATTACAGCAGCATCTATCCCAAAAAATGGTCTTGTTGCGGAGCCTGGTTTTAATATGGTTGCGCCTGGCAAAGGTGTTATCAATATGCCGCCTGTCTCTGTCTGCCACCAAGTATCAACTATTGGACATCTTCCTTTACCTATATATTTATGATACCACATCCATGCTTCAGGATTGATTGGCTCTCCCACACTTCCTAATAATCTTAAGGATGATAAATCATTTTTCTCTGTCCATTCTGTTCCTAACTTTATCAGCATCCTGACTGCAGTTGGTGCTGTATAAAATTGTGTTACTTTATGTTTTTCAATAATTTCCCACCATCTGTTTTGTATAGGAAAATCAGGAACACCATCAAATAAAATTGATGTGGCACCATTGCTTAATGGTCCATAAACAATATAGCTGTGTCCAGTAATCCATCCAATATCAGCAGTGCACCAAAAAACATCTTTTTCATGATAATCAAATATGTACTTGAAAGTTTGATTAACATATAATAAATAGCCAGCTGTTGTATGCAACACACCTTTTGGTTTTCCTGTTGTTCCTGATGTGTATAGGATAAATAAAGGATCTTCTGCATCCATATATTCATAATCACATCTTACAGAAGAATTTTTAATCTCATCATGCCAATATACATCTCTTTTTTTCTTCATACAGCATTTTTCTTTTGTGTTTTTGACAACAATTACTTTTTTAATATTTTTAGTGATACTACTTTTTCCATATTTAATCGCGTCATCAACATTTTTCTTAAGATCTATATATTTTCCTCTTCTGTAACTTCCGTCAGCTGTTATGATTAATTTTGCTTTACTGTCTTCTAATCTATGATATATTGCATCAGCACTAAACCCACCAAACACAATGCTATGTATTATTCCTATTCTGGTGCATGCAAGCATTGCTATCGGCAATTCTAATATCATCGGCATATAGAGTAGAACTTTATCACCTTTTTTTAGCCCGTATTTTTTAAGTACATTAGCAAATTTGCAGACTTCTTTATGAAGCTCATTATATGTAATTTTTTTAGGCTTTTTACCTTCTTGTTCACTGATCAAAGCAATTTTATTCCCTCTAATTTCAAGATGCCTATCAACACAATTATAACACACATTAAGTTTCCCACCTTTGAACCATGTAAATCTGCATCTCTTTTTATCCCATGTAAACACAGTTTTCCATCTTTTTTCCCAATATATTGCTTCTTCAGCTTGTTTACTCCAGAATTTTTCAGGATATTTTATAGATTCTTTATACATCTTATTGTATTCTTCTTCACTTTTGATATATGCATTTTTGCAGAATCTTTTTGATGGTTGAAATTTTCTTGATTCCTGCATTGCACTTTCAATAGAAATTCTCTCTTTCTTTTTTTCAGTTGTTTTTTTATTTGTCATTTTAACATTATTAATATTCAATGAATATATATATTTTTAGATTATACAGGTATTGGTCTAAGTTCGTGCTTTTAGATATTAATATTATAAATCACAAACCAAGCTAACGCTTGGAAATCCCAAATCCCAACAAAAATAAATCCCAAATCCCAAAAAAACCAAATCCCAAAAAGAATATAGAGCGTAGCTCCTTTTTGGAGTTTGAGAGTTGGATTTTGGGTTTTGGGTTTTGGGTTTTGGGGTTTGGGATTTAAATTAATATTCCCTACAGCCAGAACTTTGTTTCAGATTGGATTATATTATCTTTCTTTTAATTTATTCGCTTAAATATACAATAATTATTTATTATTCGTTGTTTTCCTAATGATTTATGCAGGAATTAAGCTTATTAGAACATTGTTTAAAATGTGGTGCTGCATGTTGTAATGCTTCACCTTTATTTTTAGAAGAAGATAAACAAAGATTAGAAAAGCTTTTTCCATATTTAAAGTTTAAGGATATGTATAGTTATTATGTTATTGATCAAGAACCTTGTTATTTTTTGGAGAATGGGCAATGTTCAATTCAAGATAATAAACCTAAAGATTGTCAATCATGGCCAATTAGTTTTAATGTTGTTGATGGAAAATTAGTTTGGACTTTGGACAAGAATTGTCCAGCTTCACAACATCTTTCACAAGAATATTTAACCTTAGCTAAATCTATTGCTTCTCAAATACCTATAAGAGTTCATGAAAGATATAGGCAAGATTATGAGTCTAATCATCTAAATACAGAGAATTTAGAATAATAAAAATAAATAGAACAAATAAAAAATTAATGCATTGCCAAAAACAATGGTACAAACACAAGTGCAACAATTGACATCAGTTTAATCAATATATTCAATGCAGGTCCGCTGGTATCTTTCATTGGATCTCCCACTGTATCACCCACAACTGTAGCTTTGTGTACATCACTTCCTTTACCACCATGATGCCCTTCTTCAATATACTTTTTTGCATTGTCCCATGCACCGCCTGCATTTGATAAGAATACAGCCATCAAAAATCCAGTTACTGTAACTCCAACAAGCAGACCACCTAATGCTTCAATATTCCATATACCTATGATTATTGGAACAATTATTGCAAGTAAGCTAGGCAAGATCATCTTTCTTAATGCAGCTGTTGTTGATATATCCACGCATCTTTTGTAATCTGGCTTAGCTTTGCCTTCCATCAATCCTTTTATATGTTTGAATTGTCTTCTAACTTCATTGACCATATGTTCTGCTGCTTCACCTACTGCTTTCATTGTTAAAGCAGAAAACACGAATGGCATAAGGCCGCCAATAAACAATCCTACAAGTACATTTGGGTCAAGTACATTTATCTTTTCAAGGCCAACTACTTGGCTGAAGCTGACAAACAATGCTAATGCTGTCAATGCTGCACTGCCAATTGCAAAACCCTTGCCAATTGCAGCTGTTGTATTTCCTACTGCATCTAAGCTTTCAGCTCTTTTCCTTACTTCAGCACCCATACCAGCCATCTCTGCGATACCTGCTGCATTATCAGCTACAGGCCCATAAGTGTCTGCTGCTAATGTGATGCCTAATGTAGATAACATTCCAACAGCAGCGATTGCAATACCATATAATCCGCCAAAATAATATGCTGAGATTATTGCACCACAAACTGCTAATACAGGTATGATTGTTGATAACATACCAACTCCAAGACCTGCTATTATATTTGTTGCAGCTCCTGTTTTTGATGCTTCTGCAATTTGTTTTACTGGTGATCTATCAGTTGATGTGTAATATTCAGTTGATAGTCCTATTATTATTCCTGCGATTAGGCCTGATATTGTTGCATAGAATATGCTTATATCTCCAATCATATATTTAATCACAAAAAATGCAAATAAAATCATCATGGCTGATGCTCCAAAAATACCTTTGTTTAAAGCCATATGAAGCTCTTCTTTTTTCTCTCCTCTTACTAAGAATGTTCCAAGTATTGAAGCTAATATTCCTATTGCAGCAAGTGCCATAGGTAATACAACATAATTGCTTGCTCCTGCAGTACCTGCACCTACTGCTGTTGTACCAAGCAGCATTGCTGCTATGATGCTGTCAACATAGCTTTCGAAAAGATCAGCTCCCATCCCAGCTACATCTCCAACATTGTCTCCAACATTATCTGCTATTACAGCAGGGTTTCTAGGATCATCTTCTGGAATCCCAGCTTCAACTTTTCCCACAAGGTCTGCACCAACATCAGCAGCTTTAGTATATATTCCTCCACCAACTCTTGCGAATAATGCGATTGATGAAGCACCAAAACCAAATCCAAACAAATAATTAGGATCTTTGAATATTCCAAACAGGACAAATACACCAAGAAGACCAAGACCGACAACCATTAATCCCATAACAGCTCCACTTTGAAATGCTAATTTTAGACCTTTACCTAATGATTTTTGGCATTCATTAGCTGTTCTTACATTTGCTGCTGTTGCAGTTCTCATACCAAAGAATCCTGCTAAAGCACTGCATATTCCTCCAACAATAAATGCAATAGCTGTCTGCCATGCTACAAACCAGAATAGTAATACAGAAACAACTGCCATAAAAATTACTAAAACTTTGTACTCTCTGAATAAGAAAGTCATAGCACCTTCTCTGATTGCATCTGCAATCTCTTTCATCTTCCCAGTTCCTCTATCTACTTTATTTAATTTTACATTAAACAAATATGCTACTAATAAAGAAACAACTGCCATAATCGGTATAATAACCGCTAAATTAACCATTGTTTTTCACCCCACTTATATAATAATATTAGATTAATATATAATCTATTTTTTAAAAGATAAAGAACTCATATTTATATATTTGTGTTTTCAGTACTTATTAAGCTAATTTATATTCTTTAGTATATACTTTTCATTGATTTATATTCTACAACATATAAAAATATAAATATTAGTTAGCTACATTGTAGCTAATATGAAGAAAGTAACAAAAATTCAATTAACAGGTTATG
>JBDRKY010000078.1:0-27487 GCA_043813525.1 Candidatus Woesearchaeota archaeon
TTTAAAAGAATATTTGGGATTGTAACAAAAAGGTTAGATGACACAATATTTACACAAGTTTTAGCAAGAATTATACATAACAATCGAAGAAAAATAAGCTATTTCAATATGGCATCATTCTGAATTTATACGCAAAGCCCAAAAAATCCCAACATTAATAAAGGACTACTCCTAATTTTAATATTATGGCAATAAAATATAAGAAACAATGTATCAGATGCAAGAAGAATTATGTTCTTATAACATGGAAAACAAATTTTCCGATATGTTTCGAATGTCAGAAGAATGAGCTGAATGGAAAGATAGATGATCCTGTGATGAAGAAGATGTTTGATATTCCTGATGATTACTATGAGAAAAGCGGATTCCTAAGAAATATTAAGATAAATTATCTGAAATATGGCGAACTTAGTGAGAAGCAGATTGAGAAATTCAAAGAAGTAGCCAAGAAGATGAAAGAAGGCAATGATTAATTTATATTTTAAACCTAATTTATTATATCTATTTCTCCATTAACTATTTAAACTAATTCTTCCTATAATTATAATTATGGCAAATAAAGCAATGAATAAGCCTGCTATAAGTAACAATCAGACAAAAAGCAGGAACTGGAGCAGGAAAAAGAAGCACATAGTTCTTAAGAAGAGAGATGAGAATAAGATTATTGCAGAGCAGAGAATAAGTGAATTATTCAGGCAAGCAATTGATATGTACAATCAGGATTCTAAACTTAGTGATAGATATGTTTATTTAGCAAGAAAGATGGCAATGAAATATAAAGTGAAACTTACATCCCTGCAAAAAAGAAAGTTTTGTAAACATTGCTATTCATTTCTCATGCCTGGCAAGAACTGTATAATCAGGATTACAGGTAAAACAATAACATATTCATGCAAGATATGCAAAAAGTTCACACGATTAGGATATAAGAAAAAAAGTTTGAAAGGTTCTAAAGATTACTTTCAAACCTTTATAGACAGGTGATACAATGCCAAGTTTCAGAATAACAAAGATAAAAGCAAGAGAGATATTAGATTCCAGAGGAAATCCGACAGTTGAGGCAGAAGTTTATACAAGATCAGGTATGGCTTATGGCAGGGTTCCTAGTGGTGCTTCTACTGGTATACATGAAGCATTGGAGTTAAGGGATGGCGACAAGAGAAGATATGGCGGTAAAGGAGTTCTCAAAGCTGTCAACAATATTAATACCTTAATCAATAAAAGATTAAGAGGTATGGATGTAAGGGATCCCAAAAAAATTGATCAGGTAATGTTGGATTTAGATGGTACAGTTAACAAATCAAAGCTTGGTGCAAATGCAATCCTCAGCGTCAGTTTAGCATCTGCATCTTTATTAGCGAAATTACAGAACAAACAGCTTTATTCTATACTTGGTAAAGGAAAAATGCTGCCAGTACCATTTTTCAATGTTATAAATGGGGGACAACATGCAGCAAACAAGCTTGCTGTTCAGGAATTTATGATTGCGCCTTTTGGGAAGAATTTCAAAGAAAGCCTGAGGATGGGTGCTGAAGTTTATCATGAGCTGAAGAAAGTCATATCAAACAAATATGGCAAAGAATCAACTAATGTTGGAGATGAAGGTGGCTTTGCTCCTACAAAGATTGATCAAGTTGAGGATGCTTTACAGGTTTTAGTTCAGACAATTGATAGTTTAGGTTATGGAAATAAAGTAAAGATAGGCATGGATGCAGCAGCTTCTGAGTTTTATAAGCATGGGTATTATCATATTGACGGGAAAAAATTAGGCCATCATAGGATGCTTGATTTCTATGAGCATATTGTAAAACATTATCCAGTCATATCAATTGAAGATCCATTTGATCAGGATCATTTTCTGCCGTGGAAAGATCTGACAGACAAGATTGGTAGTCGTAATGCATCTGATGGCAAAAGAAAAAATAAATCAATAAAAAACATACAGATTGTCGGTGATGACCTTTTATGCACAAATCCCAGAAGAATAAAGATGGCTCTTGACAGGAATATGTGCAATGCTCTTTTGTTGAAAGTAAATCAGATTGGCTCTTTAAGCGAGGCAATTGATGCTGCTAAGCTTGCAATGAAAAATAATTGGGGTGTTATGGTCAGCCATAGGTCAGGAGAGACAGAAGATCCATTTATTGCAGATTTGGTTGTTGCTCTTGGCTGTGGTCAGATAAAGACAGGTGCTCCTTGCAGATCAGAAAGGCTTGCAAAATATAATCAGCTGTTGAGGATTGAGGAAGAATTAGGAAGCAAAGCAATATATGCTGGGAATGTGCTGAAGTTCAGATGATAAAAAAATATTTGTTTAGTTCAATGATCATAATTGATTTTAATAAGTGAAAGAAATGAAAATTCAAAAAACCCAAAAAAATAAAAGAAAATTCACTCCAAAACATAAAATCCTTCTCATAATCAGAGATGGCTGGGGATATTCAGCAGCAGATTCAATTAAAGATGCAAAGAAAACAGGCAATGCTGTTGTTCTTGCTAAAACACCAAACACAGATTTTTATGAAAAAAATTATCCAACAACTTATCTAAGTGCTCATGGGAATGCAGTTGGCCTTCCTGCAGGTGTGCAGGGTGGGAGTGAAGTTGGCCATTATACTATCGGGGCTGGCAGGATAATATGGCAGGAATATGAGAGAATTAATAGAGCAATTGCTATTGGAGAAGGTAAATTAAACGCAAATAAAACAGATAATAGTAAGAATAATGAATCATTTTTCAATAACAAAACACTTCTAAAAGCTATAGAACATGTAAAGAAAAATAGTTCTAATCTGCATCTGATGGGATTATTCAGTGATGAAGGCGTTCATGCCACAACTGAACATTTGTATGCTCTTATTAGACTGGCAAAACAAAAAAAGGTCAGCAAAGTTTATGTACATGTATTTTTAGACGGAAGAGATGTTCCTGAAAGAAGTGCAGACAAATATTTCAAAGAATTTGATAAAAGAGTAAAAGCTATAGGTGCAAACAAAAGAGATGGGAAATTCAATGTTAATATTGCTTCTATAATAGGAAGATATTATGCCATGGATAGAGATACAAACTGGAATCGTACAAAATTAGCTTATGATCTGCTTGTGCATGGCAAAGGTTTTATGGAAGAAGGAACACTTAAAGGTATTTTGGTTGCTATGAAAAAAGCTTACAGATATAGTAGTCCAGGAGAAGAGACAGATTATTATGTAAAGCCGATGAAAATAAAAGGCACACCAAATATTTCAGATAAAGATGCAGTTATATTCTGGAATTTTAGGACAGACAGGGCAAGACAGATCACTTATGCGTTTTTGAATGTTGATCCTGATAATTCTGATAATCCTGATAATAAAAGTACAGATAAAAAAGATTCGGCCTGCAAAAATAATTCAGAAAAAAAAGCTTTCAATAAATTTCCTATAGTTAAATTCAAAAACCTATTTTATGTTGGTATGACAAAATATGATAGAAAATTAGGTATGAACTGTGCTTTTCCTGAGAAATACCTTGAAGATAATTTAGGGCACATAATTACTGAGCATGGTTTAAGGCAGTTAAGGATTGCAGAGACAGAGAAATATGCTCATGTTACATTCTTTTTCAATTCTCAGATTGAAAAACCTAACAAAGGTGAAGATCGTATATTAGTTCCATCACCAAAATGCCCAAGCTATGCAGAAAAGCCAGAGATGAGTGCTTATGAAGTTACAGGCAAGCTTTTGTCACATCTCAAATCAGGAAAGTATGATTTCATTGCTCTTAACTTTGCAAATGGTGATCTTGTCGGTCATTCAGGAAATTTGAAAGCTACTATCAAATGCTGTGAAGTTGTTGATTATTGCGTTGGTAAATTAGTTAATGCAGCTTTGAAGAAAGATTATATTGTGATGCTTACAGCAGACCATGGCAATTGCGAAGAGATGTTATATGCAAATGGAGAGCAAAAACCAGCTCATTCAACTAATCCTGTTCCTTTTACTTTGATCTTTAACAAATATAAATGTAAGGATAATAATGTAGATAAACTTAATGTAGATTTAGACCTTAAAAACATAAGATTAAAAAAGAGTACATCTAACAACAGATTAGGGTTAGCAAATATTGCACCTACTATATTAAAATTATTGGGTGTACAAAAGGAAAAAGAAATGGAAGAGAGTCTGATCTAATATGGCATTTATATCAATTCTTGAAATCATTGACATCATCATCATGACGTTAGCCATAGGTTTCATTTTCAAGGATTGGTTCAAAAAACCTATATTTTACCATGATGATCCTATTGGAGCGTATCATAAGCAGAATAAATTCATTAATTGGGATGATTTTAAGTTTGCTATCATTGTCACAGCACCAGCAATCATATTTCATGAGTTTGGCCACAAATTTGCTGCAATTGTAATGGGCTTATATGCTACTTTTCATGCAGCTTATACATGGTTAGGTTTAGGTATTGTACTGAAATTAGTTGGAGCGCCATTTGTATTTTTTGTTCCTGCATATGTTGCTCATAGTGCAGCTGCTTTGCCATGGCAGTCTGCGTTGATAGCTTTTGCAGGCCCAGCTGTTAATCTTTTGCTGTGGTTAGGTGCAGCATATATCCTAAAAACATCAAAAAGAACAAAAAAACTCAGTCATACGACATTTGTTGCATTAGAATTGACAAAAAAAATTAATATGTTCTTGTTCATATTCAACATGATACCAATACCAGGATTTGATGGATGGCATGTTTTTAGTGGTTTGTATGGGATGTTTTTTTAAGATTATAACCCAAGTTTGACACTTGTCAAACTGAGGTTATAATGTTTGTATTACATGTGATATTATCCCATGAACAACTTATTACCGTTTAATTTTCCATCAGTTGTAAGATTTATCCCTAACTTTCTTATTGGTGATTCATCACCTTTCTTTGAGATAAGGGTGGAGTGCATCTCTGTGTTTTTCAGTTTAGACAATTGCTCAAGAGCAAGCTTTGCAGTTGGATTGGTTGCTGCGCTTATTGCTAATGCAACCAATGTCTCTTCAACATCCAGACTTTCAGAATCTTGTTTGTAAGCACTAATCTTAAATTTTTTTATGTTTTGGATTATATCTTCACTGATCAGATGTATCTGATCAGGTATATCTGCTAATGTTTTGATTGCATTTAATATTGCAGCAGACTCTGCATGAAGTAATGAGCTGTTCTTTCCAGTGATGATATTTCCATCTAACAGTTCAATTGCTACACCGCAAAATACCTTTTTATGTCCTTTTTCTCTGTCTTTTGCTTCCTTTGCTTCTTTGGCTTCTTCAGCTGCTTTTCTTGCTGGCTCTACTACTTTTCTGTCTGTTACTTTCAGATTTACTTTTTCAAGCAATCTATCAGCTACTTCAATAGTATCAATTTTTTCTTGACCTAATGTTAGCTCCTGATTATATCTAAAGAATCGTCTTATGATTTCCTGCTTTGCAGCTTCTTGGCAGACTGCATCATCAATAATACCTGTTTTAGCCATGTTCACACCCATATCAGTCGGTGATTGGTATGTGTTCATGAAATTATCCTTGCTTATAATTGCTTTCATGATTTTTTGGATAATCACAAAATTCTCAACATCCCTGTTATAATTTATAGCAACTTTATTGTAAGCTTTTAGATGATAGGGGTCTATAAGATTAAAGTCTTTGATGTCAGCTGTTGCAGCTTCATATGCTGTATTTATTGGATGTTCCAGCTCAAGATTCCATATTGGGAATGTTTCAAATTTAGCATAGCCAGCATCAATCCCTTTTTGTTTATCCTGATAGACCATTGTTAAACAGGTTGACATTTTTCCTGAGTTTGGACCTGCTCCTGTTATAATAACTATTGGTTTTGTTGTTTCAATGTAAGGTTTTGTGCCATAACCTTTTTCACTGGCGATGATATCAGTGTTTGTAGGATAATTTTCAATCATTCCAGTTGTATAAACTTTAAGCCCATTACTTTCCAGAAAATCTTTCAGCTGCACAGCACTGCTTTCGCCGGAAAACATTGTAATGACTACAGTGAAAACATTTAATTTATAAGCTCTTAAATCATCTATCAGCTTAAGTGTAAAATCACCATAGTTTATCCCTAAGCTACCGACAATTCTTCCTTTTTGGATATCTTTTGCGCTGATGCATACAACAATCTCAACATCATCACCTAATGTCTGTAAGATTCTGATCTTTGTGTGCGGCTCATATCCTGGGAGAACTCTGGCTGCATGGTGGTCAAACAGCAGTTTTCCGCCAAATTCAATATAAAGCTTCTTATCGAATTTAGCTACTCTTTCTTTGATATATTTTGTTTGTTCTTCTACATATTTATCTGTGTCAAATCCTTTCCTGAATACCATTTATTTCACCTTTTTAAAGTTTGTATGGTTTGTAAGGACAAAGGAATAAATCCAATTATCAAAATCCAAATACTACAAACATTACAAACCTTAAATACAAATAACTTTTAAAGGTTGTGAACATATTATCTTTCTATTCAAATATATATTTTGCAGACCAACAATCTTTTAATATCATCTATTACTGGTCTAAATAATGCACCTAAACAAAACATATAGGGATAATGATTCTAATTTATTTTTTGGATGCTCAATCTTAAATAACTTAATATTAAATGGTAATTCTAATATATATAACAATATAGGGTGAAATTATGAATGAAAAAACTGAAATGAATGATGAGATTAAAGAAGCAAATACATTAAATATACTAAAAGAGATATCTGTAAAACAAGAAGAGCATGAGTTTCATATTCCTAAGGTTGAAGGATATGTTCGTGGTAAGACTAAATTTATAATTGTTTATGGGACAGTCATGAGTGGTCTTGGCAAAGGCATAGTAAGTTCATCTATTGGCAAACTTTTGCAGATAAATGGCTACAAAGTGACTCCTATCAAATTAGAAGGATACCTTAATGTTGATTCTGGCACATTAAACCCATTTAGGCATGGAGAAGTCTATGTTTTAGATGATGGGATGGAATGTGATATGGATTTAGGGACATATGAGCGTCTGCTTGATGTTACATTGACTGGGCAGAATTTTACAACAAACGGTCAGATGTTCACAAGCATACTCCAACAGGAGAGAAAAGGAGGTTTTCTTGGAAGAGATGTGCAATATGTTCCGCATGTTACAGGAGAAGTCAAAAGAAGATTAAGGCAGCTTGCATTTGATTCTGGCGCAGATATTGTGTTGGTAGAGATTGGCGGCACTGTAGGTGATATTGAAAATAGCGTGTATATTGAAGCTGTCAGAGAACTAGCATATGAAGAAGGCTCAGGCAATGTATGCAATGTTGCATTAACATATGTCATAGAACCAAAATTTCTTGGAGAACAAAAGTCAAAGGCAGCTCAGCTTGGCTTGAGAAGCCTTCTTGGTATGGGTATCAGGCCGCATATTGTTGCTTGCAGGTGCTCTAATTCAGCAACTGATAAGGTAAGAGAGAAGATAAGTGTATTTTCTAATGTATCTATGAATCGTGTAATCAGTGTGCATGATCTGAATTCAATCTATAAGGTTCCAGCGCTGATGAAAGAAGCAAATTTAGATTCTGAGATATTGGATATATTAAATTTGAAACATAGGAGTAATTTTTATACACAGCAAAAAGAATTAGAGAAGATTGACAGATACATCAATGCTATTGATAATCCTGAAAATGAGATAACTGTGGGTATAACTGGCAAATATACAGACCTTAGAGATTCGTATGCATCTATTGTCAAGGCATTAGAGCATGCAGGTGCTGCTACAAAAACAAAAATAAATATTAAATGGATAGAAACAACTGAAATTGAAGAAGGAAAAATAAGTGTTGTTGATGCTTTAAAATCTGATGATGGATGGATTAATTACAATGATCATGAAAATAATAAAGAAGATATTGATTATAATGGCTCTAATAATTTTAATAAAAGAAGAGAAACCAAATTAGTAGATGGCATTATTGTACCTGGTGGTTTTGGAAAGAGAGGTGTTGAAGGAAAGATAGCTTGTGTTAAATATGTTAGAGAACACAATATTCCTTATTTAGGATTATGTTATGGTTTTCAGATGGCAATCATTGATTTTGCCAGGCATGTCTGCAATTTAGAAGATGCGCATACAACAGAGATAAAGCCTGATTGCAGGAATCCTGTTGTTGATATCCTTCCTGAACAGAAACAGATTGAGGGTCTTGGTGGCAATATGCGTCTTGGCGGAAGGTATATTGATGTAAAAGAAGGAACAAAGGCATGGAAACTATATAATGAAAAAATAAAGATTAGAGAGAGATTTAGGCATAGGTTTGAATTCAATCCTGAGTTTTTAGAATTATTTGAGAACAATGGTATGGTATTCTCAGGAAAAGCACCAAATTTTCCGATAATGCAGATACTAGAGCTACCTGAACACAAGTTTTTTGTCGGAACACAATATCATCCTGAATTTACATCAAGAATGCTAAAGCCAAATCCATTATTCTTAGGATTTGTTAAAGCTTGTGTAAACTAAAAAAAAATTAGTTAGGTAATGCTGGTGGCGTACCTGCAGATGAACCTGTTCCTAATTCACAGTTATTTGCAGTTTTTATAGCTGTACTATAACCAACAAAATCATCATCTCCAAATATTTTACTCTTTGGTATAAATTTCCAATTTTGTGCATTTGCATCCCACGCATATATATTCTCAATATTACAAGTTCCTTCTGTTATCTGTTCTTTATAGAAATGCGGAGTTATTGTCAATAAATTCCAGCCTTTTATTAATCTGAACTTTAAATCACTATATTCATTAATATTTGGGACATAATAAGGTATTGAGATTACAGCGCTATTTTTCATATATACCCACGATGGTGTAAAATGAATATATCCCTGTTCATTATAACTAATCATCTCTTCTTTAGTTTGAAAATCAGAATTATCATTCTTAAAAACAAGATATTTTTTCATGTTTGGAACATAAAGATACCTATAACTGCTTGAAAAAACATTTTCTAAAATATTCTTACTATTATCATCCATAGCATTCTCTTCCATTCTTGCAAAATCCATCAATGGTTCCGGCATTAGATTCCATCCTTTATGCAGGTATACGTTAAAATAACAATATTTTTCAGAACATTGTTTTGCATCTGCGTATTGTTTTATCTGTGAATTTGATAGATTATTGGGATATGCAAAAACAGAAATAATCATAAGTGAACCAATCAATAAACTTATTAACAATAATAACATTTTTTTCATTTTTAATCCTCTGGAAATGCAGGTGGCTGCATATTTCCTATGTCTTTATTTTGTTGCGCATCGCTATTATCTTCAATTGTCTGCACACTATCAACATCTGCATTATCAATAGGAAATGCAGTTGGTTGTGGATTTGCATTATTATCAGATAAAACAACAGTTTTTGTTGTGCATCCACTAATGACAAATACCATTGATAATACAACAGATAATAATAAAACACTTGTACTTATTTTAAATTTTTTCCTCATTATTTCACCTCGATTTATATTATTTATTTATATTTAAATATTGCTCATAAAACAAAAAAAAGACCTAAACAAACGGGAAAAAGGGGGTGTTGTTTAGGTCCATATAGGGTTTATTCTTTAACATAGGATGTTAGCTATTAGGTAATAAGATGGCGTTCTTGACTTAACAGCTAACATCTATGAATGTGTTTTTGCTCACTAAAACCATTTACTTATCCAGTTCATGATTCTTTCAAGCATATTTTGTGTCTGTTTAATCTCCTTTTCAATGTCAAGGCATTTGTTGTTGCTGCAAAAGTTGCTTTTGCATTCAAAACTATTGCTGCATACTGAACCAGTTGATTTCTGAATCTCAAAGCTGCTGTCTATATTGCAATACTTTGGTGTTTCTCCATCACCATTCACAAGTCTTGTTCCTAACGGAAGGCATTTGTTGTTTTTGATACATCCATCACATAATCCATCTTTAACTATATTTTCTTCTGCAACATCTTCAAAGTAATTATCTGATTTTGGAAGTGCAGGCGGAAGTGGAACAATTTTATGTTCAACTTTTTCAGCTGTTACTTTAACTTTATCAACATTAACATTCTGAGCATCTTTTACTATTTTGTTGTATGAACCATCACCTAAACATACACCATCTTCACAGCCATATTTGCATTTGACAGGTTCAGCATATCTTACCTCAAAGTTATCTGTACCTGTATTTAGGCAGATTGCTTCATGAAGAAAAACTGCATTTTTATCTTGCTGAGCGCCATCTTCTGTTGCTGTGCAATGATCACCCCAGCTTAACTGGCCTTTATTCCATGCATTATACCCAACAGCCCATGCTTTAACTTTAGGATTAAATCCATCAGGATCATTGCACTGGCCCAATGCCAGCTTTTTTGGAGGTGTTTCCTGTACAGCTTCTACAACATTAGGGGTGCAAGGTTTTGAACACGCTTTGTATTTGTTGTTCCCCTGACAATATAACTTATAGTCTTTCCACCCATGTTCAGGATCATATCTGCATGTGTTGTCAAGAATATGAAAATTTCCTTCACCAAAATCAGCTCTCCAAACTTTTACTGCTCCTGCTATATGCTGGCAGCTGTCTACAAGTACATCAACACAAGTGTATCCGTTTGTTGTATCTACAACAGGTTTGACTATTGGTGTAATTGGAATTATTTTGTTATCTCCTCTTGACATATAATTATTGCCCTCATCTATTTCAGAAACATAATTATTAGGGTCTAAAATAACTTCTACTTTATAATCAGCAGGATTAAATCCTTGTTTTTTATATTCATCTGGGAAGAAATAATTAAATCCCCATGAATATATGCTGTTGCATTTTCCAGCTGGATATACAGGCACGTACAGCAATGTTTTCTCTTTTCCGTTTGCTTTGAACTGTATCTGGAAATTTGAAACAGAATTGTCGCCGTTATTGCATACTTCAGCCTTAAACATAGAGTTTTCAAATGTTATACCTTTGATTGTCAGGTCAGGCAGATTTTTACCTGCTGTTTTTGCTGTTTCAAGCAGGCAAGCTCCATTAGAACATCCAGCTGGACAGTCAATTATCTTGCTGTCTAATTCACCATTGTTGCAGAAATGCTCTGCTACATACCATGTTTTATAATTATCATTAGTTCCGCAATAATCTATTCCAAGATAACCTTTCATATCATCTGCAACAACTTTACCAAATTTATATATATCTATTCCACTATCACTATCACTGCAAGATTTAGTTGTTTTTGGTTCTGTTAAACAAGCTCCATTTTCACATCCAAATTCACATTCATACCATTGTGTATGTACATATTGCTTATTTTGATTTTCCATCCAACCTTCAGAACTGCAATGCTCTTCAGCAATATATACACCTTTTGTTTTGCCTTTGTCTCCTACAGAATCACCACAACTATCATAATAAGTTCCATAAACTCCTGTCTCTTCTTTATTACCTGCTGCATAACCTTTTAAATCATAATTCAGGCCATTATCATTTTCTGTGCATACATCTGTTGCAGATGTACTTCCACCTGCAAATACAATAGGCACCAAACTTATCAACATCAACATGATTATACTTATTCCAATAAATTTTAATTTGTTTTTCATTTTATTTTCCTCCTGTAATATTTTTTAATGAACTCCATATTTTTCTTTCAAATGTATTGAATATGGACACTTTAGATATTCAATTGCCATACATGTAATATGTCGTAGCAATTATATAATATTTGGGTGGGTAATCTAATGCCTATAAATTCACAATAATGCCCATTTGTTAAAATAAGGTTAAATAAATGCCCAATTTACTCATTACCTAAAAAGAAGTCCGTTAAACTGATTTTAACCATTTTTCCGTGTTTTTCAATATTTATTATCTTTTTTGCCTCTAAACTTTGCAATACTCTTGATAATGATGTTCTGGGTATGTTTGTGGAATGCCTGATATTTGCCTGTGATACAGAATAATTATTATCTATGCTTTCTTTGCTGTTAAGGATATGCTCAATTACAGCTTTTTCTTTCTTGTTTAAAGTTACAAGAATAGCTTCCATACGGCCTGTTTTATCAGTTATTCTACCTTTTTTCACTTTTTTTGACTTTTCGCTGTTTTTGCCTGCATTTATGTCTTCTTTCTTATGGCGATTTCCTTTGAATTGATTTCTTTTCCATTTAAATGCCTTGAACCCAATAAATCCTATAGCAATTATGAATAAGAATATAATAATAAAAAGTAAAATAATTGTAAATATATTAATTGGAATATCATCTTTCAATAGGCTTTTATCTAAGTTGATTGTAATCTCATTTAGGCTTCCCTGTTGTATGACAACTTCCTGAACACCAACAGCATCCTTATAGCTGGCAAATATCTTGCATGAGCTGACAGGAGCATGTTCTACCTTAAAAAAACCAAATTCATCTGTTTTTTCTGGGTATTGGGTTATGACATCTGAAACACAATTAAATTTAAGTTTTGCATTTGGCACAATATTATCCAGATTATCTTTGACTATTCCTCTAATAAATCCTACAGGATATAAGTATATAGATGTTGTTTGATTGTCTTTTATTTCCAAGCTGGTCTCTCCATAATAATCATAAGCAACTGTTGTTTTTTTCTGTGCTTCTATCTTTATCTTATAATTGCCTTTTGCTAATCTCAACAGCAGTTCTCCATCTTTAGTATATGCAGAAAAAGGGATATCATTGATATCATATTTGAGGATAACATCTTTTATGTCCTGATTATCTGATATATCTACTAATTTTATTAATATTTCATAATTATCAGAATACGAATTATTTTCTGCTATACAGGCCTGTGATAGTGTAAACATTAATAAGATAATAAAAACTAGATAAAACAATCTATACCTCTTTTTCATATTAATCTATATATTTGACATGATTGATATATAAAGTTTATGTTGGATTTACTATGCATAAATAATTTCTTTTGTGATATCAATCATTTCTTTGCTGTGTTGCATAATTATTTTTTGGCTTTATCTCCAATTGTTCAAGAATATAAATCTGACTGGATGGTAAATTTAATTTAACTTACTTTGCTAGTGTTTCCTCAATCTTCGTGATAAACTCTTCTGTATCTTCCAATGCGCTTACAGCATTCTCTCTTGAAATTCCGGGAGTTGCATCATATTGTGCTGTTTCTCTTCTTGTTTTTGTCTGAATCAGCTTGTTAATCAAATCTTCACTTAACACATATGCTTTTGTAAGCTGTTGAATATGTTTTGCTTCAAGATTTTTCTGTTTATGGACATAATAATGCTCTAAAACGCTAATTGTAGCAGCATGACTTTTTGATTTGAAGCCAAGCTTTGCCAAAGCAGCTAATGCAGAAACATACATTGAATAATACGAAACAACAATAACCCATTCGTACGTTTCAAAATCCTCAGAAAGTGCAAGTGTTTTCTTAAATTCATCTTGCTCGGAAATCTTAAACATGAGATTAGCAACAGTAAAATTCTTTCGTGCTTTTTTCAAAAATGGCTTTTCCAGTTTAATATATTCTTCATTTTTGAACAATTGTTCTTTTTGTAAGTATCTTTCAATTTTCTTTTTCAAAAAGTCTATTCTTGCCATGCAATTAATCTCCAGAATTGTTCTGATCCATAAAGTGTAATTCCATACTCCTTAGCTTCTTTTCCAACATTCATCTCCTTAGATCTTAACATTTTCTTAAATTCATCCATATCTGTGATGAGAGGACTAATCTTAACATTATGGGAATGTTGGTAGCTTGCACATTCTCTATCTATTTTTTCTCTTACTGATTTATCTTTGATATTGCTTACAATAAAAAGTAAATCAACATCAGATGATTTTGTAGCAGTTCTTTTAGCATGACTTCCGAATAAGATTACTGAATGAAGAGAAGCAGTTATTTGGTTAACTATTTTTGGTATAACGTCTTCAAGAATTGTTTTTAGTTTTTGATTACTTTTGTACAATTCTTCTTTCCTTGTTAAATCCACTTCCTGAAGAAAATGGCGAGATTGTGCATTTTCAAGATTGAGGGAACACTGTTTTGAACTACCAACTTTTTTTGTAATAATTGCTTTCTTTTCCTCAAGTTCAGAAATATGATTATATGCTGGACGATATCCTATTTTAAGCAATTTTGAGATCTCTAGAATAGTAAATCCTTTACCCAAATTATTTCTCAACAGTCCAATAATTTTCAATACAGTTTCATGTCTCATGTTATTCACTTAATGAATAGTGTTATTCACTTTTATATATAAATGTTTTGGAAATAAGTATGTACACTTTACTTCTTTATGCTTAGCATATCTCCTATTGTCAGTGCAGCATCTTTTGATTTGTTCTGTTTCTCAAATTTTTCTTCATGCTGATCAACAAGCTTTATCTTCAGAAATCTTTCAAACTTTCTGGCAAGGTTGATGCTAGGCACAAATTTTTCGCATTCGACATTCTGTATCAATGATTCTTTCTCAGCGATCATCCTTGCCAGCTCTTTTTGTTTCAGGCCAAGCTTCTCTCTCTTGTTCTTTATGAGATTGCCGTAGTCATCTACAATAATCTGTATGATCTCGCTCTTAAGGCGGTTGACTGGCCTTGCATCTTCCTGCGACCTTTTCTCCTCTATCTTCTTGATCTTCTTAATCTCTTCTTTTGTCTTAACTCTGGAAATGATTTTCCCGAATTTACCACAATCTTTGCATACTACCAAGACAGCACCTTCAATGTCTGCCTTTACCATCTCTCCTTCTTTTCCGCACATCTCGCATGGCATGATATCACCTTTGTTTGTTTTATTTAAAATAGGTTTTAATAAATTTAAAACATTCTTTAGGATCAGGAACAAAATCAACAAGATGTTTAAGTTCATTATTCCAAATTTCTTCTTTTTCATTAATTTTCAACATAAATTGCTTATAACTCCATACTATTTTATAAAACTTTAATTTTTTATTTGTCATCTCTTTGTTAAATTTAATTCCTTTTTTGCATAGATAATATATATCATACACATCTCTTGCTTTTTTTCTGGTCATTATCGCTCTTATTTTTTCAGCTAAAATCTCTTCGAGTTTCATAACAAAAATATTAAATATTGGTATTTCAGTTACAATATGATTTATTTTCAAATAATCTGGTTTTAGAATTAATTTTTCCCTTAGGCTAAAATCCATAATTATTTTACATTTGCTTGTAATTGTATTTATGTATAATGGACCTTCAAAATGCATAATGATTTTAATGCTGTCTTTATATTGTTTTTTCTCTATGATTTTACCGAATATCCCAAATCTTTCTAATGTATTCACTATTTCTTTTATCTTTTCATCAAAATTAAGCTCTTCATCTGCTGTGAAATCCAAGTCTTCTGAAAATCGGTCTAGATTATGGACTTTATATAATGCTGTACCTCCTTTAAATATTATTTTAGAATCATTATTTTTGGATAAAATGAATAATATTATATTTTGGATGTAATCAAGCTCAGCTTGTCCAAGGTTTAGATTCTTGATTTTTGCATATTCAATCAATTCATTCTTTGTAATCATGCTTGACCCTCCATTTTTTGTTTATGTTTTTTCCTTTTGAGAAAGGTAAAGTTACATAGTTTTTATCTTTTGTTATATTGTTTTTGAAGTGTTTGAATAAATCCATGGATTTATATTTTTCTAATAAAAATCCTATTTTTTTTATTAAAGATCTGTTGTTAATTTTTTTAATATATTCTATTATAATATCTTCATTAATTTCTGCATTTTCAATGACTTCTATTATTTCATCAAGATTTCCAACATGTTCAGGAAGTAGTAAACAATCAATAACTAATTTTTCATTATTAGCAATAAATACACTATTTTTGTTTCTCTTAAACCCAAATATTAATTTTTTTGGTATTTTAATGAATTCAATTTTTTGATTCATAAAATAAATTGGTTTCTTTTTAACAGGACATGCAATTTGGATAGTATTAACTATTTGTTCTGTAAACCCAAGAAAAAAAGAGCAGCTCCAGAATGAAAGATATGATGGAGTAATAATATTTGTTGCAACAAGATAAGGTTCACTATGTACAGTATATTTCCCCTTTTCAATCTCTATAATCTTATTTTTTTTCTTTAATCTATGGATCAAAAGAGAGAAAGACTTATTATTTTTATACTCCTTTATCTTCTTAAGATCATTTATTGAAATAACTGGTAATTCTTCTAATTTATCTAACATAATATATCTTAGATAGTAATCATATTTAAATTTTTCCTATTTTTAGTTACCAATGCTATCATTTTTGATAGCTTTATGGTAGTTATGTAAGGAAATATTTGATTTGTATACAAACATTTAATATATTTTTCTTTGTGTTTTAATAATTGGATTTACAGCTGATTCAGGTAATATTGTCAATTGATTGACTAAAAAGCGAGTAATATTGTCAATTGATTGACTAAAAGGAAATATTTATATATGTGTTATTATTTCTATATTATAAATGGAAATATCAGAACTAAGAAAATCTAATCTTTGGTGGATAAGAAAGGAAAATATAGATGATGATTTTCATCTTAAGCAGTTGAATAAGCAGAAGATTAAGTGGCATTATGATTTAATTAAATCCTTTGAAATAGGTGTGTATTCCATAAGAGGGCCAAGACAAATTGGAAAAACAACTTATATCAAAGAGATTATAAAACAATTATTGGAATTTGTTGAACCAAAAAATATTTTTTTTTATTCATGTGATAATCTTTATTCACATAGCCACTTGCTGGATTTATTAGAGACTTATTTAAACTTCTCAGATGAAAAAGAAAAAAAATACATATTTCTTGATGAAGTAGCTTTTGTTCCTAATTGGCAGCTTGCAATAAAGCATTTATATGATCAAGGAAAACTGCAAAATTGCTTTGTGTTAATTACAGGCTCTTCATCTATTGACATAAGAAAAAGTATTGAACAACTGCCAGGAAGAAGAGGGATCGGTAAAAGACATTTTATTATGTTTCCTTTGACTTTCTATGAATATGTAAAAGCGATAAATTCAGCCTATATTAGAAAAATCAGTAATAATCTGGAAAAAGACTTGAAGCACATTGAATTATATAAAAACGAGATACAAAAAGATTTCTTGGATTATTGTTTGTGCGGGGGTTTTTTGGTGGCAATTAATGATCTGCATTCTAATAACAGAATAAATGAATTTACTTATGAAATTTACATTAATTGGCTTATTGGAGACTTAGCAAAGTGGAATAAAAAGGAAAGATATGTAAAACAGATGTTGAGGAGGATTATTGAAGTTTATACTACTGAAGTAAGCTTTAATTCTTTAAAATCACAAACAGAGATAGAATCACACAATACAATCTCGGAATACATCGATTGCTTAGGAGAATTATTCCAGCTACAATTTGTTTATAAGCTTGATTGGAATAAGCTTATACCTGATTTTCCTAAGAACAAGAAGATATATACAATAGACCCTTTTATTTTTCACTGCTTAAATAAGTGGGTGTTTGGTATAGATAATAATTTTGATAGATCAAAAGAAAACATAACAACTACCATCCAAAGTAAAATTGTCGAAGGTATACTTCTTAATCACATTATCAAATACTTATCAGACAAATCACAGACTAATCTTTTTGATTATAAGAATAAGATATTCTACTGGAAGAACAAAGCAAAAACAAAAGAAATAGATTTTGTAATAAAATTAGATAAACTTATCGGATTCGAGGTAAAATGGCAGAACCAAATCAATAATATAGACTTGAAAATACTAAATGAATTCGATAACTCAATAATCCTCTCAAAAAGCACACACATAAAAAACAAAGCAATCCCAATAAGCTCATTCCTGCTCATTATGGATAAATGGATTGATTGTAGATTGTAATTGTTATTCCAGCAGCCATTTCCAGATAGGTTTAACAATAATTTATTTATCCTTTATTTTAATTGTTCATATCAAATTCTTCAAAACCATTAATCTTTAAGTATTCTTTAAAAGAAAAAGGAAATAATATAAATTATTATCAATGCCATGTATCTCTAGTATAATATCATTAATATCCTGAAAATTATCAACATTGAAATCTACAAATCTTACATCATCAAAATTAATAAATATAATCCAATTATAATAATCTAACTCCTCTATAAAGCTTTCGTTGCCATTTAACAAGTCTTTATAAATGATGAAAAAACAAGATATCTTTTGGTTATAATATAATTAGATGTAATGTTTTGGTGTTATATTGTAAATAGCTAATTTTACATATTATTTTACAGTTAATGTTTCACCATATACATTTGTACATGAATTTGGCGACATCCCACTGTTTTGTTGTTTAAGATAATATTGTAAAATATAACTTCCATCTTGTTTTGGATCAACACATCCATCTGGACCTAATTTAGATTTAGAATCTGTTCTAAGAGTACCTGAATCACCTAAATAACATCCATTTATATTAATATGTCCTGTTGCCAATGTCAATGTTTTATCTTTCGTATCTGTCCCAGGGCAATAATCCTTTCCATCTGGTACACCATCATTATCTGTGTCTGCAGAACTTTTGTCAAACCATTTAATATCTACTGGATTTTTGAATGCATCTGGTTTATTCATTTCCAGATAATCTTCATATCCATCTGGCAGGCCGTCACCATCAGTGTCAATATTACAATCAATATTAACACCATTTAATTTGATTGTTGGGGATGCACCACATACATCTGCCATTGGACAGTCTTCTGGGCATGTTAGGTAAGTTTCAAATGGATCACACATATTTCCATCATTATCAGCATCAATGCCACATCCAGGAGTTAGTTCGTTTGGTATTTTGAATGTTTCAGATACTACCTGTTCAGGCACAAGTTCAAACTGCCATTCTGTTTTTATATTATCAGTTCCTTCTTTAGTTGTGCTTTCATACATCTTTTTTTCATTAACATACCAAGAAAGATATTTTCCGTTTTCTGGCAGTTTAAAGACAAGATTTTTATTCTGAATATCAGGTAACCACTGCCACTTCCAATAATTTGATGTACTTGTCTCTTGACCGCAGAATTTGATTGAACTGCCAGGATAATTACATATAGCAAGACCTTTTTGTTGTTCAGAATCTTCTTTATATTTCACAGATTCCATTATTATATTACCATTAGGTGTCTCTACTAATGTTAATTCAGCATCAGGACCTTTATCACATCGTTTTATAATTTTAAATGCATCAATGCTCTCAATAAGACATATATAATCACCTAAATTATCACTAAAGCCAGCATTTTTCAAATAGACTTTTTTACCTATTAATGGAGATAGATAAATCAATGTTTCTGTAGTTTTTGCAGTTTCCTCTACAGGCTCTATCTGCCATTTAGTTTTGTAATAAGAACTGGTTAGAGAGCTTGTTCTATAACTATTAGTATTAGTATAATACATAGACAGGTATATAGAAGTTGAATATTTGTAGGTTGATGGTATATTTGATTTAAAGATTAGATAGCCATCATTCATATCTATGAGCCATTCATTTTCATAGATTGATGAAGAAATGTCATATAAATTATAGATAAGTATACCATCTGGATTTGTAGAAACATAAACTCCAACACCATTGTTGTCTTTTTTATTGACAGATTCAAACATGACAGTTCCATCTGTGTTGCCTTTGACAAGCTTCCATTTAGATAATGGGTCATCTTTATTACAATTGTTCATATAATTGCCAGATAATTGAGGACATAGATATTTGTTCTTGTCAATATTTTTAAGATAAATCTCTTTACCAATATACTTTTCATAATAAGGAATCCATTTATAACTACCCTCAACATTTTCACAGTAATAATTTCCACCATCACTTATATGCCCTTCTTTGCTTGCATCACAAAGCAACCAATTATTATTTCTGTCACAAATCATATATTTATTTATAACTGCAAATGGATTATCATAATCAACACAAGTAAGGCTGTTTGAGTTACATATGCCATTATTTTCACAGAAAGCACATTGATCTGGTTCACAACATCCAGTAAATAATGGCATAGTTGAAGATGGGAATACACTCCAAACTATTTCTTTGCTTGTACTCCCACCACATAATATGCCTTTGCAGTCATAATCATCCCAGTCAGTTTTACCATCTCCATCATCATCAATATTATTTTCACATTCAGTCTCTTTTGTGACGGCTGGCAGTTCTTCAATGATCCATTCAGTATGATAGGTGCTGTCGCCTGAAATTGAAGTGGATAAATACCCATAATCATCATTAATCTTTTTTTCAAGAGCCATATAATCATCTTTTGTGCTTGAATCAGAATAATAAAGCTTAAAGACAATATCATTACTTCCTTTCATTGGTATCCATTCCCAGAGATAATTTGCTGTATGGTCAGAGTTTGATTCAGAGCATTTGTATAGTTTTGTTGGGATTACATCATTTTTCTTAGCACAAATAACATAAGGATTGCCTGATGTATCCAAATCATCCTTAGAGCCAAACTTAACTCTATTTTCACTGCCAGGGCCAATAATCCATTTTGTATTCATATCCTCTTTATTGCATTCTTTTATGAATTGATTGTTGCTATGGTCACCAACACAAGCATACTTATTTTTTCCAGCATTCTTCAGATATATCTTTTTACCGATAAGAAGACTCATATCAAGGATAGTCTTATCTTCACATTCAGTTGATGTACCGCCAGCACTTGTATCAGGGCATGCTCCACTTTCACATAAGTCATACATCTTGGTATTGCCGTCAACAATACCATTGCAGTTGTTATCAATGCCGTCGCATATTTCATACATGTTTGGATTCTTGCATATTGCGCATTTTTTAAATTCCTGTTTTACAACTTGAGTGGTGCCTGCTAATCCATAGCAATCATTAAAATAAGTCGGACAGTTGTTTGGATCATTACTCATATCATCATCACAATCCTGAGGAGGAGAAAAACCATCATTATCATTGTCAATCATGTTTAGGATTGTGTATTTTGAATTTATCTTTGTTGGATATTCATATGAACTACTTTTAAAATTAACATAGCCAATATCTAAATCTATATCTTGATCCTTATTTACATTTCTTGTTGTGAATTTAACACTAAATAAATCTAAAAGCTTTGAATCAATAAGATTATCTATTGGTTTTAATCTAATAAATAATCTATCATTTATTTGATCATAGTTAGTATATATCCATTTATAATCTATTCTCAAAATAGTCAGTAAGCTTTTAACAGAATTTAAATCAGGCTCTACAAACTCTCTTGGATATAATATATTTACATAAAATGTATTAATTCCATTTGACTTTGGATAAGCTTTGACATCTATGGTAAATTCATTATTCTCATTAACTATACCTCTAACAGGATCAATCACAATCTCACCTAGTTGTGGTATTATATTATCATCCTCTACAAAACCACTAATAGCCATGCCTGTGATAATATTTTCAGAAGTTAATTCTCCGTTGATACCTGTAGAACTAAGAAGTAAAAGACTAACTAAGCCTATACCTACTATCACTAAGACTACAAGTGATTTTATGACTGGAAATGTTGAATGATGTTTCATTTTTATGCATTTTATCCTGATTACATTTTGTTAAAATGATATTTTAATACAATAATATTATATTGTAATTTTATGGACAGCACAAATCTATAATCCTGATTGTCTAAGCGCTTCATCAACTAATTCTTTTTTCCATCCAACCCTTACCAAAGCATCTTCAATATGATTTCTGTCTATACCTTTAGCAACCTGACTCTTCACATAATTCAGCAACTGAGGCGATACAACAAGGGTTGTAGCCTGTGTTTTCTGCTGTGAGATAGGTTGTTGTGATTGTTGCATTATATTTTGCTGTGCTGGCTGATATGCAGTCTGTTGTTGTGTTTGTCGTGGTTGTTTTTGTTGTTGTATCTGAGATTGCGACATAGCCATCAGCTTTGCCTGCTGTTTTCTTATCTTTCTTGCTTCTAAACCACTCTTTATCTTCTTCCTAAACCCAATCAGCATCGATGCAATTAACACAACCAATGCAAACGCAATCAAAGCATAAGTGTATAATGGCTGCCATTGGAAAGTTGAAGAAGGCTTTACTAATGCAGCTTGTTTTTTCTCTTCTTCTTTTGAACATTCTTTATTATAACATAATCCACCACAACCATCATCACCGCATACAAGACCAAAACATTGAGGTTGGCAGACACATTTATTAGCTAAACATTGTTCATTATCTTTTTTACATTTTCCATCTTTTGTGCCACAATAACCGCCACATCCATCTGTACCGCATTCTTTTCCAGAACAGCTTGGAACACATTTAGTTGCATATTTCTTTTTCTCCTCTGGACTTAAAGTATTCCATGCACTCATTATCTGCTGCTGCTCACTGCTTGTCAGCTTTGGCCAATATTTACTGCTTGCACTGCCACTTGAATGCTGTTCTTCAATGAAAGTATCCATGCCTGTCTCGAGGACTGTGAATTTAGCGCTTCTTAGCTCTTTGATTACTTCTGCACCTTTACCCATATTATAACTATTAACAATTTTGAATTTGTTGATATTAACTTCTGTATTATCTATACTTCTTCGACCTAAAAATTTTATTTCAAGAAATTTTAATGGTTCTGAACCAAACGAATTATCAAAAGGATTAATACCAATAGAATCTATTCTTATTATACCTGTTATTTCATCTAATGTATACCTAAAACCATCAATCATGACATTTGTATCTTGGTATGTTATATAATTAGGGTCATAATATATTTCAATATAAAAATTATTAAAGACTACCCCTTTTTGATTTACTGCTGTTTCAAGAAATGGATAAGCTAATACTTCTACAGTAAATTCCTTTCCCATAACAATATTTCCCATCTCAGGATTAATCACTGCTATACCTTCTTCAAGCGTTGATAAATCTACTTCTTTATAATTATCAATCCCATTTATTGTTTCGCCTGTAACGTCAGATTTAACAATACTTGGAGTAATTAAAAATAGAATTACAACAAAAAAAATAAAAAAATATAGTAAATAATCATTTTTATCGATTCTTATCAACTCCATTTTATAAATTAATTCTACTAATTAGCCTTGAGTTAATTCTTCACCATATACATTTGTACATGAATCTGGCGACTTACCACTGTTTTGTTGTTTAAGATAATATTGTAAGATATAACTTCCATCTTGTTTTGGATCAACACATCCATCTGGACCTAACTTACTTGTTCCATCTCCTCTAAGAGTACCAGTATCACCAAAATAACAGCCATTTACATTTACATGACCTTTTTCAATGCTTAAACCCTCTCCAATATTAGTAATTGTCTCAGGGCAATAATCTGCTTTATTCTTAACACCATCACCATCATCATCACCATCACCATCAGTAATTGAACATAGTTCATCTATACAATCCTCCGGACAAGTTGCACAATTTTCAAATGAATCACACTCATCATTACCACAACCAGGTGTTAACACATTATATAGTTCATTCTTTGAAATGATAAAATCACTATATTTGATAAATACATCCTCTTTTAATGTGCTTAATTCTGTATCTAATTCATCTATTTGATTATCTAAAATACCATTTTCAGTATCACATTCTAATAATAACGCTCCAGAATCAACCACACATATACCTTTTGAATTACAGATTGGTTTATCTGCATTAATTTCAGCACATTTTTGATCAGAAGATTTAGGAGGATTAGTAAATACCCATTCATTTACTGGTCTAATATTATTATCATTGTTACAATCCATTAAAATAGGATTATATTCTTGACAAGCAACATGAATCCCACACTCATATATTCCATATATATTACTATCAGTTTTACACTTTTCGTCATCTGGCACTACTTCATCAGCCATACCATTAACACAATTATTGTCAATACCATCACAATATATTTCAGTATTGCCAGGATATTTATCTGCCCTGTTATCATCACAATCAGGTGACGCAGAAATTCTTGCATATAAATGTTTACTATTATCATTATCATTTTTTGCTAAAGGTCTTTCTTGATCATCATCATCATCAATATCAGTTTTTTTAAAATACACAGTATTATCATCCGTTGCCATTTTAACCCCTACACCATCACCATCATTATCTATATAAAATTCTTTTCTAATCTTATATACTCCATCTATAAAATTATTTACATTATATGTATTACCAGATGATAAAACACTAAATTTAGTAATTTCAATAGTTGAGCTATCAATTTTATTATCCCATGCTGAAACTATAGGTTTAAATTTTAAAGTTAATAAGTCTGATACAGCTTCCATAGAAAAACCATCACCTACACCTAAGTATGTTGCATCAAGTGTTATGTATTTATAATTATCCATATCTACTTCTTCTTTTATTATCGTACCTTTATATTTAATAAGTGTACTACTAATATACTCAAAATGGTTTGGATTATATTTAAAAGTTATTTGAAAGCTTCCATAAGTTGCATCAGTATTCTTTACCTTTGCTCTAACAATAAGACTAAATTCTTCAGGAGTATTATCTAATGCAAATTGATTATTATTATTATATACTATATTAGCTTGTATTAAAGTTGTACCTGAAGAGGGTGTAAAACCTACTCCAAGATTAGATAAATCATCATTAGTTAAATCTTTTGTTTTATATATAGCCATACCAACTAATCCTTCATCATCTTCTTCTTCAGCGGGTTTAGTTACCACAATTCCTTTGTCTTCTATAACTCCTTTTGTTTCTGTGGTTGTTTTATCAGTTATTACTACACCTGTTCCAACACCTTTAGCTTTATCTGCTGTTGTTTCTGTTTTCTCTGTTGGCATCTCTACGCTTGTCATGATGAACAAGGCGATGAGAAGAACAAGGACAATGGCTGTTGCTGTCAGGAATATTGCTTTTGACTTGTTAGAATTTCCTGAATTTGGTTTAATATTTTCTGTGCTTGGTTTAATATTTATATCTTTAGAAACTGGTTTTATTCTTAGTTTTACCATCTTACCACCTTTTTATTTTTGATATAACAATATTACATATATCCACACTGATTACAGATAAATTGCTCTATATTAAAACTAATTTATAAAGTTTTTCCTTGAATGTTCTTTGAACTTCTCAACAATATATGTCTCTATTTCAATCTTATTTTTCCATTCTATTGGACTTAGACCTGCTTTCATGCATAAATTGGATAAGAATTCTTCTGCTGTTGGGAGATCATCCCATACTTGAGGCAGGAATGTCGCCTGATGAAAGCCTTTTTTGAGTATGACACCTGGCTTATCTTTTGACAATATATTAATTAGGTCTTCACTATCTTTATACTTTAGTTGTTTAGGAATATCAAGCACAGATATTTCAATAGTGACATCTTCCAGTTCTTTTTTTACCATTCTTGGAAATCTAGGATCTTTGAGAGCTGCATTCACAGCATTTTCAATGACATCTTTGTATAATTCCTGCACAGGTATGATATGGCCTATGCATCCTCTGAGCATGGAATGTACAGTTAATGTAACAAAACATCCTTTTTTTTCTTTTAATTTCTCAAGGCTTTGTTTTGTTTTTTCAATCCCTAAGCGTGCCATCTGTTTTTCAGCTTCTTTTTCATCCAATTTCAGCAGACTTCCGTTGTCTAAATAATATTCTATTGATTTTCTTGCTAATTGCAGCAGGTATTGTTTTTCTTTTTGGTTTAATGCCATCTTATTACCTTTTATTATAATAACCTTGTATTCATTCTTTTAATATAATCTGTTTAATTTCTTCATTAAACTTAGTAGCTCTTTCAAGAGATGTTTTTGCTTTTGCCTTAATAACAACAATGCCAGAATCATATGTGAATGTGGCTCTTTTTTGTTTTTCAAAAAAATACTCTTCTATCAATTCATTAGCTTTTTGTTTTCCAAGCAATTCTGTTGCATCTTCTTTTGCTTCTGCAAAATATTGTACAAGTTCCTTTTGCAGTTTGCCTGTTAGGTAGAAAAAATGTACAAGAACATCAAAAGTAATGCTATGAACAGATAAATCAGATTTTATCTTTATACCTTCATTTTCTAAGAGAGCCCTAGCCATATAAAACATAGAATAATAAGAAGCATTTACAACCCAAAGGAATCCATCAAAATCAAGATATCCTGTTTTTTCCTGTATTTCTTTATTTGTTGAGAGATCAAATAGTGCATTTGCTGAATTAAGGGATTTATCTGCATTCCTTAGAAAAAATTCAACAAATTCTTTTTTAGATTTTGTTCTGATTATATTGTCATTTAAGTAATTGTTAATTCTTTGTCTAATTTCCTTGATTTTTTTCTCATCTAACATTGTATATAGCTCTTTTTCATATTTTTATATTATCCATTTCCTAAATTCAACAAACCATACTTTATCTTCTTCCATTTTTAATTAATCTATAAAACAGCTCTCCTCCATAAAATATTATATGTTTGTTTAATATCTCATTCATTATATTTTTTTGATCTCTTGTTATTAGCATTTCATAAATACTTTCAAACGATACAACAAGTGTGTGTAATTTTAATGTATATTTTCTGCAAACATTATATAATCTTTTTTCTGTAAGTTCAATATCTTCAGTTTTTTCAATTATAAAAAGAATATCAATATCATTTGGTTTATCATTTAATACAGTTGAGCCGTATAATAATAATACAAAATTTTGGTTAGGGAATTTATCAATTACTTCATCAACAAATAATGAAAGTTTTTTATTTTTTGACTTACTTAGGAATTCTTTACTTCTTAGATGCTCAATATAAGCTAATTCCTGATGATTTTCTTTATAATTTAACATTAAAAAATTTAATTCATCATATATTAATAATTTATCTTTAATTAAAGGCTTTATTGTTCTATGTGCTAAAGAATTGTTCATATAAAGGCTTTTACCGACCCCCCTTATACTGAATCGCTTTGTTATCTGTGAAACAAAGATTTCCATTATTCTTGTTTGGTTTTTGCTAAATATCATTTTATCATGGTGTTAAATGGTTAATATTTAAACATCTTGTTTGTCAGGACTAATTATTGATAGTGTTTACTTTTTAGTAACCATTTGGTTATCTTTAAGTCTTTATATATTTTTTGGTTTAATCGGCTTTGCGTATAAATTAATGAGAATGTCATATTAAGGTTTCTGCTTTTTTAGTACATCTTCGGCAATTTTAAGTTTTTTAATTAGCATTTCAATTGTTCCGATGTAATAAAGAACTTTTTGAAGAACAAGAAATAATCAAAAAAACATATCCTAATAAAAGGAAAAAGGTTCAAGAAGATAAAGAATATGACCATATAAAAGATAATTTAGGTAAAAAGAAATATACTACTAAATTTCTTCAAAAACTTGTTCCTGTGATGAGGAAAAAAGGTT
>JBDRKY010000079.1:0-2115 GCA_043813525.1 Candidatus Woesearchaeota archaeon
TAGAATTTGATTTAGAAAAATAGAATTTTATACTATCAATTAGTAAAAAATTTAATTAAAAAAATCTGGAAAAATTTATATATCAGATAGCTAACAATACTACTATGCAAAAAGAGATCTTGATTGCGATGTATATTCTCCTTGGGATTTACATTTTTTATAGGTTATTTCTTCGAAAAAACAAAGACGACAAGGATTTTGAAAAATTCTACGAAGAGGTTTTAAACTCTAAAGAATACAAAGTCAAAGGCCAGTACGAAAAATAGATTATTTAATTAATTTCTCAGCTCTTTTTATCATATCTTTCTTTAAACCTATAAAGACTCCGCCATCTTTGCCTGCACAATAGGTTGCTTCTTTGTTTTTGATGATCTTGTTTAGTTCATCAGATTCTATATCGATATGGGTAATCCTGGCTTGACTTTTACCTTTTTGATGAATATATACCTTAACGTTCTTAATTTCATGTTTTCCTTCACATGGGCCTGACATTTTATTTAAACCTCAATTGTAGAAAAAATAATAATATCACCATTGAACCCATGAGTCCCATTACAATCCACATCAATCTCTTATCATTAGCAAACCCAAAAGGTATAAAGCCGATAAACCCACCAACTGCAACCTTTGTATCTGTTTTATTAGCATTAGATAAAGCTCCAACAAATATGAATATGATGCCTAGAAATAAGAGAAAAATGCCGATTGGTATTAGCTGTTTCATATTCATATAGTCATTTACACTAATATAAACCTTTCCATCTATATCCTCCAAGATACAATAATAACGAAACATTTATATAGATGGAGTATACATAAGTGTATACTGGTATATAAAGATGGAAAACGATCAAAAAGCATATATAACCAATATAGACGCATGGATCAAGCAGATAAGGAAAGAATATTCCCATATGAGGGACATTGATTTAACAGTTAGTGAAAATACAGATAATATAGAATTCAACTATGAGCTTATACATGAGCTTAGAGAAGAGATTGATTCTCTAAAAAAAGAGTTAAGCATGATAAAGATTATGCAGCTTATTTCTATGAAGCCTCACCTTAAACAAGAGATTAGAAACTTAACCTAATTGTTTAAAGGCATTATCTAAAGCAACAAATAGATTTTTATCCTTAGCAGAAGCTTTTTTTGCAGCAGAACCACTCAATTCGATTGATACTGAAGATTCTTCTCCTTCTTGAGTTGAAGTTACTGCTAACTTCTCAAATGCGTTTGCTTCAGAAATCTTCTTTGCTTCTGTTCCAACTATCTTCTTGACAACATATAGCTTTGCCTTCTCCAGTTCATCAAAGCCAATGAGCTCAATATTCCCCCCTAACTTCATTGGTTCCATTTTAAGAAGAAGATTTTTAATACTTATTTAAAAGTTTTGATTTAATGGCAAGATTAAACGCAGAAGAAGATGATATCCTTCTCTTCTTCAATAGCCTTATTAACCTTAAAATGTTTATTTAACAATGAATTTATCTCATTAAATTTTTTTGATCTCTTTAAGATAGAAAAAATAAATTTATCTTTACCAACTCTCTTTATCTCTTTTAATCCATTTTCAATATCATCAAAGTTATGAATTGAGGTTACCGCAATAACAATATCAAAGCTATTATCTTTAAAAGGCAGATTTTCAGCTTTTCCTAATATCGTTTTTCCCTTATTCTGCTTCAACAACTCTTTCGAGGGATCTATTCCAGTAACTTTACAATCAAAATCAGATGATATTCCTGTTCCGCACCCGACATCTAGGAGTTTATCTGTTTTTTTTACTTTTAGGTGTTTATTTATGATATTTAATTTCTTAAACTGTTCTTCTTTATGTAATTCGTTGTAACCTTTTGAGATTTGGTTGTAGTATAACATTTTATATATCTTTTTCTAAAGATAAAACTGCTTTTCTATGCCTTTCAAAGGTATTTTTATCAAGAGAACCAAAAACCCCAAATAATCCATCCCTGAATTGCCTTGAATCTATTTTTTCAATAATTATTGTAATCCTCTCTTTAAGATTGTAACGCTGTGATATCTCATTTTTTATCCACTTTTTATCTTTTGCTTGAGGCAATAGCATAAAAACATCCCTAATGTCAGTTTGC
>JBDRKY010000080.1:0-3102 GCA_043813525.1 Candidatus Woesearchaeota archaeon
TTTAACGCGTGTTAGAATTATTTTTGTGACTCAGCTTGCCTGAAAAAGCAAAAACAAAACTTTATGATGAGTAGGCTTGAAAAGCCGCCACGAGTCAATAAAGTTTTGGTATGACACAGCCGAATACTTGGAGGTGAGTAATATTAATTATAATTCCTGTTATACGAACCGAGCCTACGACTGAACGAAGTGAGGGAAGTGGAGCGAGGGGAGTTAAGGCGCAGGAGTTCGCTACATTAAGAAACAGAATTATCTTAGGATTTTTTGATTTTAGAATAAACAAAATATATTAAACTATATAATAAATATAGTAGACTCAAACTTAAAATTAATATAAAAATGTAAGATAAAAATTGATTTATGCTTCTGACTAGATTATAATATTCTCCTTTTATTGGAATAAAAAAGAATGTACAGTATGAACATCCCTTACAGAATATTGCAACACACTGAAAACCAAATATTCCAAGTATGAGAGAACCCAATAAAGAATAGACAGCAATAAGGATTCTTTTTTTGTTAGGAATAATACGCATGTGAAGTGGCTTAATAACACTTTGATAATTGGGTTGGATGAGTTTATTAAATATCAAATAAACCAAATATAAAGAGATAGAACTTATTATTATTAAAGTGAAGAACATTAAAATAAATCCGGATAATTCTGTTAGGTCTACATACGAATTTGGTATAATAAAAGGCATATTCGATGCTTTCCCTAGATAAAAAGCAGTACCAATAATAAATAGGGTAAGTATTACGGATAAAATTAGATTTAATACTTTATTTTTTGTAGGTGTGAAAAATCCCATCTTTAATATCTTGGAGTATTTAGTATTTATAAGTTTCTATCAAGCGAACTCCGAGCATTAATTTCGCATAATTCCTGTTAAATGCCCCGAAGGAGCAAAGCGACTGAGAATGCAATGGGGTTGAGCAAAATCTTTGATTTTGCGAAGAAGTCGAGGTCGGCGAACTTTACAGTACAACATTTTGATAAAATTTAAATAATACAAGGTAATTTATTTATATTAAATTGAAAATCAAACACTACCTAATAATATTTATTGGATTATTATTCTTAACAGGCTATGCTTCTGCAGAGGAATATATTCCGGGTAGATTATATATAGAATTTTATGAGGGAACTACTGTGCAAGAAGCTAATTATTTAGTTGAATCAAATAATCTTAACTGGTTATCATCTACCATTTCTCCAAGTATTCCGATGAGTTATATTCGTGTTCCAATAGGGGAAGAGCAAAAATTTGTCGATATATTAAACAATAACGATATTGTTAAAAAATGTCAATTAGCCTATGTGAATAATTATGCGAAAGGTAAGGTCACAATTATGTTTAAGGAAGGGGTTTCAGTCGAAGAACAAAATGATTTAATTTCTTCATATAATTTGACTTGGGAAGGTGGGTCACCCATCACCTTGTATGGACCTCCAAGAGGAAACGCTATAGTTCCTGAGGACCAAGAGATAAAATACATAACAATGCTTGAGAAGGAGAATATAGTAAAATATGTTGATTTGGATCCTGTGAAGGTTGTAGCTGAAGAAAATAAAGAAGATAATACTAATGAACCTACCCCTCCACCTACTAAAACCGAAGGAGATACAGAAATTACTGAAGAACCTGAACAAATAATGCATGAATATGTTGATGAAAAACCAGAAGGTATTTCCGATAGTACCGAAGAAAATATTAACAATGTTATTTCTGATCAAAAATTTAATCTTAAGAAAGTAGCATATATTGTAGGAATTTTAATTGTGGTAATCATTATTGTTCTATATATTTATAAAAAAGTGTCGTAGTTCGCCGACCTCGATTGCGTATAATCGCTGTTATGTGGTGAGCCTGCAAGGCGAACGAGGGAGCGTTAGCGACCGACAGTATGACGCAGGAGCCTTTTTTTATTTAAGCAATCTGAATCTATAAGAAGTAGCTATCAATCCTATTCCAATTATTCCTATAATTGTGGCAATACCTGAGTTCCTTTCTCCAAAGATGTTTCCATGAAACATTATTCCAGCTCCAACTAGTGCGATACAAATTCCCGCTATAAACTGAATCTTATTTAGATAGTTCCATGGATTATCTTTTAAATGTCTCTTTTTACGTATCACAAAATAGACTACAATCAAAATTAATAACAAGGCTAATATTGAAATTAAAATATATGGGGGTCCCATGATGTTAGATTAGTTATAAACATATTTAATTCTTTCGTATAAAAAAGGCTCCGAGTAATATTGCACATAATTGTTGTTAAGTTCTTTTCCCATACGCAGTATGGGAAAATTTCGTCCGAAAAGTAAAATTTGAGTTCCCAATAAATTCGACCGAAGGGAGTGTAAATATCCTAGAAATAGGGGGTTCCGTTCTCAGTAGTTTTTTGAGAAGTATTTATATATTGGGTGATCTATATCATACTTATAATGAAGAAAATCTGGAAATTAGTTATATCGTTATTGCTACCCTTTTTGGCAAGTGCTATTGGCGGATTATTTACTGCCAGTTCTGTATCTACATGGTACGTTGAACTTAGCAAACCTAGTTTTAATCCACCTAGTTGGATTTTTGGACCTGTTTGGACAATTCTTTATCTTCTCATGGGAATCTCATTATACTTAGTATGGATTAAAAAATACGATAAACCTGCTTTTATTGTTTTTGGAGTTCAATTAGTTCTTAATGCATTATGGTCAATTCTTTTCTTTGGAATAAAATCACCATTTTTCGCTTTCATAGAAATAATTTTATTATGGCTTGCAATATTGATTACAATACTTTATTTTTATAAGATAAATAAGATTTCTGCATATTTATTGATACCATATATGTTATGGGTTACTTTTGCTGCAGTACTCAATTTTGCAATATTTATTTTAAATTAAGAGAGTAATAATTGATTTAATAAATCCAATAAATATCTCTGCGAAGTAAACTATATGTTCAAAGGACTAGGAACCCCCTATTTCTAAAAAAGGAACTCAAATTTTATTGAGTTTAACATCGCGGTCCCTGTTATATTCTCCGACCTACGAGCGAAGCGGAGTGGGGAGGACAAGGAGCAAAGCGACGAAGA
>JBDRKY010000081.1:0-38929 GCA_043813525.1 Candidatus Woesearchaeota archaeon
AAAAGAATATTTGGGATTGTAACAAAAAGGTTAGATGACACAATATTTACACAAGTTTTAGCAAGAATTATACATAACAATCGAAGAAAAATAAGCTATTTCAATATGGCATCATTCTGAATTTATACGCAAAGCCCATAAAATGCAAAGCTTTATATAATGATTGTATAATTAATCATACATATGTATAAAAAGATAAAATTTACTGAAAATACATTGCAAGTATTATCTCTGTTTACAAATGAATTCAATAGAGAATATTATATTAGGGAAGTTGAAAAATTACTAAAAATTAGTCCAAGAACAGCACAGCTTATTCTTGAGGATTTAGAGGATAAAGGAATTATAGAATCAAAAACTAAAGGTAAAATCAAGACATTTAAATTGAATCCAAGCGAGTTTACTAAACGGTATCTTGCTTTTGTAGAACAATATAAAGCAATTGCATTTTTAGAAAATAAACTTTTAATCAAAGAAATAATAGAAAAGATAAATCCTCATGTAAAAGGAATAGGAATCATATTTGGAAGTTATGTTAAAGGATTAGAAAAAGAGGGCTCTGATTTAGACATTTTTATTGCAGGAAGCTACGACAACGAGGAAATAAAAAAAGTTTCAAAAAATTTGGGAATAGGTATAAGTATTAAATGTTATCCTCTTAAAATATTTGAAAAGAATCTGACAAAAGATATTCTTCTAAAAGAAGTTTTAAAAAATCATGTAGTTTTTCTAAATGTAGAACAATTTATTCAAGAGGTTTTCAAGAATGGATAAGATAAAATGGTGTGCTGGAAAAAAAGAAGGATTAAGCTTAGTTGAGCCAAATATTGATATAGCAAATGCATATCTTAAAAAAGCAGAGGAAGCACTTGAATCAGTGAGAGTAAATATAATCAAAGATTGGAAAATATTTACTGCATACTATACAATTTATTTCTCATTATATGCTGTCTTGATGAAGTTAGGCGTTAAATGTGAGATTCACTCCTGCACTATTGAATTTGCAAAAAGATTTCTTAAAGAATATTTTGAAGAAACAGAGTTAGATTTTACTGAGGACTCATTAAAAGCCAGAATTGATTCTCAATATTATATTGATAGAACTGTTCCTGATGAACAGTATAACAAAATGATTCAGAAAGCTCCAGAGTTTTTAGTGAAGTGCAAAGCTGTTCTTATAAAATTAAATGAGAAAAAGGTTAATGAGATAAGAGATAACTTTCAAAAAGCTGTAAGTAAAGGGAAAAAAGAATAAATGCCAAATTCAGATTCTTATGAAAAAAGTTAATAAAAACAAATACCAATACATTTATTATCTCAAAAGAAATTTCTTATGTTATATCCCAGTTTGACAACTGTCAAACTGAGGTAATATGATATCAAAAAATATATATAGAACTATATCTAAAAATATATCTGAAAATGCTATGTATAAGGATGGCAGGAGTTCAGATGTGAAGAATTTTGATATTATCCTAATTACTGGAGAATATTATGATGACCATCCACTTTCACCAGCAGGAATAATTGCAAGAGTATTGGATGCGAAAGGTTTTAGTGTTGGTATAATTGAAAAACCTTTGGTTAAAGAAGATTATATTAAGCTTGGTAAGCCAAAATTATGTTTTTGTGTGACTTCTGGCTCTGTTGACAGCATGGTCAATAATTATACTCCATTGAAAAAAAGTAGATTTGAAGACCAGCATAGTAAGGTTACTGAGATGCCAGACAGAGCTGTCATAATATACTGCAATAAATTAAGGGAATTATTTAAGGGATGCAAATTAGTGATAGGTGGAGTTGAAGCTTCACTTAGAAGATTTGCGCATTATGATTATTGGGATAATAAGGTAAGAAGAAGTATCTTGTTTGATTCAAGAGCAGACATATTAGTCTATGGAAATGGAGAAAAACAAATTATTGAGATTGCTGAGAGATTAAGAGACAATCAAGAATTATTAGGTATTGAAGGCACATGTGTCATCTGCAAAAAGAAAGAAGAGCTTGTTGTTGAGGGTTCTACTGCTTTAGACAAAGGAACAACCATCCTTAAAGTAAAAAATATTAATTTTGAGCTTTTGCCTGATTTTAAGGATGTACAGAAAGATGAGATTAAAGATAAGAAAGCATTCTGCAGAATGACTATGATGTTTTCAAATGAAAAGAATCTTGCACAAGAGTATGACAACAACTATCTTTTGCAGTATAAGTATCCAAAATATACTCCTGAAGATTTAGACTGGATATATGGGCTAAATTATACTAGAAAATTACATAAGCAGTCCCTTCTTAAGATGGGAAAATTTTCTGTGGTCACGCATAGGGGATGCATAGGTGCATGCAGTTTTTGTTCAATATGTTTACATCAGGGCTCACGGATAATTTCCAGATCAGAAAATAGTATTTTAGAAGAGATTAAGAATTTAGCAAATAAATCTTTACATCCAGATTTCAAAGGTTATATTGATGATTTTGGCGGGCCAAGCGCAAACATGTATGGGATGGATTGTGTGAAATGCGATAAAAAAATAAAAGGTCATGCTAACAGCAATAAAAGCAGGGATAAATTCTGTTATGAATGTCCTGCTCTTGATACCAGCTGCAAAAGACTTATATCTTTATTGAAAAAAGCAAGAGCAATCAATGGAGTTAAAAAGATATTTGTGAGAAGCGGAATCAGATATGATTTAGCTTTGAAAAGCAAGGAATATATACAGGAAATATCTAAACACCACATATCTGGCTGTTTGAAGATTGCACCTGAACACTTTTCCAGCAAAGTTCTGAAGCTGATGAACAAGGATAATTCTAAATTTGATGAGTTTGTTGAATATTTTAGATTTATCAATCAGTTTACATATCCTAAACAAGAGCTGAAATATTATTTTATGGTTGGGCATCCTGGTGATAATAAGCAGGAAGTGATGTATTTGATGAAGAAAGCTTCAAAACTAAAGAATACAGAAGCATTTCAATTATTTACTCCAACACCAATGACCATATCATCCTGTATGTATTGGACTGGCCTTGATCCCTTTACTCTCAAAAAAGTAGATGTTGTATATGATTATAAAGGAAAAAAAGAGTTGAAAAGAATTTTGCTGGATTAACTTAATGTTTCTCTTATATTATTAATATAATAGTTGTATTTGTTTAGTTGTCTATTTATGGGGTGGTTTTTGTGCTGCCGTGATTATTGCATCAAGCACATTTTACATTGTAAAACATTACGGTATCGGAAATCTACAAATTAAAGTGTTTGGTCTTTTAACAAATAATTTAATCAGTTTCCGTTGCTTGATGCTGGCAGCACAAAAACCATCCCCTTTAAAGACAGCTAAACAAATACCTAATAGTTAAATTGTGATAACTGCTTTAGCAATACCCTTTTACTTGAAAAGCAAAGTTTGTCTCATCTCTTATATAATCTAAGAACAAATTGCACCATGTGCATCTTTTATAGCCTGAAACTATTGATACTACATATTCTCTTTCATTTATTTGTCTTATAGAAAGTTCAGCTCCGCCTGTGAAGTTTTTGGAACATTCATTGAATAAAAAAGAGATAATTTTAGGATTAGTAACTTTATCTGAAGCTGTTATTGTCAGTTCACATCTTAATGGCGTAGAAGCAGAAACTTTGCTTTTTGTTATCCTGATTGCAGACCTATTATTGAAATCTGAATTGTCCTTATCTTTTTTTTCCTGCATCTGCCCAGGCAGTTTGATGCTACCATCAGAGTTGAATTCAATCTTCATAAAAATATTGAGAAAGGGGTTGTATAAAAAGTTAGTGTTTCCGTATGTAATAAGTCTCCTTTTTACATACGTGTTTTCAAAACATTTAAATAGTAAAAAACAAATTAAACAGATTATGGATCATAAAGATGGTATTAAGATATTTGCGATTGTGATACTTATTTTGTCAGTAGCTAGTATTTTATTTAATTTGTTCATGGGTTTATACATGTTGTTTATAAATAGTTTAATTATATTAATACCTTTATTAAGTAATCTTTTTAAGGTTGTCTTAGGCATTATTGTTATTGTTGGTTCTATATACATGCTAAAATATAAAGAAATAGGACGAAAAATGGTTGTTTACACATTTATTGTATTAATTGTTATATACATATTAAACACATTAATATCTTTAATTATAGTTCCAAGTGCATTTAAACTTATTTCATTGTTTAGTTTTATGTTATACTTACCATTCTATGCTATTTATTATGGTGGAGTTATGTATTATTTTACAAGAACTAATGTGAAGAAAGTGTTTAAATGATTTTTTATAACCAATATCTTTATAAACAACACAGGAATAATCCATTTTATTAATCTACATAATGGAGGGATATTTATGGGAGAAGAATGCTGTGGATGCGGTCCACGAGAACCAAAAAAAGAAGAATGCTGTGAAACAGAATGTACTGAATGTTCTAAATGCGGCAAACCTATTGAAGACTGCGAATGCCCATGTGAAGAGTGTGGAAAGCCTATTGAAGACTGCGAATGTGAACCTGAAGATGTAGAAGAATTAGCTGAATATGCAGATGACAAGGTTGATGCATTGATTAATCTTCTGATAAAGAAAGGTGTTTTTACAGCTGATGAGTTCCAGAAAGAGTTTGATGACCTTTTCGAACAAGTTGAAGAAGAGAATAAAGAACATCCAAGAGATCCTATAGCTAATTAGGTTTTTTATTTCTTTTTTTCAAAATAGGGACGAAGTCCATGTTTCTCATAAAACTTTTTTTAATAAAACACTAAAACTACAACCTATGCCCCATCCTTGTCTTTTTTGTATCAAGATATCTTTGATTGTGTTTGTTTGGCTCTATCTTTATAGGTGTCATCACAACATCAATGCCTTTATCCTGCAATGGCCTTGATTTTTTCATGTTGTTTGTAAGTAATCTTATACCTTTTATCTTGAAATAATCCTTAAGAATCACTGCGCATGCTTGATAATCTCTAAGATCAGGAGAATAACCCAATTCCATATTTGCCTCAACTGTATCATAACCCTGCTCCTGTAATTTATATGCTTTTGTCTTATTTTTCAGACCTATTCCTCTGCCTTCCTGTGCTAAATAAAACAGAATGCCTTCACCTTCCTCTGCGATAAGTTGTTTTGCCTTGCTTAGCTGTTCACCACAATCGCATCTTTTGCTGCCAAAAAGATCCCCAAACATACATTCGCTATGAATCCTGCATAATACATTTTCTTTTCTGAATATATCTCCTTTTGCTAAAACAGAAATATATTCATTAAACCGCTTGAACAAAAAGAATTGTGTATCATCACCTACTTTAGTTGGCAGATTGACTATCTCTATCAGTTCAACATCATCCTGCTCAAATTGTTCTTTTACCATATTATATAAGTGTAATGTTGTTATTTTTAAAGTTTATGACTAAATAAATTATTAGCGTTTTATACTAAATGATGAGAAAAAATTAATAAGAAAAAAGAAAGAAAAAACTATTTCTTAACACATCTGCCATCTTTACATATCTGGTCACTTTTACAGGATTTAGTGCTTGAATACAATATATTGTTACTGCAATAATATTCATATGTCATAAAATAGTCACCAGCTGCATTAACCTGATTAGTAACACATTCTTCAGTTCCTTCCCTAAATGTACCATCATAGGAATAAAAACCACTATAAGTACCAGCTTTTTCTGGGTTAGTGCCATCTGAATCATGGCATTCAGGCTCCAAACATCTTCCTTGATGACAGATAAATTTGCTGTTTAATGATGTGCAAGATATCTCTATTGAATATAACTTATTATTATAACAATAACTTTCAATTAAATTATAAGTCATGCCTCTTGCATTAACAGCAGTTGTTGTACATTGATCTGGATAATTTTTTACAATCTTGCCTGTATAAGCATTAATCCCGCTTGATACTCCTTTTACATAAGGCTTGTTGCCATTATCTGAATCTGTACATTTAACTCTGCTTCTGTAAGCCTCACCTGCCAGATCATCTACTGCACTTTCATCAACAACCTCATCTGCTCCAATCTCATCAACACCCTCTGCTCCAATCTCATCAACTACATATTCTACTTCATCATCATAAGCTAAATCTTCTGCTCCAATCTCATTAATATAATTTTCAGCAATAACATCATCACTAACTACTGCTTTTTTTCCACTATTCATTGTCAACAAAACCATCAGAATAATTCCAATCACAGCAACAGATGCTACAATGGTCAGCATATGCATTGAATGTGAATCAGAACTTGTTTTACTAATTTTTATTTTACCTGCTTTTTTAGATTTAACTTTTCCTTTGCTCTTTTTAGCCATTTTATCACCTTTTTTATTAATAATATATTATTGTTTCTATTCTTAAATTAACTCTTTTATATAGTTTTTGTTTTCTGTTTGTAATTTTTTCCTCGAAACGTTAAACTTTTTAGATTGCTGACAATTTGGGGAAATATAAAATCTTTTCTACTTTTTGTCATAGTTAAATATTAAAATATTGGAATGATGATAAATATCTAAAAATTAAAAATTTTCAAAATTAACTTTTTGTCAGTAATTATCAAAAACAGAAAGATTTAAATATCTCCTCATTCAATGAAAAACAAGAGTGGGTAACAACAATAGCTTTGTGGGAAGCTTTGTTGATGAGTGTAAATATACATTTATCGTGTATGGCGCAAGCGATTAAGTCCATGGCTGATGACCAGACATTTGGTTGAGCTGTCAATATTATTATAACTAATAAATCAGAATATAATAAAATATTGCAGTGGGGGAATTGTGGTTATTCCTTGATCTGGTCATAGCCTATTATGATTACATATATAGAGTTTGTTGGGGGTGTCGCTATTATTTAATTGAATCTATAAGAGTGGCACTATATGAGTGGGGAGCAAAAAGAGGGTAAATTAAAGGAAGTGTTTGCAAAAAAACATTTCTCAGAAAAAGATATTGTTAGAGTCCTCAGTCTTTCACAGTCAAATGCACATTATTTCAGATTCAAGCTTCTAAAACAAAAAAAGATTACCAGAGTAGCCAGAGGCAAATACAGATTCTGTTCATTATCATCATCTGCTTATTCTAAATATTTTAAACACGATCCACTCATGGAATACATACAAAAATCACTGCTCCAGCTCAATAAAAAGTTTGCCATAACAGGATCCAGCTTTTTTAACAGATTTTACCCGCTCACTAATTATATAACAATAAATGTACAAAAAGGATGTGCTGAATTATTTCTTACTTTTTTACTCACTTTACATTTGGATTTTGTAATTCTTGATAACCCGCAAAAAAAAGATATTGAATTATTGATGAATCATACACACAAAATGAATTTTATCATAATCAGAGAAAATAATTATTTCTACTCCTCAAAAGATGGTTTAGCTTCAGTAGAATCTGCTTTTGTTGACTATTATTATGACATAACCAGGCAAAAGCTGCCTTTGGAAAACAAGATTGAAGATATTCTTGATTATCTTATGGCTCATCATAATATCAATAAATCAACTATGTTGAGATATGCAAAAGAAAGAGGAATTAGAAAAGAGATTGAAGCATTGCTTGGGGAAATTAAGGTATTAAGGCCTGAAAATGTGGAGAAAGTAAAATTAGAAAGTGAGAAGGCACAGCAAACTTCTGTTCCTTCAAACCTTCGAACTTTCAAACCTTCGAACCTTAAATGGGGTGTTCATGATGATAATTAATATGCCTTCAAATAAAAAAGCACAGGTCACATTATTCATAATAATTGGTTTAGTTATTGCGATAATTATCGGTATGACTTATTACATGACCAGAACAGATATAGTTGAAACTGTAGAGAAAAAATTAGGCAAGGCAGAGACTATCACTGAATTTGTTGATAGATGCCTTGAAGATACAACAGCAGGAGGTATTGATCTTATTGGTATCCAAGGCGGATATATTTATGAAAATGATAATTCATTAGATGTGAGAAGCATTGGCATAGATTCAGATGTCGGCTATGGTTATGTTGGCGGTTATACAAATGATAATACCAATAATGATGGTTCAAACACCACTAATCCAAATGACGATAACAGGCTTATATCCATTGAAGAGATGCAGGAAGAGCTGAATGATTATATCACAAATGCATTGCCTGCATGCCTGAATAATTTAACTAAATTTCCAGGACAGGTGATTATTGATGGGGATATGCAGACAAAAACAACAATTGGTCCTGACAAAGTGATTGCTGAATTGAGATATCCTCTTATGCATGGTGGTCAGAGAATAGATAAGTTCAATGTTGAGGTTGACATGAGATTAGGATATCTGCATCTGCTTACAGAAGCTGCTGTTGAAAATCAAAAGATGAATCCAGATACTGTGGATTTCACTTTCTTAGATGAGCTTAGCAGAGGAACATTTGCTGATTATGATGAAGTTGATCAAGATTTGATTCCATTGACTGAAGAAGAATTAGCTCAGATTGAAGAGGAAGAATCTTTATGGGGAATTAGCGAAGACGAGGCAAAAGCAGAAGCAAGAGCTATAGATGGCGCAGAAGCAGAAAAAGATTTATTGGCAAGATCACCTGAACTTAAAGCTGTTCTTGAAAAGATACCAACTAATTATGTGCTTGAAGGAAAGATTAGCATTGTTCCTGTTGATGCAGACAATTTCCTGCTTGTCATCAATGATTCAAATCTAATATTCTTATCTGCATTTAAGTTTGAGAAGAATAATGCACCTGAAATTATTATCACTGAATCTTCTTTTGCTGATAATGAAAAAGCAAGATTGGATATTAAATTAGGTGTTTATGATACAAGCTATACATTCACTGTTGTTGATGCTGTAGAATTTGTTTATCAAGTCAAATTTGAAGATGAAGATGAATCTGTCTTGTTTACAGACGAAAGTTCATTGTTTGATATCACTCCAGACGGGCTGATCAAATTTACACCAGAAATAGCAGGAGAATATGAAGCTCCTATCATCGCAACAGATTCACATGGAAAATATACAAAGAGGATAATTAAATTTATTGTGGAGGAGAACGAAGAATAAAAAGCTTGTGGCTTGTAACTAAGTATTGGTTGCATGTTATTGTAGAAATTATTTGAGCTTGTGGCTTGTAGCAAGGCATTGAAAGTTTATCGAACTTTTAAGCCTTACTGGTAATACAAATTACATGGCCACAAGCTACAAGCTACAAACCACAAACCACAAGCTACAAGCTACAAGCTACAAGCCACGAGCCACGAGCCACGAGCCACAAACCACAAGCCACAAGCCACAAGCCACAAGCCAATAATAACATGAGAAATCAAAACAAAATCAATTGGATGGAGAAAGCAAACAAGCTCTTTGCAGTGCTAACTATCTATCTAATGATAGGCATGACTTTTGCAGCAGCAGCTTTTGCCAATCCTGAAGATCTTTCTGTGACTCATAGTAGAGAAATGTATAGTCAGGCATCTTTTTGGTCAGAAGGTAAATTTAACTGGGCTGATGTCCAATGGAATATAATACCTGAAAACGCATGGACAGATTATATCAAACAAAGTGAAATCCCGCAAGACCAGATAGGGAAGATACCTAAAGAGCATGTGAATGTGAATGAGGTTAAGAATCCATTCAAACTGACAGCTGACCAGCTTGGATTTGTTGACGAGAAGACTAAACAGCCTAATTTTGAGAAGCTTGACCTTTCTATTCTAAATCCTGTTGAACGTGCAAATGCTCTTAATGTTGCTTATGGCATAACCGGAGCATCATATGATTTTCCAAAAGGTACTAATATTAAGAATGGTGTGCTGACAGGACCTGCAAAAAATTGTCCGTCGAAGAATATGGAGATGCCATGTCATATTCAGTTGGATCTAAAAGAAAACAAAGAAATGCTAAAAAATGGGCTTATCAAAGGATTCTCTTATAATGAAGGTAATGTAGAATATGGCGGATTTATTATCTGCGCTAAAGATGGCAAATGTAGCAAATTAGGGGGGCAGATAGAGCAGATTATCCTTAATCCTGACGGCAGTGTGACTGTCAAAGGTCATGGCATGGACAGCTTTGTGATTACAAAAGATTCATTGAATACAGATATACAATCACGTATCGATGAGCTTGGCCTGTCAATTGTCAGTCTTGGCGATAAGACAATTATCAGCATCAAAGGTGTGACAATCTCTGCAGAAGGAACAGGACAGAAAACAGTACTAAAAATAACAGATAATAATATTGAGATCAATGGGCCTGCAAAGATTGAGCATTACCTGTTCAAAGCGCAGAATGAAAAAGGAAAAGCAAACATTAAGTTTAAAGAAGGATTGCCTGTGGTTGAAAAAGTTGAGATTGCTCAGGGTACTCTTGTATTTGATGATCCTCTAAGAGATGGTGTCAGCACTTTCTCAGGGAAATTCGGTGTTGAGATGAATGATGATAAGATTGCAAAATATACATTATATAACAAAGGCAGTTATGCAGAGCTCACTGAATATGGTTTCTTAAGAAATACTCTGACTGAGAACAAAAAAGGTGGCTATAAATTTATTTTAGCTGAGAAAGATGAAGGTGCAGTGCTTGATATCAGGATAAGGCTGGCAGAAAAGATGAGAATGCAGCAGAGCATGAACACACTTACCAAGGAGATTGAAGATTTAAAGAGGCAAGGTAAAACAACTGAAGCAAAGGCAATGGAAGCTAAGCTTAAGAAACTCAAAGGACAGATGGGATTATTGACAGAAGCAATAATCAAATTCATGACCAATCATAAAGATGAATTCGACGGCATAGGCATTGTCGGTCCAATAGGTGCAAGCGCTGGCAGTGCACAGATAGTAAATCTTGGAAAAGTGCAGTATGGTATGAGATATGACCTTTACCAGATGGAAGGGAACAATGCAAACACATATTCTGCTTTCTTCTTGCCTGCAGATTCAGACAAAGATATACAAAAATTCTTTGAAGGGGAAGATGCAAAAAAACCAGTGATGTATTTTGACAACACCAAAAGCACAGCTGATGTCGGCGAAGGTGCAGCAAGATTTGTGAAAGTCGACAAAGATGGATACACGCATTATCTTGACGAAAATGGTGCAGATTTCAAGGTGAAAAAAGTTATTGACGGAAAGACAGTCAAATATATCATGCCTAACGGCAAAGAACTGACAGAAGCTGAGTTTGATGGTCTTTTAAGGTCAGAGAAGATAAGGATGTTTGAGATGTCATTCCATATCAAAAAGAAAAATGGCATAAGCAATCTTGAGCTTGCTACTAAAGATATCCTTGCTAATTCAGCAGAAGGGAAGATAATGGCTCCTAACATAAGGGTTGCTTTTGCCGGAGAAAAGCCAGGCATGAATTATCTTGACTTTGACAAGGATACTATCACAGCTGGAGAACAGTTGATTGGCGGAAATAAGGACAGAAGAGTAAAGATAATAACAGCAGACAGCATCAAAGAGTTAGCTGATGCATTCAAGACAACAAGAGAGTTAAAGGGAGAAAGGCTCAGGCTGAAATTAGAGGCTGAACAGGCTGCTATCAGCGAAAGAATCGACCAGAAACGTACAGAAATTCAGGCAAAGATTGCTGAAGAGGCAAAGGCATGCGAGAATCAGGCATGTGTCGATGCATTGCAGGAAAGGTATTCTGAACAGTTCAATCAGTATGTTGAATCGCAGTCTCAGATTGTGGCAAAACTGAAAGAAGAGTATGGTGAATTAGAGGATACATTCGAGAAAGAGTTAACAGGTGAATTAGCTGATCTTGGCAAGCTTGTCGAGGAAGTAGGCAGAGCAAGAAAATATACTGAACAGGAGACAAAAGCCCTTCTTGCGCTGACACAGGCAAAAGAAGCTGTTGTTCTTGGTAAATCAAGCGGTGAGGTAGAGAAATTATACAAAGAAGCGATCAGTCTTGGAAATAATGAACAGAAAGCTAACGCATATATTGGTCTTAGTGATATGTATGCTGATAACAAAGATTATGATGCATCTAACCAGCAATTAGAAGAGGCGCTGAAGTTTGCAGATAGTATTGAGGATGAGAATGTCAAGAATGCTATAAAAGCAAGATTGCTTGCTAAGCAGGCTGGTGTCCTTAATGTAATGAGTGGCAAAGTTGAAGGAGATGAAACAGAGACAGCAGAGCAGAAAGCAGCTGCATTGAAAGCTCAGGCAATTGAGAAATACAAAGAAGCATATGAACTGTCAGAAGATGCAGGCATCGGTGCGCAATATGCATCAATGGTTTGCGGTGCAGGTTCAGGTGCTGGCGGAGGAAGTGAAGCAGGTGATATTAGCAGCTGTGTCGCAAGATATGTTCCTGATGAAAAGAAAAGAGACCTTATCATAAAACAGATTGAAGTTAACAGACTCAAGGAAGAAGTTTCTGGTATTGCAGGAACAGATGAAAATTCTATCGCCAAAAGGATTGAGTTATATGAGAGGATGGTCGCTTTAGACGACAGTGATTCTGGTGTTCAGCAGCAGTTGTCTGTATTATATTCTGCACAGGGGCAGACAGAAAAAGCTTTGGCTGCAACTGAAAGAGCAGCAGTATTGTTTGTCAGCAAAGTTGAGCAGGCTGGATGGGACAGAAAAGCATTGGGCTATGCTACAGATGCTGACTTTGACAAGGCAATCTCAAGCATTGTTGGCCAGAAACTAAACTTAGAGATGAAGCTAGGTGAGAAAGACAAAGAGAAATACAGAAATGCTGTCGACAGTGCCAGCTATCTGCTTGCATTGGATGATAAAAATGTGCAGGTTAGGACTGTATTGGGTGGAGCTTACAAAGGTTTGGGAGATATGAAATCAGCAGTGAAGGAATGGAGAACAACAATGAAACTCTTCACAAAAGAAAGAGCAGAAGAGTTTGAAGGCGCTAACAATGCTTTATTGGAATATTATAATAGCAAGAAATATTATCCAGGTATGTTAGGTGCATTGACTAAGAAAAAAACAATCAATCTAAGAAATATAGATATTATAAAAGAAAGGTTAAGTAATATTGAAGGTGTAGATTTATCTAAACTTAGTGATCCAAAAGCTGTAAAGGCATTATTAGAGCAGATTAGGAATGAGCCTGCGAACATGGAACAGATTATATCTCAATTTGTTTCATGCTCTAAATCTACAGAAGAATGTTCAGCAGTTTATCAAGAGGTTTATGACTTATTAAACATGGAGGATAAGCTGAGAGATTCTATTCCTGAACTAAATAAAAATATTGCGCAAACTAGAAAAGTATTGGCTGTGCAATCTGCACAGGCAAAAATTAATGCAGCTGAAAAAGCAAGAGAACAAAATAAGGGCCATTTTACAGATTCAGAAATGTCAAGATTAGAAGAGATGTCTGAAGATGAATTAGCAGATGCATTAGGAGTGGATGATCTTAATGATATTTCATCAGAAGATTTAAACAGATTAATAAGGGAGAAAGCAGAAAAAACAGGAAATGAAAAAGCAAAGCTTGAGCATGCAAAAGCAGTTAAGGAAATTATTTTAGAATTAAAAGAAAAAGGCGCAGACAGCAGAAAAATAGCAGCTCAATTATTCTTAAAACACAGAGCAGATCTTATTGAGCTTGTAAATGCTGAATATAAAGCAATGGGTGATAACGAAGATGGTTTAATATCAGAAACTGATGTGTTTATTGGACAAATGAAACAAGAATTTTCTGATGTTAAGATTAAATTAGGTGATGGAACAACTAAATCCTTTTCAGAGCTGCTTAAACAAGAAGAAGCTCAGCAGGCTGTTAGAGACATTCATAAAAGAGGAGAAGAAATTAAGGAAGAGTTAGAACAAAAAGAAGCCGAGGTTAATGATAGGTTTGATAGGCAGATTGAAGAAGCAAAAAATAGTGGAGGTGTTTGGACTCCAGCTCATGTGGCTCAATTAGAGAAATTAAAACAAGAAGAATTAGAAAGAGTTAGAAATAGATATAATGAAAATGCTAAATCAGAACTAGGTTGGATTGCTGTAGATGCTATTGAACGTTTAGTTGAACAAGGCAATACTGCTGGTGTTACAGCAATCTTAAGAACAACACCTCTAAATGAATACCAAAAAGAGGAATTAAGAGGAGTGTTGAAACAGCATTTAGAAACTCTTAAAGATGATGTCATGGGTTCAGGCTCTAATAAAAATAAAGTAGCTGCAATGCATTTAGCATTAACATCTGGCATGATGGATGAACTTGAGCCAGAGTATGCTGATGCATTAAAAGCACTGCCTGAATATAAAGCAATAGATGTTAAGGATAGGATACATAAAGCATATCTTAGAAAAGCAAATGGTGATAGAGGTGCTGATGAAGAATTAAAAACTTTATTAGGTGAAGCTGTTGATTATCTACCTAAAGAAGATGTTGCAAGACTTTCTATGATTGTAGGTGTTACTTCTGGATATCTTCGTGAAAAATTAAAAGGCACTAAATTTAAGGATGAAAATGAAAATTCAATTTCTTATAATGATTACGCAGATAAAATTGCAAAAGCAGAACAAGTTGTAAAGGGGATGACTTATAATGAGGGGGATACTTCTGCTGTTGCTGAATTACAACAAACACAAGAAGGAAGAGAATTGCTTGCAAAAGCAATTGCAATAAGTGGTATTGCTACTAATAAACTTAAAGGATTATTAGATCAAAATACAATGGATACATGCATAAAACAAACACGTTCTGGTTGTGCTCAAAAATTAGGTGATTGGTTTGAAGCTAGGCAAAAATTAGATGAGATTGATTCACTTGATTCAGATTTAGATCATCTAAGTAAGGTTGCCTCAGATGAAAAGGTTGTTGATAAAAATGAGCTTAATTGGATTCATAGGTCTGCTCTTGCTGTAGTTGGTGAAAAAAGATATCAAGAGGTAACAGGACATAAAGCTGTAGATTCTAGAAAAGCAAAAGAATATTATGACAACGATAATACAAAAGAAGCAGTTGAAAATTTAGTGACTGTATTAAATAATTGGGATCTTTTATCATCAACTGAAAAAGAAAAACATTGGGCATCAATAGAACGACATGCAGATCAATTAGGTTTGAGAGATTCATTAGATGTTATTCGTGCTGATATGAATGATAAAGCTGATTTAGTTATTAATCAAGGAACAGATGCAATGAAAGATAGTGAAGGCAGATTAACTAATTTAGATACTGCAAGAGTTGCATATGCAAGATGGGAACATGAACTACTTCAGGATACAGCATCAAAAGAAATAGAATTATTAAATTCTCAATATCAATTAGGTCTGATAGGAAAATCAGAATTTGATAATGCATATGATGTAAAAATATCTAAACTTGAGTCATCTGCTAAGATAGCTAGTGAAAAAATAGAAGGCATTGCAACCACTAGATTTGATATTGCTCGTCAGATTGGTGTAGAAAAATCAAGTGCTTTGGTTAAAGAGCAGGGATTTATGAATCTGATTGCAGATCAGGCTGCTAAACAACAATTAGTTGATACTGTTGTTCAAGATATCAAAACTCGTGAAATAGTTGTTGATGTAAGGAGAAACAGCTTAAAATTAATGACAGATATAAACAAGAACTCTGAAGATAGTATAACTACCACTTATAAAGATGAATATCAGGAAATTCTTTCACAGACTGAAAAAACAAAAGCAGCAATAGAAAATATAGAACAGGCAAAAGGAATTGAAGGAATTAATATTGATGAAAATAAACTAGCTGGACTTAAATTGTTGGCAACAAGATTAGAATCTGGCAGAAAAGAAACTACAACAGTTTATAGAGATTATCTTGATAATGTTGTTAGCATACATGGGTACAGGATAAGGGCAGATGATACTGAAGATGATACTGTTAGTGGGTTTACAGAATCAGCTCATGAGCTTGCATCTATAGAATATCAACATTGTAAAGATCAGGGGAATTCTGCATCAGCTTGTATCAATTATGTTCAGAGTAGAGCAACTGATGTGGCAGAATCAATTACAGTTGGTTCTGATGATGGTATAGATAGTTATGATATAGACGAGGATATGATTGTTACTGTTGCTGATGTTATGAAAGATGCATCTGAAAAAACTCTAATGGATAATGGAGATGAAATATTGAAAGATGCTTATCAACAATTGAAAGCTGACGGAAAAGACCCAACTCTTGATGATGTTGTAAATACTTTAAGAGATAGATCCAAAAGAAGAGGAAGAGAGATAATCAGAAGAACAGATCTTGCCCATGATGAGATTGCAGATGTTGTGATGAATAAATTACATGATGAACTTGCTGATAATAGAAATTTATTATTGGATTCATATAGAAAAGCTGCTGATGAAGCAAGTTTAGACAGTAGAGAAGCAGCAAAAGTTATGTTTGAAGATTTAAATGCTAAAACTGAAGCTGAACAAAGAGCAATACTGGAAAAAAGAGCTTTGTTAAAATTAGGGGCGATGAAAGGTTATTCTATTGCACAATTAGAATCAGCAACTAAGCAAGAAAGTGATATTGTCACTTCAAGAATGATCAACAAAGCAGAATGGCTTACAGATGATTTTACCTACAATGGGGTAGATCCAGATGATGCGCATGGGATTGTTACGCAGAGGATTGCTAAATACAATCAATTAGCCCAACAAACTGTAAATGCTTTGAATTCTCTGGAATTGAATAATCTTGATGATCGTTTAACTCGTAGAGCAATGATAGTAGAGATAGGTATTAGAGCTGAAGAAGCTGTTTCAAAATATGTTGCTAGATCTGATGATAGATATAAACTTGATTCTGCATTAAGTATTGGGCATATTGGTAAAATTGGAACTGAATTGTTGACTGGCAGAGATTTTCAGGGAGAAGTTGAATCTGCATTGTATGAAAGAAGTGATATTCAAAGGCAGGCTTTGGAAGTTGTAAGAGATTCTAAAGCTTATGGTATTGATCTGATGAGTGGACAGCTAAACAGGGATAGGGTTGTTTCAAAATTAGAAGCACAAGGTATTGCAAATGCAGGAGCTTTAGCAGACCAATTAATCTCAAGATCAAAAACATTAGCTGATAAAGGAGCGTTTAATACAAATGCTCAATTAAATGATTTAGCAAAACAATTTGAACCAGATGTAGAAGACAAATCACCTCATTATTTCTCAAGTGATGATAAGGTTTCTTTGGATATTATTAATTATAAATCTGTTGCTGATCATGTAACACCTGCTGATATTGCTGGATTGTTTGTTGGTGGTATTGTTGCGCAGGGTGTTGCAAAAGCTTTTACTGCTTTAACAGGGTTGAACAGGGCTGTGAATACATTAAGGGCAGCTTGGGCATTAAGAGGTACTGAGATGGCATTGTCAGGTGGAAAGATTGCTTTGGCAACAACTAAGACTATAGGTTTTGGTGCTGGTCTATTGGTTACTGAAGGTACTGCTTTTGAGATAGGCAGTGAATTTACAAGTGGTTTGTTGAAAGGCAATCCTATGACTTTAACTCAGTTGGAAAATCATTTTACCCCTAGTTCATTAGCTGGAGCTGGTGTAACTTTTGGATTGTTTAAAGGATTTGGAAAAATAGCTGATACTGGTTTTAAAACAGCTTACAGAGTAGCAAAAGGAACTCAGTTAGCTGTATCATCACAGGCAGCAAGAGAGATAAGTGAATTTGCTGTAAACAAAGCTATTCAATCTAGTAAAGGATTAAAATTAACACATAGTGCAACTACATTGTTAGCAGAAGGTGCAGGTATAGCTACATCAGAACAATGGAGACCTTATGTTGAATCTTATGTAAAAAGTGGCAATATTGATCATGTGAAAGAGTCTCCTTCTTGGGAAGAATCTATTATAAATGGTATTATGATGGCTGGAATGTATAGAGCAGGAGGTAAATTAATAACAAGTGGTCCTAAAGAATATTTAGTTAAAAGAGCTGAGAAAACACAAAGAGCTGGAAAAGTAAAATCATTAACTGCTGAAATAAGCAGTACAGAAGCTCAATTACGAGGTCTTGAATCGCAAAAATCAACTGAATCACCTGAAAAAGTGCCTGAATTAGATGCTAAGATTGATAAATTAAAAGCAAAGAGAGATAGTTTAAATTCTGAGGCTGAGATGATCAAGTTTGATCTTGCAAAAGACCTATTAGATGAGTTGGCAGTTACAGAAGGTAAATTCATAAGTGAAAAAGGAAAAGCAGAAGCAGCTACAAAAGAAATTTCTGAACTTGGTAAAGATGGATTAGAGGCAGTTGGTAAGTATAAGGCTGTCGAAGCACAAAGAAAAGCTGCAGAAGCAAATGCAATCAAGCTTAAAGAAAAAAGAAATAAACTTATTGAACAACTTACTGAAAGAGGATTTAAAGAAGCTGATCTTTTAACATTTGAGCAGATAAGTGAAGCAAGCAGACAAAACCATGAGGCATCGATAGAAGCTGAGATTAAAGCTGTTGAATCAAAATTAGCAACTATTGATCCTATCAAGGATTTTACTCAGAAAGAAATATTACAAGAACAATTAGATACATTGACATGGGGAAAAGCAAATTCAAGAATTGAAAGATACAGAGAAAGAGGAGAAGACTCAGGTGTTACCCCTGAACAGGCTATTGAAGCGCAAAGAATTAAAGAAGCTTTAGTATTTACATCAGAATATGTTCAGGCTAAGATTAAAGAGTTTGGAAATAAGGCTAGTTCTTCATCTGGAGAATCTAAGGCATTTGCAGAACTTCAATTAATTAGATTTAGAGAAATTGCAAAGAAACAGGCTGAGCATGGAAGAACAAAAGAAACAGGTCTGAAAAAGTCATTTGAAGTTCCTGAATCCATCAAAAGACAGCTTGAGATAGATAATATTGATTTAATGTCATCAGAATTATATAATGGCAGGACATCTACAGAATTAGCTGGTGTAAAGCCAATTGTAGCTTTCTATGTTTTTCAGCAAAAAAAACTTGAGATTGAAGAGCAGGATATCAAAGAAATATTAGAGAAGAATGATGCAAATATAGACCAAGGCCAGAAACAAATTTTATCAAGCAAAGAAGTTGCCGGATATGAAGCAAGATTAGAAGAGATTAATGCTAATAGATTAGAGTTTGAATTAGCTAAGTTAAAAGATACTAAAGCATCTGAATTAGAGATCAATACTAAACTTAGAGAAGTATTAGAGGCACAGAATAAAGCTGTTGAAATGAACATCAAAAGAATAAGTTTAGATATGGATATAACAAGATCATCTGTTGAAGCTGGTGTATCTGAAGCTATTTTTGCTGTATCTAGAAATGCAGATCTTGCTATGTATGAATCAAGAATTGTAGAGAATAATGTAAGATTAAAAGAGATGGATGTTGCTAAGGTAAAAACTGAAGGTAAGGATACATTAGCAGAAAGAAGTGAATTAAATCTATTAAGGCAAAAAGCAGCAGAAGCAAAACAAAGGCATATTGAACGATTGAAAGATCTCCAACAGATATCTGAAGATTTAATGCTTGAAAAATTGATTGAAGGTGAAGTAGCTGTTCTTGAATCTATAAAAAGTGTTGTTGAAGCAGAAGGAAAAGTTCTTGAGAATGAAAAAGCCTTGAGGGATTATGCAGAAAAAGATGAAGCAACAGGAACTGAGTCATTGAAATTAGTTGGTGAACAAATTAAATTGTTAAGAGATTTACAGTCAAGAAAATTAACTTTAAAAGAAAAAGAATTAGAACAAGGAAAACTATCTGGAAGTGAAGTTGCTGAAGTACAAGGAGAAACATTAAGTGATTTTGCTTCTGAAGTTGGAGAAGGTAGTGTATTAAGAAAAGTAATTGATAAAGCACCAGAAGGAACTGAAGGTAAGGAAGCAGTAGATAGAAAATTAATAGATGAAGTTGCTAATGCTAATGCTGAAATACAAGTTGCTAAGGAAGCAAAGGATATTTTATCTCAACTTGAAAAAGTAGGAACTAAAACAGAGGCAGAAGCAAGAACAGAACCAGAAGCAAGAACAGAACCAGAAGCAAGAACTGAAGCTGAGGTAAGAGCAGAACCAGGAGCAAGAGAACCAGTTGCTGAAAAACCAGGGGAATTTAGAGAAGCTCCTGGTAGAGAAAGATTATCTAAGGAAGTTAGAGAACAGCAGGATAGGGATCAAAAAGGATTGGAAGATGTTGTTGAATCTGAATTTGTTGAAACTGAAACTGGATATAGGGAACCAAAAGATAGAAGTCTTGAATCTGTTATTGGAAAAAGCACACCTGAAGCTAGAAGAGTATCTCTTTTAGAAAATAATCCTCTTGCAGAACGTATTGTTAGGGCCTCAAAAGCTGAATTATTAAGACAATCAAGAACTAAACAAAGAATACTTAAAAAATCTGTTGCTGATACTAAATCTGTTTTAGAAGGTCTAAGTAATCCTTCTAGTTATAGAACAACATATGATGCATATATGAAAAGGCTTATCGCTGAGCAGATAGAATTAGGACAATTGATTGATAAGGATATTGGTGATCATATCAGTGTAAATAGAGAACAAAGAGTAAGAGAATTACGTGATATAGATATTTCAACGTCTGAAGGAAGAGAAGCATTTAGAACAGCAATTGAAAAAGATTTTACTGATTTAGAAGCATCTTTAAAACAAGTAGAAGGTCAAATTAAACATCATAAAAATGGTGAATTTTCAACAGATTATGTTGGGCAAAAAGGTGGTTATCGTTTAACAGCAGATACACCATTTGCAAACAAATTCAATAAAGTATTAGATATATTTGAAACTTATATGAGTCAACACTATGGTTCTGATTATGCTTTAAGAGTTGACCAAGTTACAGAATTATTAAAATACTTAGCAAATCCCAAAAGTATTGCAGAAATTAGAACAGGATTTGGTAAAACAGATGTTATCTTACCATTAATGCCTGTTTTAGACATGGTATTTTATGGGAAATCATTTAATAAGGCAGCAGTTGTTTCACCACATTCAACAGCATTAGCAGAAGTATCTACTATGTTTAGAAATGTTCAAAAAATGTTTAGTGAAACACTATTTTCTGAATCTGGATCAGGATTAGATAGTTTAGTTCTTGATAGTCAAAGACCTGGAAAAGCCCTTTACAATGGAGTTGAAGTTACTGAAGCTCATGCACTTGAATTATTAAGACAAGCAAAAGCAGATGGTAGAAAAGTTTCTATACTTACTGAACAGAATTGGGGTGGTTTTGCTAAATTACGAGAAAGTTCTAGAGATATAACTGATCAATTATATTCAGAAGTTACAGGAAGAGAAGCAAGAGATTCTATTGCTTCTTTTGTGGATGAAGTCTATACTTTGACAAATCCAGGAAGATATGTTCTTTCAGAATTAGCACAACAAGGTTTAAGTAGACCAACAATTGAAGCAATTTCTACTCTTCATAGAGTATTCTCAGAAATTCATGGTGTTGTAAAAAGTGAAAATGGACAATGGTTTGATGCTAATGGAAGACCAGTTGAAGGTTTTAATAGAGATGCTTTATTAGATAGAACAGGAATGCAAGATGGTAAAGTTGTAGAGGTTGATCCACAGCTTAAGCCAGAAGTTATAGATGCTATTCTTGCAAAAACTCGATGGAAAACACGAGAGAGATTTAATAAAGAAGTTAAAGAAGAGATACCATCTGCTCAAGAATTTAAACAGGCTTTGGATGCATTAGCTCAAACATTAAATTCAGATATTACATTTGGTGGACATGATGCTAAATCTATTAAAGGAAGAAAAACAGTATTCCCTAATGCTGCACCTAGATTAAGATTTAGTGATCCTCATCATGCTGCTATGATGGATATGTTTTATGGAGCAGCAGATCTTGCAACAGTACAGGTTAGTCCTTCCGGTAAATCAACTCATGCTGGTAAATTTATTGGTGACTTTGTAGCTAAACGTGGTGGTTCAGGTACACTAGATACTAAGGCTTTACATAATGAATATGGTTTTACAACAAGATCAGAGACTGCAAAAGATGGAAAGTTTGTTGATGAATCAATTATGCTTGAATTAAATCCTGATTTTGTACCCGCTACACATATAAATAAAGCAGGTAAAACAGTTAGAACTTATGATCATGCAGAGGCTATGGGTGAAGCTAGAGGTGAAAATGGTGATTATTCAGCTGCAAAAGATTTAGGTGGTGTTAAACGAATTAGGGGAGAAGATGTTGTTGCAACTAGAGCAGAAGCACAAGCAATGGCTGATAGGATTGTTAAAAGAGCTGAAGCTGCTGAAAGTACACATCTCCATTTAGTTGATATTACTGGTTTCCCACATCCATTGATGGAAGCTGCATTGAAAAAATCTGCAGAAGGAAAAGGAATTAAGAAAATATATATCCAAGATTATAGAGGTAGTAATGGTCGGTTTAAAGAATGGACATTTAACGAAGTAACAAAAAGATGGGTGGAAGGTGATTTAATTCCTGAAGGTGCACATAAAACATTATTTACTGAAGCAATAGAGCCAATTGCAGTATTAACTAAAGTAGAGACAGGAACTGATTTTAAAGCTGGAAGTAATGTTCATGATGTTTGGTTAACAAGTTCTAAAACAACATGGACTAAATTTAAGCAAGGTGGAGATAGATTAAGAAGTGTATTTGAAAATGGTAAATATACTGGTAAAGCCCATTCAAAGACTTTATTAGATATTGGTAGGTCAGAAGAGTTTGATGGTGTGGAAACTGCTAAAGGTAGAGAAGGTAAACCAGCTTTAGAAGGTAGAGAAAGAGTTAAGAAATTTGTAGAAGGTGCAATGAAAAATGAACGGATTGGAGAAGCGACAAGGACTAATGGAGAAATCAGTTTAAGATTAGCAAGAGATATTGCAATTAAGCGTGTAGAAGCAATCATAAGGGAAAATGCACATAATCCTAAAGCAGTTGAGAAATGGAATGCTATCAAAAGATATCTACAGAATCCAGCTAAACGTGCAACACCAATTGAAGAAGGTGGTGTGAAGACTACACTTGATGCAATACAAGAAGCTTTACAACAAAGTCATAGGCAAATTCAGCAATTAGATCCAGTAGTAATGGAGAGATCAACCAAATTAAAGAATACTATGATAGAAAGAAGAATTAATGAACTTAGAAAAGATGAATCATTTAAAGATAGAGAATCAGATCGGCAAAATTTAATAGAAAAAGCCGAAGCTGAAATCCAAGCAAATAATGATCATCTTCAATTAGTTAGGGAAGCATTTAAACTTTCAACACAATCAACAAAAATTAAGATTAAATCAGAATCTTCAAAAAGTTTAGGTAAAGTAAAATGGAATGGGGATAAATCAATTGAGAGGTCATTGGATTCAGAAGATACTGCTTCAGGACTTGCAACAAACTTAGGAAGCAGATATAAAGAATCCAGTTTCTTAAAATATACTAAACAAAGAGGTCCATCAGCTGAAAATGTAAGGCAACAAAAACAACAGACTGTAAAAGATTATATTGCTACAGAAACACAAGCTAGAGAATTTGAAGCAAAACTTAAAGAAATGGACACAGCAAGTGAAGAATATGCTCAAACTTCTTTACTTGCAAAATTAATTAGAGGTAAAGCAGAACAACTTAAGGAAGCAGTACTTAAAGCTTATGAAAATGATAAAATTAGTCTACAATTGGCATTAGGTGGTTTGCCACAATTATTTGATGAAGATATTGAAAAAGCTCCTGAATCAGTTGAAGATAAATCAAATATAGAATCACATATTTCTTCCTTAAAATTACAAAAAAATTTAGTAGATGAATTAGGTTCTGATCTAGTGGAGTTATTAATTTCTCATTCAGATACATTAACTCGTGAAGCTAAACAAACAAATTTAAAACCTTTGACACCAGAGCAAAGAGCACAAAGAAAAGAACAATCAACATCAGCTTTGAGGTCAGCAAAAATTGAATTGGCATTGGCTGCTGCAAAAGCAAGAGCAACTCCTGAGGTTGTTGTCTATGGTATGGAAGGTTGTGCAAGATGTGCAAGGGTTAATAGTCTTCTTGATGGTGTTGAAGGCGCATCTATAATGCATTATGATATTGGAGCTGATGCTGCTGCTGGTCAGAAGGTTATTAGCTTATTGAGGGAGAGCGGAAGAGATTCCCAAGTGCAGGTTCTTGAAGATGGAAGAATTAGCCTAAAGGTTCCTGTTGTTGTTGTCAATGGCAATATTCTCTCAATTGGTGATTATGATGATGATGAAAATAATAAGTTAAGTGAGAAAGAGGCTGTTGCTAGATATGATTTAGATGATAAAGCAAGGGCTGCTTTGGCATCTGCAGTAGATAAAAACGGAAATAAAGTTGCAGCAAATGGTGTTTCTGCACAGATGTTGAATGTACTAAGCAAAGTTTTGGCAAATCCAGAACCAACTCCTGAATTTGTACAGGAAAGGTTTGCTTCAACACTTTCAAATATTGAGAATTTAGAGATAGAGTTGGATGTATTAAATGAGATGGACAATATTGCCACAAGCCACGAGCCACAAGCCACAAGCCACGAGCCACAAGCCACAAGCCACGAGCCACAAGCCACAAGCCACGAGCCACAAGCCACAAGCCACGAGCCACAAACCACAAGCCTTGAAGACAGATTAAGGAAAGAAGCAGCTGATACTGAAATAATTGATCTTGCTGCTAGAAGAGAAGAGGCACAGCAGAGAAGAGAAAAAGTTGTTAACGAAGTATATAGGTCGCAGAATGTTCCTAATGTGAATAATATCAGAGCAAGGAATGAATATATGGCTAATGCTGTTGAAGATGGTGACACTTTAGCTGTTGTCCATATCGACATCAGCAGGTTTAAAGATATAAATGATCGTCTTGGACATTCAACAGGCAATGTTGTGATTGCTGCGTTTGGTAATAGTATTGATGATGTAATCTCTGCACTGAGTGATAGTTTTGAAGAGAGAGATGGAGTTATTGTTTATAAAGTTCCTGGTGTTAAAATAGGACCAGATGGAAAAATAGCAGATGGAGAAATAGTTGTTTCACACGACCAAGGCAAATCATTCTCTATAACAGCAAGGAATGTTGATGTTAAAACAATTGATGAGATAGCAAAACAAATCAGCGGCAAGGCTACTAAGGCAAGACCAAATACATTTAGATCTGCAGTTTTAGCAAAAGCAAAAGCTGCTTCTTCGCTTGATGATGCAGATGCAGCTGTTCTTGATGAGATTGGTATTGATGCTTATGCCGGCTATAGTTTTGGTACTTATGACGGCAAGATGGGAACAGCAGACTTTGCAGACCAGGTCAATGAAGAAGCGTTAATAGCAGGGAAGACAGCACAGTTAAGTGATATACTCTTGGCACCAACAGGAAAAAAACTGACTATTGCAGATATTGCAAGAAAGAAAAAGCAGAATAAAGGAAGTGCAGTGAGAGCATATAGAAGTATTGACGGGCAAAATAAAGGAGACATTGCAGCTACAGTACATGATAAGCTGAAAGCTCTTTATCCTTCTGAATATACATTCTTTGACCAGACAGTCAAAGCACATGGTTTGACAGGTAAATTAAGCAGACTGGATAATGCTGTTGGTAATGTTGATATTCTTAAAGAAGCAAAAGAGAGGAAAACGTTGATGATAGGTGCGATGTCTAAAGTTTCATCTTATACATCTTATGATAAAAATGGTGATGCTGAGGATGCTGAGCATGGAGCAGAGGTTGAGATTGCTTATCTGAGCGGTCTGAGATATGCTCAGCAGTATGCACAGGAAAAATTAGCTAATGGAGAACAAATATCACAGACAGATATTGATCTTAATTTCTTCAGTGCAGTGAATGCAGAGTATGGTAGTGATGTTGCAGATGCATTGAAAACAAAGCTGATTGATATAATCCAGTCCAAGACAAAGGGAAAAGGTGTTGTGTTTGAGGTTGGCGCAGGTGATGAACTAAGGATAATATTTGATGAGGGTGTTGATGCTAATGCTATTGTTACAGAGATTGCAAAAGCTTATCTTGAGTATGCAAGGAGCAATAAAATAGTTATACATCCTGAGATTGAAGAAGTTGTTGATGGTGTTGTTAAAGCAACAGTTGTAACAACATATCCTACGATTTCTGCATCTACTTTAACTGCAGATGCAGGCATTGTTGCTTTGGCTAAAGAAGGTAAGAAAGCTTTCTTGGCTATGGATATATACAATGATGCATTGCTGAATTTCAAGAAAAATAATGGCAAGCAGGCTCTTGCAAAAGCTTATAATATTTTAATAAAAACATCTGGTGAAACAAGTATAGCACTATTACCATCAGTTGCAGATTTCATTGATCATGAGACAACAGATTATTTTGCAGTTGAAAAGAATATCGCAGGTAAAGTGTATCCTGCTTATGATCTATATCTTGCTGGTCAGGGAACTTTTGTCAGAGATAGTTTAGCTGATGATATGATTGATGTTATTGAAACATTTAAGTCAGGAATTGATGCTGTTGCTGAGATGAAAAAAGCAGTTGGTGATGGTTTATCAATCGGTGATGATAGAAGTGATATCAGAGGGGATGTGGCAAGAGAAGCTAGAACAGCAGGTGTTGGTTTGGGTGTAACAGTTGCAGGTGCTGAAGCTGCTAAAGGTGATGAGGGTGTTTCTGGTAGGACTGCTGAAGAAGAAAGAGCAGAACAAGAAGAGAGAAGATCAGCAGAAGCAGAAATCTCAGTCGAAAATATACCTAAAATCACTCAAGAAACATCAGTTTCTGAAGAAGAACCAGTCACAGAAGCAGTCACTGAAGAGGAAGCTAGAAGAAGAATTATTGAAGCAATGGAAGAAGCAGCAAAGCTTCGAGAAGAACAACTGAAAAAAGCAAAAGAAGAAAGAGATAAAGCTAAAGCACAAGCAGAAGCACAAGCCACAAGCCACGAGCCACAAACCACAAGCCACGAGCCACAAACCACAAGCCACGAGCCACAAACCACAAGCCACGAGCCACAAACCACAAGCCACGAGCCACAAACCACAAGCCACGAGCCACAAACCACAAGCCACGAGCCACAAGCACAAGAAGCAGATACAAAAGTACCAGTAATTCAACAAAGAGCAGTTGATTCTGTAACAGGTGTTGAAACAGATAAAGAAGGAACAATATTAGAACATATAACACCTATTTATACAATAAGTATTGGTGGGAGAGATTATGAATTTTTTGAAGATGATTTAAGAGATGGGATTGTTATAGGCAGATCTGAAGATGCAGATATTTATGTTGATTCAACTGATGTTTCAAGAACACATGCAAAAATATTCATTGATTTAGACGGAAATATTGTGATTGATGATATGACAAAAGACAGTAAAGGTATTGATGTTGATGGTGAAAAAGTATATTTGGCAACACCTATGCTTGACAAAACACAGGTATTTATTGGAGAATATAGAGTTAAAGATATAAAAATAGCGTCACAAAAAATAGGATTGAAGATCAAGCTACAACCGTTTATTAGTGAAACTGCAAAACAATCAGTGCATGAAAAGATAGCAGAAGAAAGAGATGTTCTTAATTTGGCAAGAAACATGCATTTATCATTGATGCTGACAGATATTCCTGAAAAATATCATAATACCATAATTAATGAGCTTACTGCTATTGCATTGTTAATGAAACGCAATGAGATAAATGAAGAAAGTGCAAAAGAAAGAATATCAAAATTATTTTTAGATGTAGATATATTTGAATATGTTTCAGACCTCAGTGATTTTGTAAGAAGATTGGATGAAATGCCTATGAATCTTAATGATTTAATTAATTTTGGATTAAATAATAGGATAGACGATGAAGTTGATTACTTAAATGAATTGCTGGTAGAATTGAAAGAAACATTTTTCTTTAGAATATATAAGAAGAGGTCATTGAGAATTGATATAATTGAAAAAATAAAAGATATAATAACAGCATTAAAAGGTAATGATAGAGAAAAAGAGATTCTTAAGCAGATATATGATGCTTTAACTGCAAATAAGCAGTTGGCAGATGAAATAGGGGATAGTGTAGGTATTAAAGGAGCAGATGCAACTGTAGAGACAAGCTCTGGGTTTTCAGTATCATCTGACTTCTTTTCATATCCTGATGAATATACAAAATCAATTAAAGGCAGAGTTCCAGATGCAGCAATTACTGGAGAAATATCTGTAACAGGTGATTCAATGTTAGGTGTTGGAACTGCAGCTGCTGTGTTTACTGGAAAGATTATGGGTGTTGATAATAATATTGCAGTCAAAGTTGTAAGAAAGCCTGAACATCCTGATGATATAGCTATTTTTGCTGAAGCTATGGAAAAAGAAGCTGAAAAAGCGCAAGAGTTAGAAGAAATTTTACCTGCGCCTCATCATTATGGTATTGTAAACATAGGTAATAATGGTAATCCTGCTATGGCATTGGAAATATTTGAAGGAAAAGTATTTACTGCTATTACTAAATATACTCCGCAGGAAACAGTAAAATATTTGACTGATGATGTGTTTAAACAATTGGAAGCTCATTTAAGAAAAGCAGAAGAAGCAGGCTGGTCTTCTGATGATATTAATTTTGTTGTGCTAACAGCTCCGCAGACATTAAATAATGTTGATTATAAACCAGGTGATGTTATATTCTTTGACTTTGGTTCTTGGTATAAAACTTCATCAAGAGAAAATCCGCAATCTTTAACAGCCCATCTACAGTCATTTAAAAAACAAGCAGAAAAAGCAGGCACAGCTTTAACTTTAATAAATGAATTGAAATCAAAAGGAGTTGACATTAAAGATCTTGGCTCATTATATTATGGCCTTGCTAAAGGAGAAGTTAGAGCAGAACTATTGAGAATGGGTGTTGATCCTGTTCTGGCAGAACAGATTGAAATGGCGCCAAACAGCATGGATATATTATTAGAAGAAGGGATTGATCCAGCAGATGTTTATGTGAGTATGTTAAATGCAAGAAAGGGTATTTATAGATCTGCTGATTTAGATATTATTCAGCTAACATTAGATTTAATTGATAGTAAATTAAAGATTATAGAAATTATTAAAAAATTATTTAACATTGATGTTGCTTATGAAGAAGGTCTTAAAATGATTAGCTTAAATTTAAGAGCAGTCATTAATCCTAATTCTAATGATGATTTATTATTCAAAGAATATTTATTTTCAAAAGGATTAGATACAGATGAGCCTGAAAAATATATTTTGTTTTTAAATGAGTTATTAGAGAGCAAAGGCAATTGGGAGCATGAAGCATTAGAATTTGTTGAAGAAAAAACAAAAGATCAAAAGATAGCTTCAAGAGCTGGTGATCGAAATTCTTTTAGGTCAAAACTAAGTGCTTTAAAAAAAGTAGTTGAAAAATACGCTAAAAAAGTTGAATCACCTGATGAAATTAGCAAAGCTTATGTTATCATTGATCAAAAGAAAAAAGATCAAGTGATTCAGTTGATGAATGAGATGAGTTTATTATTAAGTACAATACCATTAAGAGATGCTTATAGTATGCTTGGAATTATTGATCTTAATAATGAATTAAGAGAAAGTAATGCAATAATAAGTAAATTTGCTGAAGAAAGAGATAGTTTACTTAAAGAAAGAGACGGAGTTTGGTGGCTAAAATCAATGTTTATAAGAAGAAGTTATAACAGAAGAATCAGTATTATCAATGCAAAGATTAATGAATATAATTCAAAAATTGAAAAATTAGGCCAAACTATTGCAAGATATAATTATATCATTCAGCAGCTTAAGGAATTAGCACAGGAAATAAAAGACCCATCTTTAATACATGGCATTACAGCATTAGAAGAGATGAATCATGCTAACGGAAGGGATTTAACTTATATTAACTCTATATTATTCCCATTTTTCCAAGCTAATAATATATACATTAAGATGAATATAGTGACAAGAGAAAATGACAGGGTTATTGAGATTGGAGATATCCTTAAATTTTTAAAAGGTGAATCACAAGGTAGGTTAGAAGTTTTATTAGCGCAATTATTGAGTGAAGGGCATATCAAACATAGCTACAAAGGAGTTGAGTATGATATTTATGTTGTTCATGATCCTCATACAAGATGGAGTGGCTATTCTGAAGATGTTGAAGATTCAAGAATTATTATGAGTGAACAGCATTCAAAAGACGGGAAAAAAATAGTTGTGTTTACAACATCTCAGGATTTAACTTCAATAGGCAGTAATTTTATTAATATTTTAGTGCATGAGATTAAGCATAAGATAGACAGCATAGATAAGATTAATCCAAGTACAGTAGACTTAGAAGCAAGGGCAATGATGGCTGAGTTAATGTATGGTGTAGATGTTGAAATTAATTTAGATAACTATATCAGGCGTTATGGCCGTTCAGACACTTCAACTTATGCTCCACATCAATATGGATTTAATTTTGTAGTATTATCTTTCTTAAGGGCAAACTATAATAATGAAATGGTTGTAAAAGAACTTGTAAGATATGGCTTATTGAAGAAAGGTGAAACTCCGCAGGATGCTTCAATAATGGATAAGTTGTTTGAAAAAATGAGTAAAAGAACAGGTATGACAAAAATATCAGATTGGCTTTTTAATTATGATTCTGCTAAAGCAGTAAGATATTTGGCAGAAGATGTTTTAAAATCAAAAATAGCAAGGATAAAAGCTGAAATAACTGATGCTTCCAGCTATAATAAGCGTGTTGATCAGGAAATCAGAAGCGACATGATAAAAGCATATAAATCTAAATTTACTAAATCATTGGATCCATTTGCGTTTGTTAATCTTATTGATAATCCTAAACAGATTAATTTAGTCAGATTATCATATGCTGAATATGATGCATTAAATGAGCAAGATTCTGATGAATTTATGGAACTGCATAGTAGCTTAATAGGAGCAGATGCATCTGAAGTGTGGCAAAGGCAATTGATAAGGTCTAATGCAAATACTTATTTAACTTCTATTTTATTAAATTCATATGAAAGTACAAGGGTTGAACTTGATTCAGGTGATGTGGCTGATTTAATAGAAGCAATTACAACATATGAAGAGAATTTACAAACTTTAGAAAATGTAAGAGCAAAACTGCGGACTTATGTCATTGAAAAATATACTGATGCAGATCAGTTTGATAAATTTGTTGATTATGTTGAAAATTCTTTAGAAACATTTAAGTTATATATGCCAAATTTCTTGAAACTCATAAAAGAGGAAGCACAAAGTTTTAGAGAAGCTAAAAAATTAGCATCAGTTGAACAAGCAGAAACTGTGGCTGAAACAGAACAAGCAGAAGCAGAAGCAGAAGCAGAAGCAGAAGCAGAAGCAGAAGCAGAAGCAGAAGCAGAAGCCACGAGCCACGAGCCACAAGCCACAAGCCACAAACCACAAGCACAAGCAGAAGCACAAGCAGAAGCACAAGCAGAAGCCACGAGCCACGAGCCACAAGCCACAAGCCACAAACCACAAGCAGAAGCCACGAGCCACGAGCCACAAACCACAAACCACAAACCACAAGCAGAAAAAGCTAAATCAAAAGATGACCTGAACAAAGGCTTGAGGAAACAATTTGATGATCTTAAAAAAAGATTATCTAATAATCCTAATGATATATCAAATCCAGATGTTAGAAAACAAATTGTTGATGCAATTTATCATATGGTTGAATTGGAAGACCCTAAAACATCTCAGAAAATACAAGAATTATTTGATGTGCTTGCAACTAAGATTATTACATCTGATCTCTCAGAATTAGAGAGAACAAGAAGAATTGATGGTGTCAGACAATTAGTATCTGATATATTAAATGTTATGATTACTAATCTTGATATACCTAAATTTAAAATAATTAGTAATATTTTACATAATGTAAACAATCAGCTAAGAACTGATCTAACAAGAGATTTAATAAATACTTTAGTTGGGGATATGACTAATAGTATTGTAGATACAATAAAGTTTTTACCAACCTTTGATAATATAATCTCTTATCTTGATGTCGCACAACAATATGGGCATCTTTCAATGAAACTATTAGTGCTTGATAATCTTAATGAATTAACAGAAAATCTTAGTCCTTCAGAAGCAAAAGTATTGAAGAAAAGATTGTTGACAGAGGCATTGTATGATCATACTCCAAATACAATTTGGCAGAGATTGCCTGTTATCTGGAGATTTTCTGGACGAAATGATATTGGTAATAAAGCAATAGATCAATTAGTAAGTAGAGCAAATGCTGGTGAATTTACACAAGATGAATTATTAGATATTTATAGAGTTGCACAAAGACAGGATTTGCCTCAAGCTGATAATTTGAAAAAATTATTATTTGGTACAGAGCGTATAGTTCCTGTTGATGGTGTTAATAAACAATTAAAACTAAATGCAAGATTAACAATTAAAGAAAATAAAGATGAAAAAGCACCTGATAAAGTAACTCAAATAGAAAGAGAAAATAAAGCTTACAAAGATCAAATTGAAAAAGATTATCCTAAAGAGACTAAACTAACATACAAAGGCGGATTCTTTAAAGATAGGATTAAAAGATTTGCTATAAGGGTGTTTGGTGATAAAGTGAATGCAGCTAATATTGCTGGTGCTGTATTTAATGTTGTCACCAGTCCAATAATCGCGATTCCTCTTGTTATTAGTATATTTGCTGTTGCTCAGCCTGTTGTTACTGCAGTAATCAGCTTTAATACACTGGTTATTGCTGGAGAATTGATAGTGGCAGGAGCTATTGCGCTTAAGACAATACCTAAGGAGATAAGAGGGCCTATGCTTAAGAATATTCCATTCATTGGAGGTGCAGTGTTTATGATTGCTTCTGTTGTAATGAATATAGTGAATGTTGCAAAAGGAATTAAAATTCTTCGTGAAAGTAATCTTGCAAAGAATATTCCTGAAACAGGTGATGTTCCAATCTTAAGCACAAGGAGCGCAGCAGAAAGAGCAGATTATCAAACAGCCAACACCATCCTCTCAGATAAGATTGTTGAGACTGTCATTGTCTTTAGTGCTATTGCGCTTATAGCTTATGGCATCTATAACTGGTGGAGTTCAAATAAGGTTATTGCAGAGATTGATAAGATCATAGATGGTTATACAAGAGCTGAACTGATTGATAGGCTGCATCCTTTTATGAAAGATAGTGATATTAAAGGATTGATAGATGCAAGGCCAGACAGAAGAGGAACTTATCTGTTTAATTTAGGAGTAAGTTCAGATGCTCTTAAAAAAGCATTGGAAGGTAAGATTATTATCGATGTGATTATCCAAAAAATGCCTGTTGGAATCAGGCCTTCTGTGAAATCAATATTGCTTGCATACACATCAACTAATTTTGATGCGATTGATGATAGCGCCAAAAATAATGTAAAGACCAAGATCAAGGCTGATGTGCCTATATTGGAAAATTATCTTGACAATGCAAAAATCAGTAGTGATATGAGGGACAGAGCATATGCAGCTGTTGATGCATTAATAAGATTATTTGATAGTCTGAAAATAACTATTGCAAGGCCTGCAGTGACTTCATTGAATATTGTTAGAGCAGTAATACTTAGAAAGAGGGGGATTATTGTTGACTTTGTTGTGTTAGGTGCTGAAGATCTAACTAAAGAAGGAGTTAAGATTGCAGCAGAAGTTGCTGAAACACAAAGAATAGCAACAAATGAGCAGGCAAGAAAAACATTAGGAGATAATTCTGGCAGTGAAGATATAGGTTGTTCAACACCTGCAGATTGTTATGTACTTATAGGCAGAATTAACAATTTGGTAAGAAGGCTTGATACACTCAATGCAATTGAAGATAAAACAGATGCAGACAGACAGAGAGAGATTGATGAGATTTATTCTGAAGCAAAGGATATCATAAAACAGCACAGAGGCATGATAACTCAGGTAATGAATGCTGAGATTGAAGGTGTGTTTGGATTAACAGCACAGAATGCGCTGCAGATTGGAAACGCTGTTGATGAATTGGAAATAGTGATAAACCAGCTTGAAGATAAGACAACAGATGTTGTTGATGCAGGCAATGAATTGCAGAATGCTATCCGAAAATACAAGGAGAAACTTGAGGAAGCAAAGATTGTAGTTGATGAATTAGATAGATATATCACTGTACGTGCAACACCCCACGATCTTACAATACATACTGTCCCTAGCATAACTTCAGAGACAGGTATTGGTGAAGCACCTGCTAAAACATTAGAAACAGCTATAGCAGAAGCTGAATTACCTGCTGAAGCTGAATTACCTGCTGAAGCTGAAACTGAAAAAGGATATTTTAGCAGAGTTGAGATCCTTGGTGATATCAGTTTATTCACAAATGCTCTTGAAACTAATGGCATAGCATGGGCTGTGAGTGGCTCAGGCAGCATAGCTGATGAACTGGCATCAAGAGGTGAAAAGACAGGAGATGCAGATGTTTTAATATCAAGAACAAAATGGAAAAGATTGAATGAATTGTTGGAAGAATGGGATGGCTCAGGAAGATTAAATGAATTAGGTATTGCTGAATATAAACCAATGGAACATAAACCATATGATGCAGATACTGGTATTGGTTATGATTCTGATGCTGTTGGATATATTGTTCTGTTGAATGGGCAAAAGATTGACCTGATTTCTGGGTTTGGTTATAGAACAACTGATCCAGATGCAATAAAAAATAAAGTTATGAAATTGAAAATAGATGGAATAGAAGATGATATAGAATTGCCTGTTGAATCTTATGATGATGGAATAACAAATAGGGTCATTGTATTTGATATTGATGAAGATGGAACACCAATTGTTCCTATATTTTTCCATGAAAAAGATAATGAAAAGTTCTTTATGACAACATCTGCATTAAGGGTAAAATATACATTTGAAGGCAGGCAAGATAGGATTAGATTGCTGGATGATATAGAGGCTGAAGCAAAAGCATTAGAAACAACAAGACAAACAGAAGCATTACCTACTGAAGCTGAGCAAAGAGCAGAAGCTGAGCAAAAAGCAGTTCCTGAATCACTTGATTATGTTATTGAAAGGCTTGAATCAGAATCTGCAGATCAGATAGATTTCCAGAGAAATGTAAGAGCTGAACTTGCTCAGAGAGATGCTATATTATTTGACTTTGATGAAACACTTGTTGAGCAGAACACACCTAAATTATGGATTATGGATCATCTGAAGAGATCAAGCTTATTATCAATACCTGGCAAAATCCTGTATACAGGAATCAGATATATAGGATATAAGATAAGGCAGAAACTAAGGCAGAGGTTTGGTATGCAAGTAAGTGATGATGCAGAATTCTCTGTATTTGGTGCGTATAAAGGCTATGAAGAGAAGAATCTGGATGAATTAGTACAGGGAATCACTGTCAGGGACCAGTTTGTAAAATTAGTTAAAGCTTATAGTGCAGAGAAAGGTTTAGGAAAAGGTGATTCAATTGATATTGTTATATTGAGCAGGAATAATCAGGAGCTCATCAGAAGATATCTGCCGCAGGTTACTCAAGATCTAAAAGATGCTGGTATTGAAGTGAAAGTTAATTTTGGCGTCATCGCAAATAAATTAGAGACAGATGAAGATGGAAGATATACAGGTAAAGTAGAAAAAGTAAGAGTCAGTTCACAGAACAAGCATCTTTATGTTCCAGATCAAGCAATTGTTGTCGGTGATTTTGAAGATGAGGTAGATTATAAGGCAACAATCAACAGAGAGACTGATGTCAGTCTGAATTTCATAAATCTCCAAGCATTAGGAACAGTTGAATCAGTCATCACAGAAGCTGTAAGAAATGTTCTGAAGAGAATTCAAGAGGCTGTTATCTCCGAATCAAAGGTAACAACACCAGAGCTGCCGACAGGACCGCCGCTTGCAATTGAAGATATAAGTGAAATTGTTAATAGCTTTGGTAATGAAATATCTGGATTGTTTGATTCTTTAAGTGATGCTGAATTAACACGTCTTTCTGATAAATTCCAAGAAATTCCTGAAGCAATTGTTAAACTTGCAGATAAATATGGTTTAACAGTTGTTGGAAGGGGTGCATTTGGTGTTGCATTTAAGATTCCTGCAAATTCTGGCAAATCTGCAGCTGCTGGGAATCTTGTATTAAAATTGTATTATCCTAAAGAGATAAACCCTGATTTAGATGTTATTGCAAGAGTTGATCTTGAAGGCATCTTAAAGGTTAAAGGAAATAGATTGTTCCAGCAGCATGTTTCAGATGGAACTATTGCTGGTCTTAAGTATTTAGTTAGTGAATTTGTTGAAGGGGAAAGTTATAGAGGACCAGATCCAAATGATTGGGATTTAATGAGTATTGAAGAGCAGGATAAATATTTTGCAGATAGAATAGATGAAATAGAAAAAATACCTATGGAACATTGGTTGCAATTGGTTGAGATATTCAGATATGCCGAACAAGTTGGAGTTTATATTGATACTCTTGACCCTGCAAACTTAAAATATGATCCAACAAGAGGCTTTATAGTTCTCGATATCATTAATGAAGCAGTTGATCTTGAATTAGGGCAGAGTTTAGAAAAATCAAAGGTTTCTGATCTAAAATTTGTTGCACCTAAGCTATTGTTAGGCTGGATGTATGACACAGATTCTGAGGCGACGGATCTTGTTGAGATAAAAATAGATGAAGCGATAGCAATGGCTGAATCTGAGCAAGCAGGGATTGTTGATGAAGAAATAATATTTGAAGCATCATTGGAAACATATGTAAAAGATGTTGCTGATAAAATTTCTAAAAGAATTAAAGACAGAATTAATTATATGTATATAGAATCTCCAGAAAGTGAATTTTTAGATATTACTGATGAATTTGGTGCTGAATATTTAGGTTATGGTCATGAAGGTGTTGTATTTAAGATACCTGTGCCTAAAACATTAAGGGATTCAAGTGGATTAAGAGAATATGTTGCTGTTAAATTTTATAAAGATCCATACGCAACTTCAATTAATAATAAGTTAGGATTTGATGCACAATTATCAGCATTATTACAGACAAAAGCAAAACAAGGGTTTCAACAATATGTTACTCATGATTCAGGAGATGATAAAAGAGGACATTATATTGTTACTGAATTTGCAGATGGTGAAAGTTTTGAGAGTGTAGATATAATAAAATGGTCTTTAAAATCTTTTCCATATGAAATCATAGAATATCAGCAATCACTTGATAAAAAGATTAAATCTATACCTGATGAACATTGGATAAATTTAATTAGATTGTTAAAATATGCAGAAGAAAATGATATTGTTGTTGATTTTAGATCACCTGGTAATTTTAGATATGATTCTTCTTTTGGCTTTACAATATTGGATTATCATAAAATAAAAGGTGAAGCAATTAGTTTGAATAGTCTTTCAAATAATATACCTTTGATATTTGGATTAAATGTATACAGACAGGCAGACCAGAAAACAATAGATTGGTTACAGACAAAGATTAAAGAATCAGTTGCAGGAGTAGAAGCAGAAGCAACAAGATTAGCTAAAGAAGAAAAAGCTAAAGCAGAGGCAGAGTTGTCTCAGAAAAAACAACAAGTAACATTATTATTAGAACAAAAGTTTAAGAAAAAAGCTGCAATTACACAATTAAATGTTGATAGAGCAAAACAAATTGAAATTGTTTCTGGAGCAACTAAGTTATTTATTCATGGTGATATTCATGGTGATCTTGATGGTTTGAAAGCAAATTTACTTGCATCAGGCGTAATTGATATTGATGGCAATTTGTTATTAGGAGATGGAGAAGTATTAGTATTTGATGGTGACTATGTTGATAGAGGATCACAGAATGTTGAAGTTGTTAAATTTATAATTAAGTTAAAATCTGAAGCTGAAAATGTTGGAGCTAAAGTTGTAACAACTATGGGTAATCATGATTACTTATTTTACAATTTATTTAAAGCAACAGATGATCAAAAAGTTGATACAGTTCAAGATGCTATTGATTTTATATCTAAGTCTGCACAGAAAAGTGGATTTAATTTACCGACGATTATAAATATAGTAGATACAATTAATGAGTTATATAATAAATATAATGATGGTAGTTCATTAACATGGAAAGAAGCAGTTGAAAAAATGAAGAAAGATGGCATACCACAATTCTTTGCAGATCTTCCTCAAATGGCAGTTGTTGATAATAATGTTTTTGTACATGGTAGTATTCCTTATGATTCAATAACTAAAAAGTCTTTAGATGAGGTTGATAATTTGTATGATACTATGCTTTCTTCAGAAAAAATGGATTCTACAATGTTTTATGTAAGTCAGTGGAATGATAAAACTGATTTTAAGAAAGTTAGAGAATATTTATTCAAACTAATTGAAACAAAAACAGGTTTAATACCAAATAAATTGTACGTAGCTCATGATCCTACTGCAGGAGAAGTTGGCAGGTTTGGTAATGACCCTGCATTATTTCATATTGATGGTGGTTTGACACCTTATTATAGATATTATAATAAAAAAGATGATAAAGCAGGGCAAAGAACTAATCCTGGTATGTTGGAATTAAGACATGACGGTAAGATTGTATTGCATCAGCCCTTGGCTGTCAAAGGAAAGCCAAAATCTATTGATATCCAGACAATAGAGGAATTAGCAAATCCTTCTAAAGTTTTAGCAAGTAAAAATGCTGAGTTATTAGAAGAATTAGAACTTATTGAAGCTAAACTTGAGAAAGCATCTGCTGATTTAAAAACAGCAGCAAAAACAAAAGCAAATGTAAACAAAGATGTTACTGATTTTGATGTGCAAGAGTTTATTGCAGTTGAAGAAGCAAGATTGAATAATGCAATTGAAGATATTACTTCTGAATCAGAACAAACTAAACAGCCAGACACTTTCTTCCAGAAAATAAGAAATGCTGCTGATAGCGCTTATGTAAGGATTGCAAAAGGTGTTGTTGGTGTTGCATTGATTGCTTCTTTGATTATTCCTGCGCTTGCGCCTGCTGTTGCTGAAGCACAAG
>JBDRKY010000082.1:0-10437 GCA_043813525.1 Candidatus Woesearchaeota archaeon
TGTTGTTTTTGAGTATATAAATAATTAATTATTATATTAATCAGGTAACTACAATTAAAAAAGTAAAAGAAACATGAACTTTTCTCGTCGGAAAAATTTGAATAATTACAGAAAATTAGCTGAACTGTTCAATGTGAGTTACATACGAGAACTACCAATAAATTTATAAAACTAAGAAATAATATTACTAAATCATGATAAGTCCAGAAACAACAGAACTACTAAACCAGAGTTTGCTGACAGCAACAGACAGAACAGCTTACTTATCTTCAAAGATAAAACCAATCTTCAAAGATGTTGTAATAGCAGTAATAATACTTCTCATTGGCTTGATAATTGGAAAGATTGTTGGCAGGATCATTCAAAAATTGCTAAATAGCCTAGAATTAAATATGTTGATCAGAAAAACAACAGGGATAAGAATAAGGATTGAAGAGTTTTTAGGTAAAGCCACAGAATATATCATATTTTTCATTGCTATAATAATGGCATTAGATGTATTAAACCTAACATCATCCATAGCTTATATTATATCATTGATAATATTGATGATAATAACAATATCTGTCTTTGTCAGCATAAAAGATTTTTTCCCAAATATTATTTCAGGCATATATCTGTTAAAGAAAAACCAATTCAAAGAAGGTGACATAATAAAGGTAGACACAATAGAAGGGAAAATCATACAGATAAACCTGACAGACATAAAAATTGAAACAAAAAAAGGAGATATAATATTCATCCCCTGCTCTTTATTCACTAAAAAAGAATTTATAGTAAAAAGCAAAAAGAAATGAAAAACTAAAGCATCTCTAAGGCACTGACCAGATTCCATATCTGCGATCTGGTGTAAGGTTCAATGTTATTATCATCTCCAACTTCGTCAAGTTCGTCTAATGCTTTGTTTACCCTTATGTTCAAATCTGTCTTTTCCTTCAAAGAATTCATAGCATTCTCTATCTTAAGCTTAACATTTTTTGGAACTGCAGAATCATCAAGCAATTCATTCATCACATTGATTATACTTTCAACTTTTTCTTCGCTCATTTTCAATGCTCTCAATTAATTTCAAAAAATTACTTCTTCTTATCTTTCTTTTCCATATCAGACATGACTTCTTTCCTGATAGATTCTGCCTTTTGTTTAAGCTGAGTCTCCTGCTTCTCTATACTTTTCATCCTTAACTCAGTCCTTTCTTTCTTTTCATTAAGCTCCTTATCAAGATCCTCTTTAGACATCTTAACCATGACATTGCCAACAATCTTATAGGCATCCTCTGTTTTTCCAAGCTCTTCTAAAGCTGAATCAATCTCAACCATCTGACCTTGGAACTGCTGTTTTTGTGCAAGAACTTGCTGTAGATTCTGTTCAATCATCTGTAACTGATTTATTTTTTCAGACATATAACTCACCAACAATTAATTTTTATTTATTCATTTTTTCATATACAGTCAATAATTTTGTAATATTATTCAATGACGCCCTCAAAGCAACTGAATCTGCAGCAACAATACATATCCTTATCTTATCCTTAAGCTTATCAACAAATAATTCACTCCTATCTCTCTTTTCTTGATTAAGCTCTGGAAAAAGTGCCTGATAAAGATTTTCAGCCTCTTTATTCTTATCAGACATCCTTCCAAAATTGATTATGATTTCACCCTTATAGTCCATTTTAATGTTTCTATAAACAATGTTTATCTTGCATTGACTTTTGTCAATGAAGACCTTGGCTTAAATAAAATCTTACTACCGCAATAAGGGCATCTAATCTTTTTTCTAAGATAATCCTGTGAAACAACTTTATTGCATTCAAAACATTTGTATTCAGTCATTTTCTTCATATAAATCATTCAATGATTTTTTTTTAGGTTCTTCTGATTTTTTCTCAGAATACCTAAAAGTCTCTTCATCTGATTCTTCAGATTCATCCTCTTGCTCATCTAATTCTTCTACTGATTCTTCTTTTGATTCTGATTCAACAGCAGATCTTTTCTTCTTTGCTAAAGTATAAGCCTTGCCAGTAAACTTATTTTCACATTTACTGCATTGCCATATTCCTACAGCAATCCTCTTAACTTTAATCTGGTTACAAAAAGGACATTTATGAAGTTTTCTCTGTTCTTTCTCAATCTCACCAAACCTAAGTTTAGGTGTCCTACCATATCTTGTTCCAAACCTTTTTATTGAACCTGTATTTATTTTAGCCATATTTAATCACTTTGTATTTATTTAATCGAAATGGGGCTGCCCAGACTTTCATAAAGTGATAAATTGTAAGCTGTATATAGTAGAATTCCTACCACTTACCACTAATTACTTACCACTCTTTTTGAACTGGGGTCCGCTGGTTTTTTATAAGGTTTGCTTAAACAATCTCAAGTAAAACCTGCCCAAACCAGCAAGGATAGACCAAACTACCCCACAGCCCCAAATAAGCTGAACCATTTTAAGTATTATTGATTAAATAAGAGATTTAGAATTGCTTTATAAATGTTTTGGATGAAGCATATGAAATATGGTTTATTTCGTTAAAATAACAATTTCATCATCTATAAGCAAAGTATGCTCATGCTGAGACACCATACCATCACTAACTTCAGGCAATGGCGAATATTCATGTAAATTCTTATTCAATATGAGCTGCCTCAAAGCAAGCTTAACCCTGTTTTCAGGGAATTTCTTAATAAGATCCCTTGTTGAAAAGGGAAGCTTATTAAAACCTTTTATTTCCTCAAAAACTTTTCTGGCAAACATATCTCTTATGGGCTTATCATTAACCTGCATAAAAATATTAGGATGGCTGCCTTCCTTGATCCTGCCGCCGCCTGTGGTTGCAAACGGCTCAATAGCAACAATCATGCCTTTCTCAAGCTTTGTTGTATCACCATTATTATAATTAGGGATTGTTGGAGCAGTATGAACCATAAACAGATCTAAACCATGACCTGAAAGATTTCTTATAGGATTAAACCCATAACCTGTGATTGTCTCACTTATAACTTTACCAATTTCACCAAGTGTCACACCTGCTTTTATAATCTTCAAAGCATTATCTACTGCAACCCTGCTTGCCTCAACCAGCTTATCATATTTTCCAGACAGATCAAAGGTATAAGCAGTATCACCTATCGCACCATTATAACACACGCCAATATCTACTTTAAGCAGTTGCTCTTTCAATATTGTCTGATCATCAGGAGATGGAGTATAATGAGCTGCAAAATTATCTGAACTAAGATTGACAGGAAATCCAGGCTGCGCTCCAAAAGCACGTATCTTATCCTCAATCTGTTCTGCCACATCTAACAATTTAGCACCTGGCTTGATTATTGTCTTAGAAAATTCCCTAACATCAGAAGCAATCTTACCTGCTTTTATCCAATCTGCATATTTTTTTTCAAGTTCTTTGTTCATGTATAACACCTTTATTAAATCATTTCTTCTCCGCAAGATCAATAACACCATCTAATTTTTTTATCTCATTTATAATATCTTTCAATGCAATCGTATTATTCATCTCAACACTCAATGTGGTAACAACACTATCTTTCTTAGGTTTGGTGGTCACATTTTTAATATTAAGCCCGTAAGTAGCAATAAGATTGAGAACATTTGCAAGAATACCTATCTTATCTTCAAGACTCAGATTTAATTTAATCACTGGAGATGTTCTCTGCTCTATCCATAAGACAGGCACTTCTTTGTTCTTATCAAGAGAATATATATTTGGACAGTCTTTCTTATGCACTGTGATTTTTTTATCTTTTGTGTAAAAACCAATGATAGGATCCAATAGTTTAGGATTGCAGCATTTAGATATCTTTAACGGCGCTTTCTTGCCTACAATCTGGATACGCCTTGATAAATCAACAGGTAATTCTGATAAATCTTTCTTCTGCTGATCTATATCCATATTCAATATAGATTTTATCTTGCTTCTTGCCTTGTTGGTCTTTACAAATTTTAACCATTGACGGGAAGGCGTTGCATTCTTATTCACAATAATCTCTATGATATCTCCAGAATCAACAGCAGTCTCCAGAGGGACAATCTTATTATTGACAAGAGCCTTAGAACAATGATTGCCAATATTTGTATGAACCATGTAAGCAAAATCAACAGGAGTAGAACCACCAGGCAAAGTAATAGGATCACCTTTTGGGGTAAAAACAACAATCTCATCCTCGAAAAGATCAATCTTCAAAGTTTCAATGAATTCTGAAGAATTGCTTGCTAAATTTCTCCATTCCAACATCTGTTTCAGCCATGATATCTTCTTATCAAACAGTTTATCACGTTCAGTGCCATGATAACGCCAATGCGCTGCAACACCATCCTCAGCAATATGATGCATCTGCTCTGTCCTTATCTGAAATTCCAAAATCTTGCCTGAATCAGTAATCACAGTAGTATGCAAACTCTGATAACCATTTGATTTTGGCACAGAGATATAATCCTTGAACCTATGTGGAATTGGCTTATTATGGTCATGTATCAGACCTAAAGCAGCATAACAATCAGGAATAGTCTTTGTGATTATCCTAATAGCAATAAGATCATAAATCTCATTAAAGCCAACATTCTTCTTTTTCATCTTTTTATAGATACTATAGAAGTATTTTGCACGGCCAGACACATCAGCAGATATATTTTTATCATTAAGGCTTTTTTTTATTGATCTAATAAGATCTTGAGTATGTTTTTCACGCTCATTTCTCTTTTCAGCAATCTTGCTTGCTAAAAACCTATAAACATCAGGCTCAATATACCTAAGGGATAAATCTTCCAACTCACCTTTTACCCTCCACATGCCAAGCTTATGAGCGATAGGAGCATAAATCTCTAAAGTTTCCTTTGACACGCGTTTCTGCTTATCCTTAAGCAATACTTTCAAAGTTCTCATGTTATGAAGCCTGTCAGCAAGCTTGATCAGCATAACCCTTATATCCCTTGCTGTTGCGATGAGAATCTTCCTTAAATTTTCTGAAGTATAATCTTCTTTATTATCAAAATGCACCTTGTCAATCTTTGTGACACCTTCAACAAGACCTGCTATCTCACTGCCAAAAATACTGTTGATCTTTTCAATGCTGATAGAAGTGTCCTCAACAATGTCATGAAGCAAAGCAGCACATATTGTAGCTGAATCTGCTTTCAGATCAAGAAGGATATTGGCAACTTCAATAGGATGTGAAAAATACTCTTCACCACCAACTCTCTTCTGGCCTTTGTGAGCTTTTTCTGCCAAGACATATGCTTTCTTGATTAAAGCGACATCTGCTTTTGGATTATATCTTAATATTGTTTTAATAAGTTCAGATAATCTCATCAACAATAAGTATAGATAAGAGATTTATAAATCTTTTCTCCGAAAAATTTATAAATGAATGTTGACAGGATAAAATCAGTAATTAATCAACCATTAAAATTAAATAAGCTTAAATTGCAAAAAAAGAGGTGTTTAGTATGAGATTTTCAAAGAATGCATCGCTGAACCTATCAGTAAATGCGATAGTTGTGTTTGTACTTGCGTTTTCTATGCTTGGTGTAGGATTGTATGTCACAAACCTTATCAGAGAGAATGTCGGTAGCGGAATCACATCTGTTGTAAATATCCAAGACCTTAAAAGCCCGCCTTCTGCAGAAGACCCAATCACTGTTTCCAGAGAAATCACCTTGAAAAAAGGCAAAGAGATTAAGATTGATATTGGTTATTATAACAAAAACACAGAAGAAGCAACAAATGCAAAGATTGGAATTGGAGATTGTATAAAACCTGATGGCGAACAACTGATACTTGAAGGTGGTGGTACCTCAGATGATGCATTGTTAGTAGTTTCTCCATTTGCAAAATCAGTAGGAGCAAGCGAAGGAAAAGGATACAAAGTAAAAATTGTAGATAACTCTAAAAATACAGGTGATCCATTGACAACAGGAAGTTATGTATGTACAATGATTGTATTTGACCCTGCATTAGGAACAGGATGGGGATCATATGATGAACCATATGAATCAAAACAATTCTTCCTGAATCTAGTATCATAAATTAATTTATCAAAAAGAGGTGATGATTATGGCAAAAACAAAAAAATCAAATGAAAGCAAAGCAGGAAAGAAAAAACTAACTGAAGACCAGGAATTTGAGATTATGAAATTAGTATTAGACAAATTTCTGTGGCTGGGATTTGCAATAATGGGTGTTGGATTCTTTGTTGCAGTATCTGGCGGATCTTTGTTCAACGCTGTATCTTACTTAGTAGCAGGAGCAGTTGTGCTAGTATTGTTTATGATCCTGATTGTGAGAGAATACGAAATAATAAAATAGGTGCTTTAGTGTTAGGGTTAGGTGCTAAGAGTTAATAGTTTGTACTCAAACTTTTTGTTCTTAACATCCAGCATCTAAAAGCTAACACCTGATTAAAGGTGATAATAGTGAAGAAAAAAGTTTTTATATTTTTTAGTATCATAATTCTTTGTATGGCTCTACTGATAATTGCAGGTTGCGGAGGAGAAAAGGAGTGCAGGGAAAACTCAGACTGTTCTGCAGGCAGCTGCTTTGATGTGAAATGTGAAGATAATAAATGTATAAAGACAGCACAGCCAGACTGCTGCGGCAACCTGATGTGCGAATCTGAAGCTGGAGAAAATTCATGCAATTGCAAAAGTGACTGCAAAAAACCAAAATGTGAAGGTAAATTTGTAGTAAAAGAAAGGGGAAGCAAAAAATATTATGGAGAATATCTTGAATATATGTGCAAAGATGATAAATGCATGCTCACATTCGATGAAAAATCAGTCAAGAAAATTCCACTCCTTAGTGAAAAAACAATAAATAATGTTAATCTGGAATTAGGTGTCACATTCAACAAGCCATTTGATATGACTAACGATAAAGTGATGATTGCATTAACACTTAAAGATTATGATCAAAATAAGGCAAAGATGCCATTCACTGTCAAAAGCATCAAGATAATGGATGGTGACCTGCTCTATGGACAGACTAACACAAATAAAGAGCTTGTACAGATTGGCGCTGGGATAAAAGAATCTGTTCCTTTAACTTTAGATCCAGAATCAAAAGAAGAAGAAAAATCATTGACATTGAAAGTTGATTATGAAATGACAAAGATTAATTCCAAAGGAGAAGAAGAGCTAATAAGAGATAGTTTTGTTGAAAAGTTCTCACAAAAAATATTTTTGATTGTGACAGGTGAGGCTGATTTAGAGTGAGAAAGGGAAAAAAGAACAGGATAAGAAAAAATAAAAAAGGATTTGAACTAAGCATCAATTTCATAGTTATGATGATACTTGCTTTAGTAACATTAGGTGTTGGCTTCTTCTTTGCAAAGAACATATTCAGCCATACTATAGATATAGGGGAGCAGCTTGATGCACAGACAAAGACACAGATAGAATCTAAATTAAGGGATCCAGCATCTTTAGTAGCAGTTGGCCTTAACAGAAAGGTAATAACTAGAGGAGATCATGATACATTTGGTATTGGTGTTGCAAACAGGAACAGTAAAAAAGGATATTTCTATCTCGAAGTTTCATGCAAACTTGGTAATTTTAAAAATAAAGAAGGTGTAAATGAAGATCTTCCTGTCTTATGCCAAGAAGAAGAGACATGCTGTAGCAAATGGATACAGGCAGAAAAAAAAGGAGAAAACTTATTCAGGATTGATGTAGGTGAACTTAATCCTACTGGATTTGATGTTGGAACATTATTCTTTAACATAGACAAGAAAGCCAAACCAGGATTGTATGTTTATGATGTACAAGCAAAGAGAACTGATGCAAAGATGGGTGAACAGGGAAAACAAAGCTATGATTCTGTAAAGAAGATATATGTTGAAGTTCCTTAAATTACCTTTAATTTTTCTTTTGATCTTACACAGATAAATAAACAATAATATTCTATTAAAATAAAAAAAATAAAAAAAAGCATTAAAACAACAGTAGAAGTGGTGTTAATAGTAAACCCAACACAATAGTCAATAATATCCCTACAATGATAGACAATACTGCCCATACTAACCATGTCAGAATTCCAGTTTTCCAATCATAGTTATACTTTGTTTTTACCAACCAAATACCTACAATCAAACCCAGAAAACCAGAGAGAGGAATTGCAATCCCAAATGCACCTAACAGACTAAGTACAAATCCAATAGCAACTACAATCAAATTTACATTAAATGCGGTTTTCCATGAAGTATCTGCTCCCTTCATAATCTTAACAGCCCATGTCAGCAGATATGCCCCTAAAAAAAGCATTATCACACTTGAAACAATGGTTGTTACCAATGCTGCTAAAACAAATGCCATATTTTTTCACCTCTTTTATTAAATAGTTTATTTAATGAAGTTAAAAGTTTATTAGTATAAATAATTTGTGGTATGCTTTTTATATAAACTTTAAAGATTAAGATTATTTAGAGTTCTTGATTATCTGTATGTAAAAAGTCTCCTAATAAGGAATATTATTACAGCCAGTTTTCATCATGGAAATCTTACAATTAAAATCATAAAGGAGCTCCATACCTTAATGTCTCACGACCTGTATTGTGATAAAAACAAACATAAGGCAGCAATAATATTCTAAAAAGGAGACTTTTTACATACGATTATCTCAATGAACTGAGTAGGATCCAAACCAGCACCACCTACAAGAAAACCATTGATATTCTTCTGCTTAATCAGTTCTGATGCATTATTTGGCTTTACACTGCCGCCATAAAGAATCCTTAACTGCATAGCTGTTGTCTGAGAATACATGTCTGTGAGCTGTTCACGTATGAATGCATGAACCTCTTCTGCCTGTTCTGGTGTCGCTGTCTTGCCTGTGCCAATTGCCCAGACCGGTTCATATGCAATGACTAAAGCCTTGACCTGATTTTCAGAAACATTCTTTAAACATGCTTTCAATTGTGTCAAAAGAACATCATTTGTCTTTTTCTTTTTCCTCTCTTCTTCTGTCTCACCAATGCAAAGTATTGGATTAAAACCATGATTAAAAGCAGAGATTACTTTTTTATTTATCAGCTGATTCGGTTCTTTGAATATGTGCCGCCTCTCTGAATGACCTAAAATTACATATTCACATAACTCCTTTAACATAATAGGAGATATTTCTCCAGTAAACGCTCCGCTGTCTTCACAATACATGTTCTGTGCACCTAATTTTATCTTTTCATTCTTTATCTTTGATATTTCACTTAATGAGATGAATGATGGACAGATTAAAATTTCGTTTCCATCATTATCACCACTAAAAAAACCATCTTTAACTAATTCATCAATTTTACCATTAAATTCATTAAAAAAATCAACAGCTTCCTTCACAGTCTTGTTCATCTTCCAGTTTGCCGCAATCAGATTATTCATATTATCACCCTCATTAGTTTTAAATATAATATATTTGCTGAACATATTATGATATAAATAATTAATGGAAAACAAAATTTTTATATACTAAAGGAATATGCAATATATTAAACATATAAACATTTGAGGTGTAAAAATGGCATTAGGTGGAATTTTAGGATTGATTGTATTCTTTGTTTTAGTATTGATATCAAGTATGAAAATAGTAAATGAATATGAAAGAGGTGTCAGGTTCACGTTAGGAAAATATTCTGGGATTATGATGCCAGGATTAAGAATAATTATTCCACTTCTGCAGTCATGGCAAAAGGTTGATATGAGAATCAAGGCTGTTGATGTTCCAGATCAGGAAAGCATAACTAAAGATAACATAACTGTTGGCATAAATGCAGTCATCTATTATAAGGTCATGGATGCTGCAAAAGTAATCATCGAGGTTGAACATTATAATTATGCAATATCTCAGCTTGCACAAACTACAATGAGAAATATTGTCGGTGAAGTAGAGTTAGATGAATTATTGAGCAAGAGAGATCAGGTAAGCGATAAGATACAGGTAATAGTAGATAAAGCAACTGATCCATGGGGCATCAAGGTAGATACAGTTGAACTTAAAGATATCACCTTGCCAGCTGACATGAAACGAGTGATTGGAAAGCAGGCAGAAGCTGAAAGAGAGAAAAGAGCTGTCATCATAAAAGCTGAAGGTGAAGTGATTGCAGCAGCTAATATGGCAAAAGCAGCAAATACATTATCTAAATCATCTGGTGCATTACATCTGAGGACATTGCAGACACTGAATGACTTATCAAGCGACCAAAGCAACACAGTCATATTTGCAGTCCCATTAGAGATTTTGAGAGCATTCGAAGGTTTTGGAAAGAGAAAAAAATGATTTTTGTAAAGAAACGGCTTTGCGTATAAATTCAGAATGATGCCATATTGAAATAGCTTATTTTTCTTCGATTGTTATGTATAATTCTTGCTAAAACTTGTGTAAATATTGTGTCATCTAACCTTTTTGTTACAATCCCAAATATTCTTTTA
>JBDRKY010000083.1:0-13137 GCA_043813525.1 Candidatus Woesearchaeota archaeon
CAACCGTTCTCGATCGCATTTTAAGGTAAATTATTTAATTTAAGAGGTGTGGAAGATGAAAAAAAAAGGTGTATTATTTGTTATAGTTTTGATAATATTGGTTCTTACAATGAGTGTAGATGCTTTTGTTTTCAATGGTACAACATATGATATAAATGGTAATATTTTAAATTACACAAATATTACTGTCCTAGTTAAGAATTCTTCATGGGCACAGGTTACAACAAATACTACTATGACTAATGCAGTTGGTGAGTTTAATCTTACTCTTCCTGATGATGCCACTTATATGTATCAGCCAACAATAGAACATCATAATATCACAACAAATGATGTTAATTATGTTGGCCAGTCTTTACCTATGCTTCCATATAGTGAATTTTCTCAGTTGCAGAATGTTAATTATTATCTTAAAGAATCAGGAATGCTGAATATTACAGTTGTTAATAGTTCAAATACTATAGTTCCTGATAATTTGTTTGCAGTGCAAATAAAAGATACTTTATTGGGTTATCCATTGACATGTAATGATGATGGCTCTAATGATCAGTATATTTGTAATGTTCCTAAATATAATAATTATTCTATTACTATTTATCCGTCAAGTGGTTCAAACCAAAATTTTGTTCCTATTACTTTTAACTGGAATAATTTTTCAGCAGCAGCTGATTATACTATTAGTGAATTATCTAATTACAATGCATCTAAAAAAAGACTTAATAAACAGTTTAATACTACAGAAAGCTTTGCATCTTATACAGGCTATATTAATTCTTCAGATTCAAATAGTTGGGATGAATTTACAGTTGTCCCTTATCTTTTGGAGCCAGGAAATATGATCTCTATGAGTATGGGTGCATTACCTTTTAACACAAGCGCTTGGACACCGACACGTGATACTGATTCATATAATCTTTCTAATGGATTTTACAATATTAGTCTGCCATATTCTCAAAATGAGTCTGTTAGTTATATGCTCTTTGCAGCTGCAAGAAATGGTTCAAATTATTATGGCTCTTTTATTAATACAACTGTAATAGGTGATTTGGAATTGAATTTTACAATGTATGGGCTGTTAGGTGATTATAACACAATAAATCAGACTGATGGTGCAGGTGGATCTGCTCACATCGTAAATACATCAAAACTTACATTTCATCTTATGAATTCAACTGGTTATTTTTCAAACATGAATGCACATATTGAAATAGTTGTTGATTATTCTAATTATGGTGCTGTTGAATTTACGTTTATGACTGATATATCTGGATCAAATAATGGTAGTTTTGCAATTCCTTTGTTGAATATAACTGGTTTTAAAGAGATGAACATCTATACTCAGAACTATGCACCTAAAAGATTATCAACAAAGACAGTTGCTCAGTTACAGAATGCAACAAATACAAACATAACAATGGCAACTTTTAATCCTGGTGCAATTCCTGGTGAAAGTATTAGTAGTACAATCAGTATTTCATTGTACAGATCAAATACTAGCTGTAATATCCCTAATCCAAGCAGTGGCTGTGTTATTACAGATTCTACTGCAAAAGGTTCATTTAATCCAATGAAAGCTATTTTTGGTGGAGGAGATGTTAGTTTTAGGATGGGTGTAGGTGGTGTTCTTGTACATTATATGAATGTAAATCTTTTAGCTTCAGGGCCGCCTGATGCAGCTTTTGAAGAAAATAGTGGATTAACTAGTTCAGGTAACTCTTTTGAAGGTGCATTAAGATTTGGTTCATTAGGTCCAACAATTTATGATTATGTACTGGTTTCAGTACCATATTCTGAAACAGCTGGATCAGGTTTGGATGATTCTCAGGAAGTAAATATGTCTATTCCTATAATGTATGATGATGATTGGAATGTGATATGGAACACAACAACTAATGGAACTAATGCATCAAATCTTGCTTCAAATTATTCTCATTATTCGGCAAGACAGAGTGAATGGGAAACTTTGCTTGGCAATGTTACCTGTACAACAAATGCAATAACAACTTCTTCACTAATCAATGCAACAAATCCTTGTTATATAGATACTACAAACAATAGGATTTGGGTAAGATTACCACACTTTTCAGGAACAGGGCCAACTGCTATAGGATCAACAGTTGCAGCTGCTTCATCAAGTTCAGGTGGTGGAGGTGGTGGCAGCACAACAACTTGTTCAGAATCATGGGCTTGTATTGCATGGAGTGATTGCAGTATTGCTGGTTTTAAATCAAGAACTTGCTCAGATGCAAACAGCTGTGGTACAACTTCAAGCAAACCATCTACATCACAGAGTTGTGTTTATGTAGCCCCTGCTTATAGTGGTAATGATGACGATGAAGAGCCTGCAGCAGCACCAGCTCCTGTTCCTGCAACAGATGCAACAACAGCAGATACTGCATCAACTACAGCAACAGCTGAAGAAACAGCAGCTACAATAGAAGATGAAAAAGGTGATCTTGCAGGCAGTGCAATCAAGGTATTGTTTGCAAAGCCCCAGTTCAAGAGCTTTGTTGGTCTGTTTGTTATACTGGCATTACTTGGTGTTGTATTGTTTTATGTTAAGAAACGGAAGCATTAATTAGCTTCTTTATTTTGTATGTAATAAGTCTTATTTAAATGGCAATACTGCCGCCTCTTATTGTTACCATCACATTTTAATTCGTTAGATGCGAGAAAGCGAAAACCATTGACGACAAAGTCATTTTAAGTTTTCGCTGATGGTAACTGGCAGCAGTATTGCCATATTATTAGACTTATTACATACTTTATTTTTTTTAATTTATTAGATAATCTATCTCCACTTAACATCTATATCATCAGTTCTAATATAGGGTTTGATATCAGCATCTTCAATTTTTACAGAGTCGCCAGCATTATACTGTAATATACCTAACCATGCTATCATCGCTGCATTATCTATAAGAAATTCATTTTCAGGAACAAACATTTTTGCTCCTCTTGCTTTGCACATTTTGCTGCACATCTCCTGCAGTCTTTTGTTGCATGCAACTCCACCACCTAAAAGCAGTTCATCTTTGTCGCAGTGTGCTAATGCTCTTTCAGCAACTTCAACCATCATTGCAAATGCTGTTTCTTGTATAGAAAAACATAAATCTTCTTTGTTTTTTTCTTTAATATCATTCATTAATTTAATCTTTTGTTTAAGGTTAGTCAGCATCCCGCCAAAATTCACATCCATGCCTTTGACAGAATAAGGAAGTTCGATATAATGCGGTTTATTGCATTCTTTATCATGTTTTTTAATTTCAGCAAGAGCTAATCTCTCAACCTTTGGTCCGCCTGGAAAACCTAATCCTAATTCACGGGCAAATGAATCAATAAAATTCCCTATACCAATATCTAATGTCTCTCCAAATATCCTATACTTTTGGCCTTCGTATGCAATTACTTGTGTGTTTGCTCCTGACAGATAAAGCAGGACAGGATCTTTTGCTTCAGTCACAAGACGGCCAATCTCAAGATGAGCGATACAATGATTGACCCCAACCAAAGGTTTGTCATATTTCAATGCCAGAGTTCTTGCGACCATTGCACCTATCCTTAAAGTATGTCCTAAACCAGGTGATTGTGAATATGATATTACATCAACCTCTTTCATCTCAACGCCAGCAGTATCTAAAGCTTTCTTCAGTACAATATCACATACTTCAACATGATGATCAGCTGCTTTCGCAGGTATCATACCGCCTTTTTTGGTTGTATAACTATCTTTGATATTGGCAAGTATTATTGCATCTGATATTTCTTTGTCTTTAATATCATATTTAACAATACCTATACCAAAGGTGTGTGCTGTGCTTTCAATTCCTAAACATATCATATTTAGATAAAAGTAGTGATGGATTTATATATATTTTCTAAAATATACAACAAAACAAAAACATATATAAACCTTAATCTAAATAAATATCATTGTGAACATTTATGTCCTTTGATAATATAATACATTATGTGGCTAATCCTACTGAGATAACTGGCATTGATATTGTTCTCCCTATGCTTTTGTTCTTTATCATTCTTTTTGTTGGCTTGAACAATACGAAGATTATGAAAAAGAATCAGGCAATAGTGGTTGCTATTATTCTTTCTTTTATCACAGTATTGCCGCATATCACTAATACTTATCCGCCTTGCTATGATCCTGTAACTATGATAAACAATGCTGTTCCTCAGTTTGGCCTGATGATCTTGGTATTGTTCACTTTCTTGATAATCCTGTTTGTTATTGGTATTAGAGATTACAGTTCCCGTTTTTGGACAGGTATTTTAGCGATTGGTTCATTTGCTTTTATTGCTTATACTTTTTATGCTTCAAAGAGCGGTTATTATATGGAATTATGTGCTGGTCCGACACATGCAATCCCATTTGCTGCAGAAGTCTTTAATTCAGGCTGGTTTTATGTGATTATTATTATTGTCACGGCTCTTTTGTTGATGAGATTTATGAGAGGTAATGCAGGCGGTGGAACACCTTAGAATTTTTCTTTGCTAAGAATAAACCTATTAAAAGATTAGATCCTAAAACAATTAAATTATTCTATTTCTCTCCACATTTTCAGTGCTTCTTTTTCCATGAAATGCATCTTACCAGGAATAATTAGGCAATGAGGAGGTTTACCAAGATCATTTTTCTTGATATCCATAAGATCTTTTGCTTTTCCGCATCTGATGATCATGTCGTCACTGCCGATTCTTGCGCAACCAATACAAAGTGTGTCTTCTGTAAATATCTTTTCTTTTCGTTTGCTTTCTATGTTAAGTAGTATATTAATCGCTTTTCCAATAGTCATAAATCTATTCTCACTTGGACGAAGATCAAGCAGGCATAAACTATGTAATCCCATCTTAAGATTATCTTTGAGCACATCATATGCAGTTTCAGGCTGAAAATTTTCTTCAGGAAAAGGGATTGATGTTGTTTTTCCATATTTATACAGTTCAAGGCCAACAATGCCGACGGCATTAAGAATAGAAGCATTATGGATTACTTTTGTTTTTATGCCAAGCTTTTTGCATCTGAGCATCATATCTACATGTGTTGTAGCACCCATCGGATCCCCTATGACAAGAAGTGCAACATTTTTTTCTCTTGGTTTTGCTGATTTTGTATTTTCAGAGCCTATATTCTCATCCGCAGTCTTTGATTTAGCATCTTCAATTATTGGATTTTTACTTTTTCCTTTATCATTACTTTTTTCTTCATCACCTTCTACATCACCTCTTTCTGCCAGAATTATTTTTTTCCCATAAAACTTTTCAATATCTTCAACATTACATTGAAGTTTAGAAGTATAGTTCTCTAAGTACACAATATCACATTTCTTGACACATTCTAAACCATTGACTGTGATGTCTTTTTCATTTCCAAGACCTAAACCTATTATATACAGCATAATTTAAAGAAGAGGTTATTTATTTATAAATTTTTATTATATAATCTGCAATAAAAAAGGTGCCTTCAGGGTTTTGGTTGAGTGTTGGGGGTAAATCCTGAAGGCAAGAAAACCTATACCACACAAAGATCAAAGGGTATTTGTATTATTTGATTTATGAATATACAAAAAATAAATAAAAAAAGCAAGGTTTAGCTTAAACCTTACCTTATCACCTCTATTCCCAGCTCATCATTAAGTTCCTGCATCTCTCTTTCATACTCTCTTGATTTTTCCTTTCCTTTCCCTTTTCCAAGAATCCATGGTGATTTCACTCCTGTCATGATTGTCATTACAGTCAGCTTTCCTTTCATATCATCACTTACACGTGCACCCCATATACAGTTTGCATCATCATCCATGCTGTCTGTGACTAATTCACCAACCCTGTTAATCTCTTCAAGTGTTAAGTCTGGTCCTCCATGTACATGGATTAAAGCGCCAGTTGCACCTTCATAGTTGATATCAAGCAATGGATTGCTTAGGGCACCATTTACGGCTTCCTCTACTCTGTTATTTGTGTCTGAAGCTCCTACTCCAATAGCTGCGACACCGCCGTTTGTCATGATTGTCTTTACATCTGCAAAGTCCAAGTTTACTAGGCTTGGTACAGCGATTGTTTCAACAATGCCTTTTATCATGGTAGCGATAAGTTCATTTGCTACTGCGAATGCCTGTTGAATTGGCAAGTTGCCTGCAATCTGTACTAATCTATTATTGTCTATGACAATCACAGTATCAGATACTTCTCTTAACTGTGCCAGTCCAAATTCAGCTTTGTCAACTCTTGCTCTTTCAATCTTGAATGGCATTGTGACTGTTCCAATGACAATTGCTCCTGTGTCTCTTGATACACCTGCTACAATTGGTGCAGAGCCTGTTCCTGTGCCTCCTCCCATTCCTGCGCAAACAAATACCATATCAGATCCTTTTACAGAATCTTTTATTTCAGATATTGATTCCTGTGCTGCTTCTGCTCCTTTTTGTGGAAAGCCGCCGCATCCTAATCCTTTTGTTGCATCTTTTCCAATCAAGAATTTCTTATCTGATTCAGTAACGTCCAGATGTTGTTTGTCTGTGTTGCATGCGATTATCTCAGCACCTTTAATGCCTTTCTTATACAACCAGTTTACCATATTGTTGCCTGCTCCTCCACAACCAATTACTTTTATATTTGCCTGACCTACTTCAAATTGGCCAGTATATGCTTTTGCGTTCTCCATGGCGTTTTTTACGATAAAGTCCATTTTAGACCCCTCCCCTTTTTTATCTTTTTGTGGTTTATTTAGTTAAAGTATATTCTCAAGTATATAGTTTACACTACCAATATCTTTAAATATGAGTTTATACCTTACTCTCTTTAGAAAAAGTTACTTGCGCCAACAAGTGTTTTTCGCCAACAATTTTTTATGATTTAAGTTTGCCAAAACTGATTATGAGTTTTCGCCAAAAAACTCATTTTAACTATTTTTCTTATGTCTTTAACTCATATATAAATACTTCTAAACTCCAATATATATACTGCAGTATACAAATTAGTAGATTTGTGCCTAAAACCGTTTATCTTCTCGTCGAGAATAATAATTGGTGCTTCTGTTGTTCTTATCGCTGATATCATGGATTAATTACTAGAAATACATGACATTTTTTGTTTTTAAATATTAATCATCCTTTTCTTAGCGATCTTCCACAGCATCTGAAAATACTTCCTGTTAGCGTCTGCAATCTGCTTGTTTTTGATGATGATCCCATAAGTTGGTGTCCCCCATATCATTATTGCTATTTTGTCGCCGTAGATATGTGTTGGGTTAGGATTGAACATGTGGTCTGGGATTAATCTGTATTCAGACTGGCTTCCTTCAAAGAATACAGTTGCAGATTCTTTTGCAAGTAATTTTTCCTTTAATTTATTCTTCTTTAGTCTATCAATATATTGTTTGATTCCTATTTCATCAAATTCTAAAAATTTAGTCTCTTCAATGCCCATGGCCAGCATATCATTGTGATTATTTTTTTTAATATGTTTGATTTCCTTAATTGTCTTGATTATGTCATTATATATTGTTCTTAGAACATTCTTTCCTTTGATCACTTCAACATTTGTCTCTTCACTATCTTTCATGTATATATTGTTTAATTCAGGCAGTATTGAGTTAATCTCATCTTTTTTCTCGTCTAGATAATCAAGTATCTTCTCAGGATTCAGTGGTTTGAAGTATTTCTTGCTGTTTTTTAAGATAAAGCTGACAAACCCCTTATCAAGTAATCTATCTAATGCATCATAGCAGACTTGCCTATGGAGGCCTGATTTACTGCCAATCTCATTTACACTTAACTCTCCAGAATTCAATAATGTCATATATATTTCAATCTCATTTTTGGTCATTCCCAGTCTTTTTAATGTCTCTTTGATTGTATCTATCTTATGTGTCATATCCTTGGTATATCACACCTGATATTTAATACTTTCGTAAGAATTATTACTACAAGGGTTTATATATTACCTTTTGTTTTAATTCTACTATATGGTAGTTACACATTGTGTGTTCTATTATGGTGATATAAATGGCAGATAAAACAGCAGAAAAAGATGGAATAATTAGTGAAAGTGTTGATACAATTACTGTACCTTGTTATGAAATTATCAAATCAGACAGAGCTTTTACAAGATGGGGTGGGGATTCTGTAATGGAATTAAGTATTGGATTAGATGAAAGAGTTAATGATGTTTTGGAAAAAACAGGAAGATCACATATTAATTTATTTATAGGAAATGAAGTTCAGTTGCCAGTAGAATTAACAAGAGGAGAAGCAATGTCTGGAGCATCATCTTCATTTTTTCTTTTAGAAAGAGACGATGATACATTGATTTCTGAAGTTCTTCCCAAAAATTATTGGGGTGAAGATGATTATAATAGATTAGTTAAAGCAGTTATTAAAGAGGTAGAACAAGTAAACTCTCAATTAAATGGCTTATTTACTGAAAGGCAGACAGAGATATTGATAAGAAAACTGCAAATTAGATTAAGATCAAAATATGGCAAAGATTTAAGGAGAAAAAATCAAAATATGTCATTACCTTATGTTTGTAGTGATGTTCAAGTTATTAATCAAGATGAAAATGCATATTTATTAAATAAGGCCATAGCAGATACACCTAAAGATCAATCTGTTACTATATATAACAGCAAAAGCAATGGAATTCGTGCATATTTAACATCTATCAGGCATGGTAGTAGATATCCTCGTTTAGGATTGGAGTTTGATATTGAAAATCTAGCAGATTCTTTGGGTTTGCGAGCATCACAAATGCCTTTGGATAAAATAAAAGCAATAGGGTTAAGTAGTTCTAAGCACAGCAATTTTACCTGTTATTTCATTGGCGAAAAAGCAACAGGCAATGGAAATCAATTAGTAGGGGTATATTTTTCAAATTCAGATTTTGTTGTGGACACAGTTGATGCAGTTATTCATGATTGGTGTTTAGCTGTGGATTTTTGTAGAAGACAAGGTCTTGATAAGTATGCTTTTGTCAAGCATGGTGATCTTTTTGAGTTATCACCAGATTGTATTAGGCATATTAACAGAAATTTAAGTGCATTTCCTGATTTAAACATAAGTTTTCTTGATAATCAAGAATATGTTGAACAATGGTTGAAATCTGCAAAGATCGGAGAAGGCGAAGGAAAAGTCTCAGCTGAAAACTGGCTGGCAGTTTTAACTGGATACACTCAGCAGGACAATGCAGCAGTTCCAGGATTAACAGAAAGATATATACCTGTCTTGAAGAATGCAGATTAAGTTTTTTCGTTTTTTTAACAAATAATAAAATCTTTTTTTCCACCAATGTATCTCATTGGTGGTTTACAACAATAATCTTTGGTGGAAAATAATCAAAATTAATAAATTTTGGCTCTTTCAAATTAAAATTTGAAAAAAAGGTCGTAAATTCGACCCGAGCGAAGCGAGCATGCCATCGGCGTTAAATGCGTAGCATTTATGGCTCTACATACTTTGACTGGTGGTGGTCGAATTTATTTGACTAATTAAAAGTAATTAAAGTGATATCATGAACAAATAATAGATAAGATGAGGGAAGTAGCGAAATGACATTAACAGAAATATTATGGACAGAAACAAAATCAGGAAAAGATAAAGTATTTTCTTTAAAAGATGATAATGTAAGGTTAAAGGTTTGTGTGTTTGATAAGCCAAAGCTTTAGTTTCAACTGCAATAGCAATTGGAAAGAATAAATGATTTATTGGTTTTTAATTATATGGTGGAATAAATGACTCAGCAGCAAACTACTGAAAGGCAAGGAAACTTTACAGAATTATCTAAAGCTTTCTCTCATGTTCAATCAGTAGATGAGATTGTCAGAGATTATGCTGCAATGAATCCTAAAAAAAGAAGAGAACACTTTTTACCTAATGGGAGAGGAAAAGAATATTGGGTGTCAAATGGTGTTGTGTTTGTACATGCAGGTAAATCTTCTGGTGGGATTTATCAAGTTTACATTACAACTCCAGAATTGAATCCATTATTAGGAAAGAATGCATATAAATATTCAATAGGAAAGACTCCAGCAATTAGAAGCATAAGTAGAGAAGAATTTGATGAAATGGTTACTATTGGTGAAGCAGGAAAGGATTATACAATAATTGGAATAAACAAAGATGCAACAGGCAGATTTATGATTGATTATCTTAGATTTACAGGCATTAAACTGAGAGGTTTTTTATTTGGTGATGACTTATTTAATCAAGTTTTAGCTCTTCCAAATACTCCACGTCCAGAATATTATAGACAAAATGGACCTATAGTAAAAATTTCTAATCTAACTTATCTAGAATTTGTTAATTTTACACAAGAAAATCATGATAACTACTTAAGCACTGCTCTAGGAATGATGTATCTGAGTTATGCTCCAGGTAATATGGGTGTGCCAAGTATTCACTTAACATTGCCTTTTTATGATAATAATTTGTTTATGAGAGGTGTTTTGCGAAAAGGCGGGGATTTGTCAGTTGTAGAAAATGTAGGTAGTTTATCTTTATCTAATAAAGCTGGAAATGGAGCACTTTGTTTGGCTAGATGAAGAGGGATATAAATAATAAATTTTTGTAATTTATATGAATAATAAACAAGCAAAAATGTTAATAGTGTTTTATAGATTTGATAAATTATTTTGTGCTGTAAGATCATATGAACATGAAGATGGAAGATTAATAGATGTTGGTAGAATATTGGGTTGTAAGGGTAATTGGTAAGATGGGAATAGGAGACATAGTAACTAAATTAGTGGATGTGTATCAAGCTTTTAGGAAAAAGCATGAGGAAAAAGTTACTGTGAAGTGCTATGGTGTTGTTAAAGTTCAAGAAAGAGCTGGTATTGTCTATGGTGGTGAACCAGTTAGAGAAATTGAATTAGCAAAAAGTAATTTAGTTTATGATACTCTTAGAGAATTAGATAGTGAATCAATAAAATTGTATATTGGAAATAAAAAAGAACCACCATTTTACAAAGCTTTTCATGGGGCTATAAATCTTTTTACAAGTTTGCCACATGGAGTAGATAGGGATTGGATTACTTTGAGTAAAAATGAAAGAAAAGTTAATGAAAATACAACTCTTGGTGATGTACTTGATAGTGGGTTCTATAAAATTTCATTGGATAAAATAAATGCTGTTTGTATGGGTAAAGAGAGGTATAGAGAATAATTTTTGTGATTAATATGGATGATAAACAAGCAAGAATGTTATATTCTGCAAAACAATTAGTTGAAAGTTCTGGAATTCCAATTAGAGATAATAATGCTATTCAAATGCATATGGTTTTAGCAGAATTTTTGCAAAGAGATCCTGAAAGGCGAGATGATTATATTCCAATACAAAATTTATTTTTTAAAGGGCATGTTTTAGTCTGGTATGTTCCAAGATTTAGTGTTGGAAGAAATACAGGACCAAGTTTTCAAAATCCATATTTAGCAAGATTTAATGTTTTAAGTGAAACAGACAGCAGGGAAACTAAATATAATATAGAAGGTGATGTTCTTTATCATCGTGGTAGAAACGGAGTTGTTTCTCCTTTAAATAGAGAACTAGTTCCACCTCAAGCAGCTTTAGTTAGAGATAGAGAATTTTATTTGGTAAGACCAGATAGTGAATTAGTTAAACTTCTTTATAGTGTTAGAGAGTCAGGTCATCTACATGATGTTGAAGAGTCAGGTCTTTTGGGTGATGTTAAAAAGTCAGATGGTTGCAATACTTTAGATAATATTTATCAGGCAGTTAGATCAAATTTGCATTTAAAATATATTGCAATTCTTGAAAAAGCTGAACAAGCTTATCAGCAGTATCGAGGAGTATTGAGTGGATTAGAAAGAATGTGGGATGTTCGTTAAGTTTTTTGGAATATTACAGAATTACAAAAATCAAAATTTTTTATGCATAAGTAATGCATCTTGTTCAATATTTGGTAATATTCTTTTGTTTATTAGATATTGTTGTTGAGTATGTTTGTTTATACAATCTGAATACCACTGACTTTAAATGCGTAGCATTTATGGCTCTACAGTCTATTGAAGATTGGATTCACAAGCATCAAGAACCACTGATGATTATTTGTCAAAATGTTCATACCATTGACTTTAAATGCGTAGCATTTATGGATATACAAATCTATTGACTGGTGGTTCTTGATAAGAATCTGATATTTCTGTGTGATCTTTTGATGTTTTTCCTAATCCATTAAAGATAGTATAGGTTTGTAATAATAACTTTGTTATTTATATTTATTACTAAAACTTTCACTTTTTCTTCCCTTTCAGCTTACTATGCACTTCTTTAACTTTCTTTTCGATATGATCAAGTAATTTGTTTGTTCCTTTGTCAAGTGCTTCTTTTACACTTCTTGCAATCACTGGACTATATTCGCCAAGTACAACATTTACATCTTTCATCCTGTTGTTGTATCTCTCAAGATAAAATAGGTTTTCTAATTTGTATTTCTGCGGCTGAGGCGGCACTTCATCTGGATGGCCCAAAGTCATGATTGCATGCGCTCTTGCATAATCTGGTATGCCGCATATCCTTTTTATCATCGCTTCATCAAATGCTCCTACCCAGCATGCACCCAAGCCAAAATTATGCGCTGCAAGAAGCATATTTTCCATGGCAGCTGCAACATTTTGTATGGTATATAATCTTTCTCCTCTTATTCCATAAAATTGTTTGGCTTTTGCTCTTTCAGCGCAGGCGACAATGTGAACTGGAGCAGATTCCATCCAATACTGCTGCAGGCATGCCTGAGCAATCTGTTTTCTTTTATCTTCATCCCATACGACAATAAATCTATAATCTTGTATATTGCCAGCTGTAGGTGCAAAACTTGCTGCTTCAACAACTCTTCCAACTAATTCCCATTCTACTGGAATATCTTTATATTTTCTGATAGATCTTCGTGTATAAATGCAGTCTAATGTTTCCATTGTTCATTTTCTGGGAGAAGTTGTATAAAAAGTTTTTGAAAAAAGGTATGTAATACCCACATTCGACAGTTCGTTTTAATTGCTTTTTTTGTATTAATTTTCAGACGATAAATAAAATATTTTATTTTTATGGTTTTTTTTATAGTTACCTACCTATGTAAAAAAACATCCTTATTTTGAATATAAATGGAAA
>JBDRKY010000084.1:0-10232 GCA_043813525.1 Candidatus Woesearchaeota archaeon
ATTGCCGCCTTATGTTTGTTTTTATCACAATACAGGTCGTGAGACATTAAGGTATGGAGCTCCTTTATGATTTTAATTGTAAGATTTCCATGATGAAAACTGGCTGCAATAATATTCCTTATTAAGAGACTTTTTACATACCCTAAAAAAATAGGATTATTAATATAAGAAAAAATAAAAAGCCCCCGGAGAGAATTGCACCCTCGACCTGCAGATTACAAGTCTGCCGCAATAGCTACTATGCTACGGGGGCGTTTATGCCCATGTTTTAACATATTTTGTATGTAGCTATTAATATTATCTGAGTATAAAACCACTCTTTATAAAGTTTATTCTAAGAATACATCTAATCAATAAGTAAATGGATCACCAAATGCTTTGGCTGGTGCAAATGGTTTTTGTGATATTGTGAATGTGTTTAGTTCCATCAATCTCTTGACAGCTTCGTTAAATTTGTAAGAATCCTTAAGCAATTCCTGCTTATGCATGTCTATATGTTTTTTGTATATCCTTTTCCAGAATAATTCTAATACCATACTTAAGAACCAATGATTTTTCCATTCATCATTAGGATCTAATCTTAACTTAGCTTTTACAAGAACTTCAACTTTACCTTTTTGAACTTTCCATTTCTTTCCATGTCTCATGACTTCAACATCATTTACGCCAACTCCATGTAAATCCACAACTAAAACTCTTTCATAAAAGCTACTTCCTCTAACTCCTTTTTTAGGTCTCCACCATACCCACATCTCTCTGCCGCCTTTCTGTGTCCTTGTTTCCCAATAATATGTCTCTGGAAATTTGCCATCTTTGCCTTTAGAATACTCCTCTCTCCATAGATAATCATGCAAAGCTATATAAAACGCATTAATATGGATCACATCTGTGGCTTTGACTTCCCATTTGTCTACAAGTATATCTATCGGCATGATATCTTTTTGATGATATTAGTTTATATATTTTTCTAAGAGTTTTGTTATTCCTATTGCATACTACCCCTTTACAACTATAAAACAAACATTTTATAAATATGGTTCAAATTAATCATACATATTTTTCATAATCACTATATTTTAATTTAACATCATTCATTATAATTTTTCAAAGAGTGTAAAATCATATGAGAAGTTTTCATTCACTAAATTTTGTGATTAAAAATGAAAAATAATAATATATTTAATGAATTTTCAATTTATACAAAAACAGTTTTAAGTTTAAAAGCTAAGATTAATAAACATAATTTAACACCAAACAAGTATTTTGATTTAAGTAGGATACCAAATCTTAGAATTCTGGATGATGGTTTCTTAAAATTATTGAGAAATAAATATCTAAAAACACAAAAAGAAATGTCAGATTTTATTAATATTCCATTAAGAACATGGATTGGTTGGGAATCATATAATAAATTTATGCCTTTTGAAAAATTAATAAGTCTTTCTAAAATTCTAAAAATTGATAAAGAAAATTTGTATGATCTAATTAAAGGTTCAAAATTTAATTATGGTTCTCATCATGGAAAAAATAATATTATTCTTCCAATAAAACCAGAAAATTTTAATCTTGCTCGATATTTAGTTCCAATAAAACCAAATAAGACTTTTGTGGTTAGAAATACACCTCCAGAAATTAAAGAATATTTTTTAAACAATTTTTCTATCGATAAAACATATTTTGATAAAACTGGATTAATTGTAATCTATTCATATCTTTTAAACAAATTTTTAGAAACTTTCTATATTTACAAGAAAAAACCTATATTAAAATTTCCACTATCAAAATAAGTTTTAGAATGGAATTCAAGAGGAGTAGATCTTAAAAAATCAATCCTAATCCCCTTACTTTTAAGTGATGGTGGAAAAAAACCAAATAAAAGAATCTTTATTTCTGGTGCAAGTAAGGTTATTCATAATATTTGGTCAGATGCATTATATTCTCAATATAATCTTCTACCATCATCCTATTTAGTTAGACAAAGATCAATATTTGTAACAACACACATTGTTTCAGATCAAGTAATGTTTGAATTGAAAAGATTATCACCTAATTTTAAGACATCAAAGGTAAACAACCATCAATTAACTATCTTTTTTCAAGTTCAAAGTTAGAACAGCAAATTGCAATCAGATTATGGGCAAATACAGAAGGAAGCATAGGTATTAAATTAAGTAGAAAAGACAACTTAATTACACCAATATTCCAAATTGCTTGCACACATCCTATTATTTTAAAAGAATTAAAAGAATTATGTAGCATAAATAATATTAATTTATCTGTTATTAAATATAAAAGAAATTGGGCTGGTTTACTGGGGTTAAAATCCACATCTATTAAGTCTACTATTAATTTTTTACGTATAATATGCTCAAAAAGCAAGTTTTTTGATTTAGATAAACAAGATGTATTGTTAGGTATATTAGAATTTATATTAAGGCAGAGACAAAATTCGAATTTAAGAGTGGATAATATAAATAAAATATATAAATACATTAGAAATCTTGTAATTAATAAGGAGTTTAAGGATGAAAAATATTATTTAAAGAAATACAAACATTTTGACAATTGGTCATTTAGGAGGGTAAAATGATAATAGGTTTGGTGGGAAAACCATCATCTGGAAAAAGCACATTTTTCAAATCAGCAACTTTAGCTGATGTTGATATTGCAAATTATCCTTTCACAACAATCTCTAAAAATGAAGGAGTTGGATATGTAAAAATTGAATGTGTTGATAAAGAGTTTGATAAGCAATGCAATCCTAGGATGGGTGTTTGCATAAATCATCAAAGATTTGTTCCTATTCAGGTAATAGATGTTGCAGGTTTAGTTCCAGATGCACATAAAGGCCATGGTAGAGGCAACCAATTTCTTGATGATTTAAGACAAGCAGATGCTTTAATACATGTGGTAGATATATCAGGTAGTGTTAATGAATGTGGAGAACCTGTAGAACCATTAAGTTATGATCCTGCAAATGATATTAAATTTTTAGAAGAAGAGATAGATATGTGGTATTTAGGAATATTAAAAAAAGGTTGGGAAAAGTTTGCAAGACAAATTCAGCAGGAGAAATCAAAACTTTCTGTTGCATTATCAAAACAATTAAGTGGTCTTAGGGTAACAGAGATAATGGTTGAGGATTCAATTAGAAAACTTAATCTAGATCCAGTTGCACCTTCAAAATGGATTGATGATGATTTATTAAAATTAGCTTGTGAATTAAGAAAATTAACAAAACCTTTAATTATTGCTGCAAATAAGATTGATATTCCTGGTGCAGATAAGAATTATGAAAGAATAAAAAAAGAATTTTCTGATTATATTATTATTCCTTGCAGTGCTGAGTCTGAGTTAGCCTTAAGAGAGGCTGCAAAACATGGTTTAATTGAATATATTCCAGGGGATAATGATTTTAATATTATAGCAGAAGATAAATTAAGTGAAAAACAGATAAAAGCTTTAAATTTCATAAAAGAAAATGTTATTAAGAAATATAATTGCACAGGTGTACAGCAAGTGTTAGATGATGCAGTATTTAAGTTATTAAAATATTTTGCAGTTTTTCCAGGTGGTGTTAATAATCTAGTTGATAGTGATGGTAATGTATTACCTGATTGTTTCTTAATGCCTGAAAAAACAACAGCATTAGATTTTGCATTTAAACTTCATACAGATTTTGGTAAGAATTTCATTCGTGCGATAGATGTTAAAACCAAAAGAACCGTAGGTAAAGGCCATCCATTAAAGCATAGAGATGTTGTTGAGATTATTTGTGGAAAATGAAATTAGATTTCTAACTAATAATTAACTTTATTATAATTATTAATTTTATAACGGAATTATCGTTAAAAATTTAATTATACAATCATTATTCTATAAATGTAAACCTTTCAACTTCTTTCCCATCAACAATTTCAGCTTTAAGAAATATTTCTTTTGGTCTAATCCATAATGGATTATTTCCAAACTCTTCACTATCATATAATCATCATAAAATATTCATTATTATTATACCAGCAATTATTAAAATCATACCAATTATCTTTTGTATTAATCTATCGTATTCTTTCAATAATACAATACCACCAATCACAGCAAAAACCAATGATATTTGTATAACTGGTATTGCTTTGGATACTTCTCCTATCTTAATCGCAAGAAATTGTAGTAGTTCAAATCCTCCAAATAATACAGCTGCAATCAATATTTTCCAGCTGTTTATTTTAAATTCATATATTATCTTTTTATCATCAAATTTCATGAATGCAAAACTAATAAGTCCAATTCCAATCAGAACAAAAGATGCAAATGTTGTGTTAGAAAAACCATTTAATGCAGTTTTAGAAGCTAAAAAAGCTATTGATGCACATAAACCTGCAAGGATGGCATAAACAATTCCTTTTGACCAATCAAACTTTGATTTTTTGTATAATGCAATAATTGCTCCTAAAATTATTAAAAGTATTGCAAACATTTTAGGTAATGTTATTTGTTCTGAAAAAAGGAGTAATCCTCCAAATAACACTACTATATGCCTTACTTGTATCAATATCTGGTAAAGTGATATATCTATTAATTGTATTGATTTAAATGTTAAGTAATCAGTTAAAAATAAGAAGAATGTTGTAATGCCAAAGAATATCCAAGGAATTACTTGTGAGGGAAATGTAAAATCAAATAATAGGAATGGTATTAATATTAAACCTGCAGTTAGATCATGTAATGCTGTATATGCCAATGGGTTTCCATTTTTTCTTAATGCAAATCTGGATATAATTCTAGATGATGCAAAAAAAAGACCAGCAAATAATGCAGCTATGAACCAATTCATATATATTAAAGCAGAATTATATTTTATTTAAATCTATTCTTTTTTAGTATGTAAAAAGTCTCCTTTTTAGAATATTATTGCCGCCTTATGTTTGTTTTTATCACAATACAAGTCGTGAGACATTAAGGTATGGAAATCCTTTATGATTTTAATTGTAAGATTTCCATGATGAAAACTGGCTGCAATAATATTCCTTATTAGGAGACTTTTTACATACCTTTTTTATTATCACTGTCTCTTTTGAAGCTTTCAGCGATATCAATCATGTATTTGCCTTCTTCGAGTTTGTAGACTAGAGGATTCTTTTTGTTGAACAACTTTACAAGATCCACTTCAAATTTACCAGGTTGTAATATGTGAATTGTTTCAAGATCAAGGATGACTGGATGTTTGAGTTCATCTATGTCAACACCTATTATGTCACATGCATCTTTCTCTATCTGTTCTCTTTCTTCCTGATTTAATTTCTTTATTTCTTTCTCTTTCTTTTCGAGTGCGCTCTTTTTGATATAAAAAAAGAATTTTCCGCCGCAATCACAACCCTTTAAAATCTGGCTGGAACCGTCATCATATATTTGGTTGCATCTTACACATTGGTGTGGCATTTTATCTCTTTTATCTTACTTTCATACCTGGATTAGTGAATAGCTGTATCTTGTTTGGGTCTTGTTTTATCTCTTTGACAATTGTTGCCGGGCCTAATATGGTAAAGCCTCTTCTGTCTCCAAGAAGAAGATTGATCATATTGCTTTTTATTTTATTGAAGAAATGTGGATTCCTTGTTTCGTCAGGGAATATAACACCTAATTCAATCCCTTTAAAATCTTCACTGATCTCTTCCATTGTTCTTTTGATGAGCTCTGCTTCCTCTTCTTTTTTTAATCTTCCTTCAAGTAGCAGAATCTTATCATCCTTGACTATCTTTAATAATTTAGATATTCTTTTATTTGACGGAAGTTCAGCAATTTCATCATATGGCATAAATTGTAATGTAAGCATTTATATTTCACCTGCTGATCTTGAATACAGCTTCATAAAATTCATCTAAATTATTTCCTAATTTAGCAGAGATCCCAACAACTTCATATTGTGGGAATGCTGTTTGTATTCTTTTGATGTCTGACTTTTTAAGGTCGATTTTATTTGCAACTAACAGCACAGGTATATCTCTTGCCTGCAGATTGCCGACAATTGTGATATTAACTTGTGTATAAGGATCTTTTGTTGAATCCATAACAACAATGACAACATCCATATCATCAAGCCATTTTATAGCATTGATGACACCTTTTGTAGCTTCTTTTGCCCTGTTTTTTGCTTCTTTATCTTTCATTCCTACTTTAAGGAAATCTTCATAATCAATCTTTGTAGCGATTCCTGGTGTATCAACAAGATTGAAGCTGAGCTCTTTACCTTTTGATTTTATGGTAAGTTGTTCTTTAATCTGAATCTCTCTTGTCTCATGCGCAACATTTGATACGCTGCCCATCTCTTCCCCTAACCAGTCTTTGCATATCTTGTTTGCCAGTGTTGTTTTCCCGCCATTTGGCGGACCATATAGACCTATCTTTAAGTTCTTTCTTTTTCCAAACAAATCCCCAAACAATCTTCTTACAAATTTCTGCATTAATGTTATCATTTCAGAATTTTAGAAGAAAGTCTTATATATATACTTTTCTATTAAAAAAACCAAACATTTTTTAAATAATAATTACTCTAATAATACAGATGGATGAAAAAGTAAGAAAAGACATTATCTCTCTTTTAGATGAAGTCATAAAAAGTTTAGAGAAAAAAGATGTTATTAAATTAGGATTTCTTAGTAATAAAATTATTCATTGTGCTTCAATATTTCAGGATGAATATTCAATCAGTGCTGCTGTTATTGTTTTTGCTTTGTCAAAGATTATCCAAAGAAAGAATTATATTGATCAAAGGGTAATATTGGTATTGAAAAAAGCTGTTACACATCTTCGCAAATATCAGATTAATAAATATTCAAAAGATATAAAGAGACTAATTACATTTATATCAAATACAGATTCAAAACTTGATCTTTATATCCAGCATGTGATAGATGAGGCAGAAGTAAAAAAAGCTTCAAAAATATATGAGCATGGCATTTCTTTAGGTCAGACTGCACAGTTGTTAGGGATATCCCAATGGGAGCTAATGCGTTATATTGGCCATACAAAGATTGCTGAAGATTTTGTAGAAAAAATAAACATAAAAGACAGGTTGCGCTATGTTGATAGCTTGTTTGGATTGTGATAATAATGAAAGCACTGATATTTGATACAGGACCAATCATCAGTTTGACATTGAACAATCTGCTTTGGATACTTGAACCTCTCAAGAAAAAATTTAGTGGTGAATTCTTTATTACACCTGGTGTGTATGATGAATTAATTGAGAAACCATTGAAGACAAAGAAATATAAGTTTGAGGCATTGCAGATACTTCCATATATTTCTAAAGGTGTGTTAAATGTATTGGATGAAGATAAGATTAGATTGATAACAGCAAATCTTCTTGATAAGGTGAACACAACTTTCAAGGCAAATGGAAATTGGATTAGGATAATCCATCAGGGTGAGACAGAGGTGCTTGCTTCTGCTTTACATCTTGGCTCAACAAATGTTGTCATAGATGAAAGAACTTCAAGGAAGCTGATAGAGGATCCAGACAGCATTGCATCTACACTTTCAAATAAGCTCCATACAAAGATAGATATCAATCAGGAGAATTTAGGTTATATAAAAAAAGAATTAAGTTGTCTTAAGGTTATAAGAAGCACAGAGCTTGCAGTAGTGGCATATAAAATGGGATTGCTTGATAGGTATATGCTCGAAGATGAGCGAAAGATCATTAAAAATCTGGATGAAGCTATTGTAGAAGGAGTATTATGGGGCATCAAGCTCAATGGCTGCTCTATACGTAAAGAAGAGATATATAAGATTATAAAAATGATAACTTAAAGATTCTTCTTCTTCTTTTTAACAATAGTTTTAGACCTTTTTGTTTTCTTGGTTGGCTTTGTTATCATCTTATCCAGCTCTTGTGCCTCTTTAAGAAATCTATCATGTTCATCTGCTAATGTCTTTTCATTAGGCAATTTTATTTTTTCTAATTTCTTGGTCTTTCTTAATACCCACCATCTTCTTATTTTATTTAATATGGTTATCACCTATAATTAATCTTATGACCTTAATTATTTAAATGTTTTGAAAACCAATAACTTTAAAAATAACTTCAACTAGATTCTCATCTTATGACAAGCATTAAAAGTGTGAATAGAGATGTTAAATCTTTTTTTATCAATTTATGGGCTTATATCCTTAGTTTTCTTAAGTATGTTGTAAAATCGATTCAGAAATTTGATTATAATAACGCATACAACATCTTTTTGGGCAATCTGAAGATTTTTTCCCAGTCAAAATCTATATTTTTCATTGCTTTATTCTTGCCTATCATCCTGACTTTTATTGTTGGCATCAGTCTTAATGCAAGCTATAAAGTAGATGATAGCGTTGCGATAAATATACCATCAGAGGGGAATGTTTATGTCACTGATTTTATCAAGGAATTTGGAAATACTAATTTTAAGCTGATAAAATATAATTCTCAGGAATTATGCTTGGATTCAGTAAAGACAGGTAAATCTTCTGTTTGTTTATTGTTTTCAGACTCTTTTGGTCAGGCTGTTGGGACAGATAGCACTAATCAGATGAATATATTATTTGTTAATGTGGATGAAAGCAGATTAGATATTTATGGTAATTATCTTTCAGCTATCAATTCTTCTTTGGCTTTTGTTCTTGGTGCTCATGAATTCAAGGATTCTGTCTCTATAAAGAGGATTGAGCTCAAAAATTCAGGTTTTGCAGTCTTTATATCAAATATAATCTTGTTTTTTGTAGTTTTCCTGTCGCTTATGTTTGCTGCAGTCACATTCTTTTATAGAAAACCAGATATTGATGAATTTTATCTAAATCCCAGAAAATATACCAAACTTCTGTATGAAACATTTTTCTCTGGTTTTGTGCTTTTTTTGGTAAGTTCATTGATCATATTTTTTGTGCTATCATTTTTGCTTGGCTTTTCTTTTTTTGCTGTCTTTTTCAGGATTGTTTTTATCTTGGCAGGTGCAGTAGCTCTTTTCACATTGATAGGTATGTTTATTGGTTTATTTACATCTACAGAGGATCTTAATCTTTTTGTCTCTATATCTATTGTTAGCATAATGGTATTCTTATCAGAGCTTATCTTTCCAACCTCATCTTTAGTTTCTTATTTCTCAAATATAAATCTATATGCTTTGACAACAAAGATGTTCAAACATCTTGTGCTGCTATCCAAGGATTTGGGTGATTATTTCTTTGAGATCATGATTCTGGTAATATTTGTGATGATATTTGTTATAATATTCACAATATTCAATTATTTGTTTGTAACTAATGATAAATCATTAAAGAATTTTATTAATGACAGGAAAGAGGATCGTAAATGGGTTGATGTGAGCCGTTATGGTGGTAGCAGATCACCAAGGCTTAGTACAGAAGAGCTTTCATTGAACCAATATAGGCGTTTGGAAGAATTAAAAGCTAAGGGCAGGGCGCATGAATCACAGATTAAGCCAACATATAAAGATGTAGTGAATGTGAAGATTGATAAACACATAAGTAAACATATTGATAATAATACAAAAGATTCTGGAGCAGAATATGTTAAGGCAAAAGTATATAAGAGGAGAGAAGAAGAGCATGAAGAGCCGCGCGGTGATGAATATTTGCAAGAATTATATGAAGAACAGCTTGAAGAAGTTGATTGTAAGAATGGTAAAAATGATTCAAGTAAAAAAGGTAATAATCAAAATAGGAAAACAAGCTCTGCAGAAGATGTAAAGGCAAAGGCACAGAAAGCAATAACAAAACGTGGTGAAAATGAAGCTGATGATCTTATATTAAGTATTGAATTAGAAAATGAGATTCTTGAGCTTAAGCATAAAGGCCTTAAGGAAGATGAGATTGTCGAGAGACTAAAGGATAAGTATGATGAAGAGGACATCAGTATGGTCCTTGCTAATATGTGATTATTTCTATATTTCTATCATCAGATTATGTTTGTTTGCCATATACTTTTCTTTCAATTTTACAATTTATATATGCCTTATTATCATTTTGTATTATATTTATACTATTCCTTATATTCTCGAATACAGATTACTATTTTTAATTATTTTAAAGCCGTCGTAAAACCGGCTTTGCGTATAAATTAATGAGAATTATATATCATTAAGTTTTCTTTTTATTTAATACATCTTTTGCAATCTTAAGCTTTTTTAGCATATTCTCAATAGTTCCTATATACATTATAACTTTTTGTTTTATTTTTCCAT
>JBDRKY010000085.1:0-3925 GCA_043813525.1 Candidatus Woesearchaeota archaeon
ATTGCCGCCTTATGTTTGTTTTTATCACAATACAGGTCGTGAGACATTAAGGTATGGAAATCCTTTATGATTTTAATTGTAAGATTTCCATGATGAAAACTGGCTGCAATAATATTCCTTATTAGGAGACTTTTTACATACATAAAAACGCAGTTTTTATGAATGTCTGGGCGTTGCAAAGCAAAATTTAGTTGTTGGCGTTATTTTCATCTTTAATTTTTCCATTAAAAATATAAACAATACTTATACTTTCTATTGATCATGTCAAAATTCCTGAAATATGTGATTGGTGGAACTCTTATCTATTGGGTAGAGGTTTTTCTGACTGCTACAATTACAGAAATAAGTGGTTTGTGGTTTATTTATTCATTTATGATTTCCCTTGTTTGCGGCATGATTATGTTATTTTATTTTCATAAACACGTTACTTTTGAATGCAAGAAAGACAAGAATGCAACTTTTGCTTATTTTATCCTGATCACTTTATTTGTTTATACAGGCTGGTTTTTCACAAGTTATGTTGTTCATACTATTTATCCTACACATTATTTATTAAGTATTATTGTTTCAAGCATGCCTTTTAGTTTGTTAGGTTATTATTTGAATAAAAGATTTGTGTTTGAGTGAATGTTTATCTATCACTTATGCACAATCTCTATGAAATCACCAGCAAAATAGATTTCAACATCTTTTCTTTTTGTGAATTCGTATAATGCATGGCTGTGTTCGTCGCATACTTTTTTCATGTCGCATTTTTTGCACATTTCTTTTTCTACTTCATCTTTTCTGAACCAGTATTTGCATGGCACATCAAAAAGCCATGTCAGTTTTTTTCCAAGCAAAGATTTTTTTGGAATTTTGTATGTTTTCTTGTGAAACTCTTTGTGGTTGATAACATGGCCTATAGTATTACATTTATCACAATGATAGACCTTGCCTTTATGGTGTGTATGAAAAAGTTTGACTTCATTATCACATTTAGGGCATTTGCTTTTGTGTCCTTTCCATTTGCTGTCATCAATCTTTATATCATAGCATTTAGGACAGATATGTATAGCACCTACTGTGATTATGTCAGTGCTGCATTTTTTGCATTTCTTCATTTTCTTTTACCATTATGGTTATTGCCATTCTTCTTTATCTCAAAACCGCATCTCCAGTTGAATTCTTTCTTTGCATATTCCAGCCTTTCTTTGTTGCTGGAATAAAGTGTGAACAGATTATCGCCTTTTTTCACTTCATATTTCTTATGTACATGCAGATATATGCCTGCTGCTTTGTCGTGAGGTGCTCCAGCAATCCTTGCAATCCTGTTTATGATTGTGTTGTCTATATGCATGACTTTTCCTGATCTATGTGATTTGAATGTACAGCTGAACTTCCCTAGTTTTATCTTCTTGAGATCGATATTGTTCTTTTCTTGCATCTTTACAATCTCTTCAAATTTGGCATAAGCTGCGCCTGACTCAAGTATTCCTTTCGCATATGTATATCCTTCTCCTTTCTTGACTTTTCCTGCTAATTCAAATATGTCTGCTGCGATGTGCAGGCATTTTCTTTTTAACATCGCATGATACATCTCTTTTGGCGAGTCTTTTAATATATGAAGTATCTCTCTTGCTTCAAGTATTGGCCCAATGCCATTTCCTATTGGCTGTGAACCATTTGTGATATATACTTTTATTTTCAGTCCAACTGCCTTGCCAACTTCAATAAATTTATTTTTCAATCGAACTGCATCTTTCATCTTCTCAACTTTTGCTCCTCTTCCTACTGGTATGTCTATAAGTACATGTGTGGCTGAAACACTTCTTTTTTTTGCTAAGATGCTGGCAATCATCTGTCCAGGCGCGTCCATATTCAGAGGGTGTTCTACTCTTATTATCTTATCATCACTTGGAGCAAGATTCAGCGCACCACCCCATGCAAGGCATGCATTTGTTTTATTCACAACTTTTTTTAGCTTGTCTATAGGCAGGTTGACATTGCAGAACACTTCTACTGTATCTGCAGTTCCAGCTGCGCTTGTGATTGATCTTGAGCTTGTCTTAGGTACTGTTATGCCTGCTGCTGCAAGTATTGGAACAACAATTGGTGTTGTCCTGTTTCCTGCAACTCCTCCAACACAATGTTTATCAACAACAATCTTTTTGTTGAATTTGATTGTCTCTCCTGTATTGATCATTGCTTTTGTCAGAAATACTGTCTCATTAAAACTTAATTTATTGACATATGAGCCTGCAACAAAATAAGAAATTTCTATATCATTGAGGATTCCTTCGGATATGTCTTTGATTATGTGATTTATTTCTTCTTCGCTAAGTCTATTTCCATTAAGTTTTTTTTTAATATATCTTACAGATTCAGGTTTTTTCTCGACATATAGGTGTACTATTGATCCTTCCTTGCATCTGAGCTTATCAAATGCTTCAGAAAACATGCCAATCTCTCCTATATTGGTCATTTCTTTTGATTCAGTAGTGTCAAGTGTAGCAATTATGTTTTTATTACCTTTTTTTATCCTAATCCTGTCCATCGAATATACATCTATTAAATCTGCATCTTTCTTGTTGAGTACACCAATCAAAGGATAGCCAGTGAACATGTCTAATCTTTTTATTTTGAATTTCATTTTATTAGCTGTTTTATCATTCTCTTTCGTAAAACTCTATGAGCTTTATCATTATTGAGAGCACTAATGGCCCTAACACCATACCGCTGAATCCAAACACTTTAATCCCGCCTAATATCCCTATCAGAATTATCATTGGATGAATGCTTGATTTTTCTCCTATTATCTTAGGCTTTAGTATCAGCTCTATCAGATTAAGGAAAACAAAACAATATATTGTAAATACAATACCTTTTATAATTAATGATGTATCAGATGTTGATATGCCTGTTAATATGAGATATAATGATGATGGCACCCATACAAGTGATGCACCAACTATTGGCATCAGCGCAAGGATTCCGATTATTATTCCTAAAAGGATTGGGTTTGGTATGCCTACAATATAAAGCCCAATACCACCTACTATTCCCTGTATCATTGCTATTATTATCTGTCCGTATACAACTGCTTCTATTGTGCCTTTAATCTGATAAATCATATGTTTTTGCTGTTTCTTGTTAAGAGGTATTGCTCTCTTGATGTATACAAGCATTTTCTCTCCGTCAATGAAAATGAAGAATATAAGAATTATCATGATGATGAAATTTATGATTTTAGCTGGTATTTTCATTAGGAATGCAAATGATAAGCTTGATAATTTTTTGCCAATTTCTCCTAAGCTTTTTATCAGGTTTGTTTTGAGGTTATATTTTACTATTATCTCGTCTGCTCTATTGTTTATTTTGCATAGGTATGTATCACAATCTTTATCAAAAAAATTTATCGTGTCAGTATCACTATACTTATCTTTGAGCATAGAATATATGCCTGTTGTTTCGCTTACTAATCCATTTATCATGAATGCTAATGGCAGAGTTATGATTGTGATTATCAATAATGTTGTTATTGCTGCTGCAATTATATCTTTTTTAACTTTTTTCTTAAGCCATAAATAAATAGGCATAAATATTATGACTATGATGAATGAGTTAAGGATTGTTATCAGCAAATCTTTTATGACCATATATGATAAGACTAAAAGAAGTGAAACTAAAAGGATAAACATATATTTTTTAGCATTATTAGATGCCATATTTTCACCTCTTCTTGACATTATGTGCTGTATTATTTAATGTTTGCCATTTGATAGATATAAATCTATTGTTTTTTAGTATGTAAAAAGTCTCCTTTTTAGAATATTATTGCCGCCTTATGTTTGTTTTTATCACAATACAGGTCGTGAGACATTAAGGTATGGAGCTCCTTTATGATTTTAATTGTAAGATTTCCATGATGAAAACTGGCTGCAAT
>JBDRKY010000086.1:0-10182 GCA_043813525.1 Candidatus Woesearchaeota archaeon
TGGTTCGTATGTAAAAAGTCTCTTAATAAGGAATATTATTGTAGCCAGTTTTCATCATGGAAATCTTACAATTAAAATCATAAAGGAGCTCCATACCTTAATGTCTCACGACCTGTATTGTGATAAAAACAAACATAAGGCGGCAATAATATTCTAAAAAGGAGACTTTTTACATACATTGGTTCAATAACGTTTATAAACAATCTAAACATCCCATATATCATGAAAGGATTAGCTATATGCCACAAAGGTATTGAAGATGTTGCATCGCAGGAGATAGAAGAGATAATAGATGAAGTTGGGTTTTGCGAGGAAAGAGCTGTTGTATTCAATACCACACCTGAAAAACTGGCAAAAGTTACATATATGGCAAGAAGCATCAGAAGGACTATATTGCTTTTAGGCAGAGCAAAGATCAGCAAGAAGTATGATGATACAGTCTCGTTGCTTGCTAAACTTATTGATGAGATAAAAACAGATGAATGGCTCAAAGGAAAATCTAGATCACCTAAAACATTCAAAGTAGTCTGCAAAAGAATTGGCGAACATGATTTTGGATCTCAGGATGTTGCAGAAAAAGTTGGTGAATTGCTGTTGGATAAGCATAATATCAGTTCTGAAGGAAAGAAAATAAATAAAATAAAAGTTACAATGCTAAATCCAGATATAGTCATATATGTCTTTATCAATGAGAAAGAGCTTTATCTTGGAATAGATTTTTCTGGTCTTGACCTGAGTAAAAGAGATTATAAGATATTTTCAACTGCATCATCACTTAACGGAGCTGTTGCTTATGCTTTATTAAGATTAGCAAAACTTAAGCATAAGGATGTTATGATAGATCCTTTCTGCGGTTCAGGAGTCATACCTATTGAAGCTGCTCTATATCTGAAAAATAAATCTGTAAACTTTTTTAGGAAAGACAAGCTTTTATTCACAAGATTTGCAGATGGTAGTAACAATAATCATAGTATGGCTTTTGATATCAATATGAATGAATTGAGCAGATATGATAAAGCTTTTTCTCCTGAATTCAGGATAATCGCATATGACAGCCAGATGAACATGATGTCTGCAACTAAGAAAAATGCGCAGATCGCAGGCGTCAATAAAGTTATAGATATAAGCAGGGTTGATATTGAATGGCTTGATACTAAACTTGATAAAGGTAATGTGGATATAATAGCAACTCATCTTCCTGTTGCATCAAAGAATGTTTCAAAAGGCATTGTTGAAAAGCTCTATAAAGAATTCTTCTATCAAGCTGAATATATCCTGGCAGACAAAGGAACAATTGGAATAATAGTTGAGAAAGATGATGTGCTGAAAGAATGTTTAGCTAAACTCAAGATTGATGAGAAATTCAAGATTATTGAAAATAGAGAATTGATGCAGGGCAAGATGGCAATGAAGATAATAATTCTGATACGGAAATAATATATTAATCTTATTTCAATAATATATATGAGATAATCCATATTATTAAAATAGGAACAATCATTATGATTCCCAATATAGTGCCATTTTTAATCAAGCCGTCTGTTATAACCTCTATGAATGGCTCACCGCCAATAAATGCAATTATGTGATCAACCAACACCATCAAAAATGTTCCCCATAACATCAAAGCTAAGAATCCTAATCTTAATCTCTTTCTGTAATCTTTCAATAATAGGTAAATTGTTGAGACAATGATTGTTGAAATCAGTGTTATGATGAGCCACATTTTTATCGCCTTTCATTTGATAGTATTATTTATTATATAATATATACTATTAAACTATCTGTTGTTCCATCTGCTTTGTTCTATCTGCTGTAATAAAGTTTTCATAAACAACTACCATCACAATCCACACAGAGACCAATGCAATTGTCATAGGTATTCCTACATTTACAATCTCTTTTAGCATCACAATAGTGTCAGCAGGACTTCTCATAGCTGTTAAAAATGGCGGCCATAAGATAATCTCCTGATGTGCTATATGCTCGACAGCTAATCCTGCTGCTCCACCCCATATCATTGTATTTAACCAATTGATATGCCAGTTTTTAGGAAATTTCTTTTTCAATATTGTTGTTATTATTGCTGCAGAAGTTGGTGCAATGAAACATGCCATAATATCACCTTAATTTATATATGAATCAATTATTATATAAACTTTGCGCTAATTACCAACAAAATATATAAACTCAAATATATTTGATAGTAATAAAGATTAAATAATAATAATCATAAAATAAAATAAAAATAGGGGTGTTAATTTGTTAGTCCAATTTTTGATTGTAATTGCAGGTGTCATGATTATTCTCCTATTGTCACATATTATTATAAAAAATTCAATATCTTTAGCAGCACATTATGGCCTGTCTGGGACATTTATAGGTCTTACATTACTTTCTATAGGCACAAGCATTCCTGAAATTATGACACATATTATCGGCAGCATTGATATTCTCAAGGATCCTTATAAATTAAATATCTTGTCTGGACTTGTTATTGGGACAAATATAGGTTCAGATATTTTTCAGCAGAATTTCATATTAGGCCTGTTAGGCCTTATTGCGACAATTGTAGTCATCAGAAAGAATCTAATCTCACAAGCAGGCGCATTGATTGCTGCATCATTGCTGGTTTTTGTATTTTCATTGGGTGGTGTTATCACCAGGATAGAAGGAGGAATATTATTGCTGACATATGTTGCTTATCTTCTTTATCTTAATAAATCCAGAGCAAAGGAAAATTTCAAAGCTAAAAATAACTTGAGTCAAAAGGATGTCATATTTTCAATTATGCTAATAGTTATATGTTTTATCGTCATGGCTTTTACTGCAGACGAAGTTCTTAATGCATCAACTATCCTTGTTTCAGTATTGCCTATAAGCGCATCATTCTTTGGGATTATACTGCTTGGCATTGCAAGCGCTCTTCCTGAACTTATGACTTCATTGGTTGCCATGTATAATAAGAGAGGCGAGATTTCTGCCGGCATATTGATAGGAAGCAATGTGACAAATCCTTTGTTTGGTATTGGTATAGGAGCTCTCATATCTTCTTATACTGTTCCAAATGTTATAATCTTCTTTGATCTACCTGTAAAGATTGCAACAGCGTGCCTTATTTTCTATTATCTATGGAGAACAGAAGATATCAACAAGCCAGAAGGTATAAGCCTTATTGTGCTGTTTATCTTGTATATCATAATCAGGCAATGGCTGTTCCCTGTGGATTTTTAGATTAAAAATAAAATTTTAAAGAAAATAAGTGTAGAGGGAATGTAAGCTGCCTTCTGTTCACCTATGCTGGTTAAACAACAAACAGGTGCATTGACATTCTACTAAGCGTATATAATATACTTGCATCAGCCAGGACTCACCGTTTCATCCTTTCCTTAAGAGACGTCAATAGGTTTCTTTACCGCTGATAAATTCATTGCTGAATTTCATTGGCAAAGTGAAAATTTCTTTTCAAACTCATTCTCTTCGCAGAGAACTTCACCATATCATCCCATTCTTAAGGTGGTTTCGTTTCTGAGTGGTTGCCATCCATTTCTAAATCTCATCTTTTCTGTATGATTCACACCTTGCAGATCAAATGAGTGGCGCTTTCCATGTTTATTGTAAACAACAAACACTTGATGGGCAGACTTTCCTCAGCTACTTTTCAGTATCCGATAGTCAATCTTCCCCCTACAATATGCTATGATTTACTTGTAATTTATAAATTTTACTGATATTTACGACTTTTTAGTAGGTAGTATGCTATATAAAAACTAAATTAACTATTTCTTTCAGAAAGTGTATTTCGTGTATATAATTCATTACTTTTATCTTCCATCATCAACTGCACTTTCTTTCTCTGCTTCATATACAATCTCTTCTGCAATGTTTAATCTTTCACCTAAAACTCTTCTGTCATAAGCAGATGGCTGGAAAGTAAAAGTAATGCCTAATAATCTGAAGATATCTGGCAAGTTTGTTTGGATATTGCAAGTAACTTGTTCCCTTATATAATTTGCCTGTGCAAGAGTATATTGGCTGGAATCAAGTGTTAAGGTATAATCATGATATCCTTTTACAGAGTCAGTAGTGCTTATGACATCTTCAATATGAAACTGAGATTGTATACCTGAAAAAGCAGCATCTATGACATCACTTAATTTAGAAAATAAATTTGTAGATTTATTATCTACTGGTTTTTGGTATGGTATTGTAATCCCAATCCTATATTTTTGATTAATATTCTTTGTTGGGTCGATAGTTGGAGAAAATTCTAAATCCATCACAATATCACTAACATCAAAAGGTTCATATTTAGCTTTTAATTCCGCAAGCTCATCCACTATTTTCTGACGTCCTGATTCTAATACTCTGTAAGGTGCTGATGTTTCATGTCTTCCTCTCATTGCATTATCTAAATCAGTGATATCTAATTCTAATCTGTCTATTTTTGCCAGATCTGTTTTTACTTCTAATTTTCCAGATGCATCTGCTTGAAATAATCTATCTCTGTCAGCTAAAATACCTGCTATTGCTTGAATGTAATCTAAATATGATTTTTTCCATGAAAAAGCAAGTTCACACTTTAAATTATCTCCTTCATTTTTTAATGCAAGTTCCTCTGATTTTGCTTTTTCATCTGCTTCTCTAAGTAAAGCTCTCACATAATCTTTGCCTCTAAATTCATCAAGAATTTCTAAACGTCTAAGTTCTAATTTTCTTATAGAATAATCAAATTGTTCTAATGCAACATCTAAATTACCAACATCTTGTGTAGTTCCATCTTTAATATCTCTATCCATTACCATTATCTCACCCTCTATATTATTAAATTATCAAAATCAAAACTCTTAAAATTCTTTATATTTTATAAGTATTATAATCTAAATTTTTAATATGTCTAATTCACTTATATATATATATTTTGTATTACTACAATATAATTGTTTGAATAGTTATGATGTGGAATAATATCTTAAACAATAAACTATTTAAAATGATATATTGTTCTATAATCAAATTGATTAATAAATATTTTTGAGGGTGATGTTAAATATGAAAAATATATTTGATATATCTAAAATAAACATAACTAAAAAACATATTATCTTTTTAATCTTGTTCGCAGTATTAGTTTTTGTCGGTAGAAGAATTAATTTCTCTCATGTGATTGGAGCAGATAACCAGTTCTTTACATTATTCCAGTTCTTTGGACCAATTGCAGGATCTTTTTTAGGGCCTGTCTTTGGTGCTGCTTCTGTATTTATTGCGCATGGAACAGATTACATAATCACAAGCAAAGCATTCACACTGATAAACATAATCAGATTGACGCCTATGATATTTGCAGCGTATTATTTTGGTGTGAAAATAAAAACAGGGAAAAACATATTTTCTAATTTTACATCTTATGCATGCAGAGGAATAAGCATATTTATTCCATTAGCAGCTATGATAGCTTTTATTGCACATCCTGTTGGAAGGCAAGTCTGGTTTTTCTCACTGTTTTGGCTGATACCTATCGTAGTCAGGCTTTTGCCTGCAAAATATTCAAACAATTTAATCTTAAAAAGTTTTGGAGCTACTTTTGTTGCACATTCAGTTGGAACAGCAGCTTGGATATGGACAATTCCAATGAGTGCTGAAGCATGGATAGCTTTAATTCCAATAGTTGTATTCGAAAGAAGCTTGTTTGCATTTGGTATTATAGGAAGCTATGTAGGAATGAATGCTGTGCTGCATAAAGTCAAAGACTGGTTTAGTGTGCCTGAAGATGTTTTGCATATTGATAAAAGCTATCTGGTCAGCAGATTATTTAAAGCGAAAGCATAATAAAGATGTTTGGCTTTTCCCATAACATTTAAAAAACCAATTGCATTTCTTCTATAGATGAGAACTGTTAAGATAGATAGGAAAAAACCAATAGTGAAAAAAAAAGATTTCTTTCATACACCTAGTGTTGCAGAAGTCAAAAGAGGTAGTGATGGAAAAACTAAGACTGAAATAATTGCTTCAAAAGATCTTGTAGCAAAGATTGATGCATTAAATGCAGATAGCGAATATCTTGTTATTGATTTTTCTAATACTGATGGTGTAATACCAGAAGATAAATTAAATGGATTGATACCTGCAAGTTTTTATCCTCCAATTATTGGAGAGAATGGCAGGCCCACAAATGAAAGAGATTTTAATGGTTCAAGAGCATCTGCTTCTAGTAAATTTATGAGGCATGGTAAAACAGTGGATCTTGAATTTGTGACTGATAAAGAACTTATGGAACTTAGAAGACAAAAGACAGGTGTGGATCAGACAATGGATAATGCAATGCATGTTGCATTCAGAAAACGTGCTTTTGATGGTTTGACAGGGAAAGATTATCTTGCAGGATACAGTTTTAGACCAGTCAGAAAACATGGAACTGATTCCCAACTAATTGGAGATAATAATGAAGCAAGGCATGTCCCATTGACAGAATGTCTTAGTGCTGCTCATCTTTTATGGTATTGGAGGCATTCTTATTCAAAAGTCGATATCAAAGCAATAGATACTTATAAACGAAAAACTTTTTCAGCATTGTTCAGAAATATGAGAAGAGTTGGTATGCGTGCAACAATGGTTGTTCCTTCAAAGACTCTAAAAAAAGGACGGCATAAAGTTGATCTTGATTTTATCCCTATATATGCAAATGATTTTGCAAGAGCTTTGCCATTCTCAATCTCTACACGTCATCTTTGTGAAAAAGGTGAGTTTGACAGAGGATATCTGCATGAATTAGAAGAAGAAGGACATAACAGGATGTATTTTGATCATCATGTGATTATGGCGTATTTTGCTTTAAGTGTTGATTATATGACCAGAGCAAGCAAGGATGAATTAAGAAAAGGTGAAGCCAGCAGGATAAAAGTAATGATACATAATTCTCCTTTTGCAATCCCAACTGAAGATGAGATGCATTATGATATTAAACTTATGGATAATGTCTTAATCAAAGCTCTGGATAAAGATGGTGTTCTTAAATTATACAGGCTTAACCAAGCTGAACGTGAAATACTGCATTGGGCAAGAGTAGCAAAGCATGGACATGAAGCAACTTTCTTTCAAAAAGCAAAATATCCTATCTGGAAATATGACTTACAAAGAAATTATACCATCTTACAAAAACCTTTATAAATAACTAAAGAAAACATATAGTAATATGGCAAAAGGAAATGTTTCAATGCCTCAATCCACAGGAGGCTTGATAAGATATTTTGATGAGTATAAATCAAGGCTGCAGATGAAGCCAGGGCTTATTATTGTACTCGTGATTGTAGTGATTATCATATCATTATTTTTACATATATATGGTAATAGCCTGCTTGGCTTGAGTTGATTATATTCGTTGTTTTGTAAATAAGAGACAAAAATATTCTTAATGAAATTTGCAAATAATTTCACTTAATAGGAGGTATCGTAAAATGTTTCCGGGAATGAATCCAAAGATGATGAAGCAGGCCATGAAAAAGATGGGCGTTAAGGAAGAGACACTGGAAGTTTCTGAAGTGATTATGAAAGTTGTTGGCAGTGATAAAGATTTAGTGTTTGAAAATCCTGAAGTTTCTATCATTGATATGATGGGACAAACAACTTATCAGGTTATAGGTGAACCAATAATCAAAGATAGAATAGTTGATACTACTCCTGATATCAATGAAGAAGATATTAACACAGTCGTTGAACAGACAAACTGCACTGTGGAAAAAGCAAAAGAAATTCTTGAAGAGACAAATGGCGATCTTGCAGAAGCAATCATGAAAATAAAGGGGGAGGAAGAGTAGAAATTTCTTTTTCGAAGTTTCAGCAAAATTATTTACACTTTCTCCCAATTTTTTAATGCTGTGCTTCTTGGTGTAGATGAGAACTAACTGCTATCTGAAGAGGTCTTTGTGAAGTTCTGGTTTCAATACCAACATCTCTTGCTGCATATCTATGCATTTGCTGGACAATCGCAGGATATTCATGCTGTGCATAAGTATGAAAATTTAATTGACTATTATTACTGCCAATTCTGCCTATATTTGTACTACTTGAATCAATACTAAACACATCATAACCTAATCCTAATTGTCTTGAGAAATCATTTACTATTGCATTATGCATAGCAAAAAATGGATCTTCTGTTGTTAATCTTATCATGCTTGATCTGAATGCTTTTAGCAATTCTGCATTTTTACAAATATATCCCAAACCTAAACCCTGTCTTTTGCAATACTCAACAGGCCCTAACATCCCAGCATAATCCTGCGGTGCATCTAAATCATTTAATCTGCTGGAATCATGATGTGCGACCATATCTGTCTGTCTTGAATCCTTCCAATCAGTTATTCCGCTGTGTGAATAACATCTTAATACTAATTCAATATCATCAATTCTTCTTGCAAGTTCTGAAAGCCTGGATGGTTCAGCTACAAATTTTGCTTTTAGTTCTGGCTGATCAAACATTTTTTTGTTTAAAAAACGAGTTATAAGAGCATGCATATTACCTTGTCTTGCAGCCCATAATCTAGATATTGCTTTTGCAGTTTTAATAGGGTTTAAATATCGTAGTTTTCCATGGCTTCTATAATCTGCTTCTAATACATCAGAGCCATCAAACAAAACATCAATACCAGCACCAATAACACCTCCATTTTTTCTGCAATCTGTGAAATATCCTATATATTTGAAAATCTTACTGTTTAATAACATTGGATTTGGCTCTTTACCTGAATTAACTGTTCCATCAGGATTCCAAATATGGTAATGGGAATTTCTTCTTGGATATTTAACTGCTAATCCATCAAACATATTATTAGAATAATTAAAATCAAGAACAATATCTTTTCCTATACTTCTTTTATCATAAATAATATCATTGATTGATTCTTGATCCATATATGGATTATCTCCAGGTATAAGCAGTATTAATTCATCTTCTTCTAAACCTTTAAATGGTCTTGGGCCTTTTACTCCAAAAGAATTATGAAATGTTAAATCAGAATCACTCTCTCCTGCATCAAGCTCATCTGTTATATGAACTTTATCAGGATCTTTCCCAAAAAGCCCATAAACTTTGATACATTCCTTAATTATTTCTTTAGCTAACGGACTGACAACAAAATTAACTTCTTCTACATCAGACTGCATCACATTAAGATAAGTATAAACTGAAGCAGGAACCCCGTCAATCAATAAATTAAACTTGACAAAATCAATTGGCTCTCCATTAAACTCATAATCCAAAGTTCTATAGAAAACATGGCTTCTTCCTAATTTCTCAGTTATTTCTTCCCATTCTGCTTTTTTTCTTGTAATTCTACAGGCTTCTTCTAATGTCAGATTCCTGTTGTAACTAAAGCTGACAATTGCTCTTTTAACAACAGGCTCTGAAGATTCACTTCTTATTCTATAACTATCTTTTACTAATAAGTCTATTGCATCCAGCTGAACTGATGTTGATGAACTGCTTTTTCCATTTCCTCTTATACATTCTGCCATTTTATAATTAAATATTTGTCATCAAAAAAGTGTTAATTCAAAAAGAAAATACCATCTCATATAAAAATATAATGGATATATATATATAAAATATAATTCAAATAAATAAAGAATTAAACAGGTAAATTAAATCAATAATAAATATAAAATAATTAAGCTGCTGCTGTCTCTTCATCTGGATTATAACTAGGGACAGCTGATTTGCTTATTATCATTATATCTCCAATGCTCTTTACAAGCTGATGAGGTACAATGACACCTTTAGCACTGCCTAAAATCTTATTTAGGAATGAGTTCTTTGTGCTCTTTACTCTCCATCCAAACACTTTGTTTGTAGTTATTATGCATTCCTCAATATCCCCAAAATATTCTCCTGAATCAGTAAATACCTTCATATCATAACTTTCTGTTATTCTTTTCATTCTTAACATTTTGCTGTACCTCCTTTTGTTCACTATATAATTGTAAAAAATATATTATTATCTATTTACAATAATATAGAAGGGCTATTAATATATAAAGATTTCTAAAAAGTGGCACAGTATCAATAAATCGTGATTGTCTATGATTCCCCTTTATTTTTTTAATTTTTTTAGTGATTTATTTTTAAAAACTATAATATAATCATATTTTTACTCTTTTTTTGCTAAAATTTAATATTTTCTTTGA
>JBDRKY010000087.1:0-17179 GCA_043813525.1 Candidatus Woesearchaeota archaeon
TACATCTTAATTAATACACATTAAATTAAACTAATATTCTAAAACACAATATTCATCATACAAAACAATATATCATCACCAAACCAGAACAAAGTTCCATAGGAAACAAAGGGGTCAGTCCTCAACTCTAACACAATAATATTTATATACCCCTATTTCATATGGAAATTATATGGTTGGGAATGAAAAAAAAGGGTTGGCTGGCTTTTTCGAGGATTTTCTTAAGAAAGATAGCTTATTTAGGGAAAAGGGGGTTTTACAGGCATCTTATACACCAGAAGAAATCCCACACAGAGACCATGAGATTAAATTAATGGCAAATATCCTTGCACCTTGTCTCAGGTTAGAAAAACCCTCTAACCTCTTCCTTTATGGTCAAACAGGTACAGGAAAAACACTTTCTTCTAATTATATTTGCAATCATCTATTAAGCATCGCAAAAAACAAAAATTTGCCTGTTAAAACACTATATATTAATTGTAAATTAAGTAAGGTTGCTGATACAGAATATAGGTTGATTGCACAGCTTGCAAGAGAATTAGGGAAAGAGATTCCACCAACTGGCTTGCCGACAGAAGAAGTCTATAAAATTTTTAATCATGCAATTACTTCTGAAAAGGTGCTTTTGTTGGTTGTTCTTGATGAGATAGATCAATTAGTTAAAAAAGCAGGCGACGAAATCATCTATAATCTTACAAGGATGAATATTGAATTGAAAGAGAGCCAAATTACATTGATTGGTATATCAAATGATTTATTATTTACCAATAACTTAGATCCAAGAGTAAAATCATCCCTTAGTGAAGAGGAGATTGTTTTCCCGCCATATAATGCTTTACAACTTCAGGATATCTTACGAAAACGTGCAGCAAGAGCTTTCAAAGAAGGTGTCTTAGATGGTGGCGTAATAGAAAAATGCGCTGCTTATGCTGCAAGAGAACATGGTGATGCTCGGCGCGCGTTGGAATTATTGAGGGTTGCTGGAGAAATTGCAGAACGAAATTCTAAGCTTATAGTCAAGATTGAACACATAGATGAGGCAGAAGAAAAGATTGAGAGAGACAGGGTTGTTGATATGGTGAGGACACAACCAAAACAGCAGCAGGCAACACTTTATGCAATATTATCATTGAAGAATACTGATGTGATATTCACAGGTGACATTTATGATGTTTATAAAAACTTATGTGTAAGGATAGGATTGAGACCGCTTACACAAAGACGAGTTTCTGATATTATTGGTGAGATGGATATGCTTGGCATAATCAATGCAAAAGTTATATCAAAAGGCAGGTTTGGAAGGACAAGGGAAGTTAGCCTATCTATTCTTCCATCACTTGTTCCAAAGATTCTTTCACTTTTAGAACAAAGTTTGGGGTTATAAAATGTCAACTGATTCTAAAGCAAAGTTAGTTAGAACTTTATTAGAAAAAGGTGTTTTGATTACTGATGAGATGTTAGAAAAGATTGATAGTGATAATTTTGAGAAATTAATGGAAAATATTGATAAAAAATCAACAGAAGAAATGTTCTATGATAATTCTTATATGACAAATAACACCGCAAATACTATCTCAGCAAATAACACATCAACAGATACACAGCATATTATCAATGTTCAAAGAAAAGTAAAGGTCGTTTTTACATATGAAGATAATCTGAAAAAAAAAGATTTTAGTGAATTTGTTAAACATTATAATTTAAGATATAATGCCATAAAATCAATGCTTCAGAACAGGCCAGACCTATTAAATCTATTATCTATAAGCAAGGTCTTAAATAAACAAGAGAAGGATAATGTTTCTATTATCGGGATGGTGATGGAGAAATCACTTACAAAATCCAAAAATATTCTCTTAAAGATTGAGGATCCAACTGGGCTAATAAGTGTCATCATCAATAAGACCAAACAAGATGTTTATGATATTGCACAAAACATTGTAGAGGATGAGGTTGTTGGTGTATATGGTTTTAATGATGATAAAGTAATCTTTTGCAACAAGCTCTTACAGCCTGATGTGAATCATAATAAGGAATTAAAGAAAGCTCCTTTAGAAGAATATGCTATTTTTTTATCTGATATACATGTTGGCTCTATAGATTTTCTTGAGGATAAATTTCTTAAATTTCTTAAATGGTTAAGGGGAGAGATTGGTTCTGAAGAGCAGAAAATCCTTGTTAAAAAGATTAAATATATTTTTATTGTTGGTGATTTGGTTGATGGTGTTGGAATATATCCAAACCAAGAGAAAGAACTTTCAATAAAAGATATCTATGAACAATATAATAAGTTTAGTGAATATATTTCTTTAATACCTGAACATATGACAATAATAATCTCTCCTGGAAATCACGACGCCGTCAGGTTAGCTGAACCGCAGCCGCCGATTGCTGATGAATTTATAAAACCAATGCTTTCACTTCCGAATGTAATTTTTGTCAGTAATCCAGCGATGATAAATATCTGTGGTGATGAGGATTTTTCAGGATTTGATGTGCTGATGTACCATGGGTATAGTTTTGATTATTATATCTCAAATGTTGATTATATCAGAAACAATGGTGGTTATGATCGTGCAGATTTGGTTATGAAATTTTTATTGCAGAGAAGGCATCTTGCACCAACACATACATCTACTTTATTTATTCCTGACTCACGTTCAGACCAGCTGGTCATATCTAAATTACCTGATTTTTTTGTGACTGGCCACATACATAAGACAGCACTTGCAAATTACCATAATATCACACTGATTTCAGGCTCATGCTGGCAGAGCACAACTCCATTTCAGGAAAAAGTTGGCCATAAGCCAGAGCCAGCGAGAGTACCTATAGTAAACTTGCAGACAAGACAGGCAAAAATTTTAAGATTTTAATAATTCAATATTAACATGATGGTGTTTAAATATGATTGTTGCAACAGAAGAAATGCATAAATACTTCCAGAGTATGGAATCAGAATTAAAAGTGTGCCATCAATTGGCGGCAAAGGCACGTTCATTGAATTTTGATCCTGAACCTATAGTCAGCATAAAGCTAGCGAAGAACATGGCTGAGCGTGTTGAAGCTTTGATAAGCATTGTTGCGCCGCAGATGATTGGCAGCGGAGTGACTAAACGAATAATTGAGTTAGAGAAAAAATATGGCAATCTTGATTGGAGAGTTGCATTATGTATTGCTCATGAAGTTGCACTTCAAAAATTCTGTAAATTTAGTACAAAAAAAGAAGCATTAGAGATTGGTATAAGAACAGGGTTTGCATATCAGACTGGCGGCATAGTTGCTGCACCATTGGAAGGTTTTATAGAGCTCAAGATTAAGAAAACAAATAATGGTGAAGAGTACCTTGCACCTTGTTATGCTGGTCCTATCAGAGGTGCCGGTGGTACAGCTGCAGCATTTTCGCTGATGATTGTTGATTATATTCGTTTCAAGATGGGTTATGCAAAATATGACCCATCTGATGCAGAGATCAATCGTTTCAAGACAGAGATTTTTGATTATAATGATAGGGTAACAAATTTACAATATCTTCCTTCACCAGAAGAAGTTGGTTTTTTGATGAAGCGCCTTCCTATAGAGATAGAAGGTGATCCAACTGAAAAGATAGAGGTCTCTAATTATAAGGATCTTCCAAGAGTTGAGACAAACAGGATAAGGGGTGGTGTATGTTTGGTTCTTGCAGAAGGTCTTTCACAAAAGGCACCAAAACTTTGGAAACGTCTTGATAAATGGGGTGTTGAATTTGGGTTTGAATGGGAATTTTTAGGGGAATTTCTGAAGATTCAGAAAGAGATTAAGGCAAAAAGAAAGTCTGGTACCAAAGCTACAGGAAGGATTTCTCCAAATTACACATTTATTGCTGATCTTGTTGCAGGCAGGCCAGTTATCACACATCCTATGACAAAAGGTGGTTTAAGATTAAGGTATGGCCGTTCAAGGGTTTCTGGTTTTTCTGCAGCATGTATACATCCTGCTTCAACATATATGTTAAAAAAATATATTGCTGTAGGTACACAATTAAAGATTGAAAGACCAGGCAAGGCTGCAGCAGTTACACCATGTGATTCAATATCTGGTCCTATAGTCAAGCTTGATGATGGTTCTGTAGTATATGTAGAAACATTAGATGAAGCAAAAAAATATTTATCAAATGTAAAAGAGATCTTGTTTTTAGGTGATATCCTTATTAATTATGGTGATTTTTCAGAAAATGGCCATATATTGGTTCCTTGTGGATATAATGAAGAATGGTGGTTAAGGGATATAGAAAAAAGAAGTGTCGATCTTTTTGGAACAATTGATTTTGATAAGATTGCAAGCCTTATTGGTTTAGATGTAGATAAGATTGAATTGATATTCAAAGACCCTATAAAAAATAAGATCTCAGTCAATGATGCACTTATATTATCACATAAACTGAATGTTCCTTTGCATCCTTTTTATACTTTTCATTGGAACCATATTACTTTTGATAAATTAAATTATTTATCAATTTCTTGGAAAAATGTTAAGAAAGTTGAAGAAGATGGTGTTGAGTTTATCAGGGCTGTCTTAAAAAATAATGATGAACTTAAGAGGATATTTGAAGACATAGGCTGCCCCCATCAGCTTGTAAATCATGAATTTATTGTTTTCAATAGGCATATTACTGCTGTTCTTGATTTTATTTTAGGAAAATATGATCATAATCTTATTAATGAAGAAAAAACAATAGTGGAAAATATTTCAATTTTATCTGGTATAAGGATTAAAGATAAATCAGGAACTTTTATTGGTGCAAGGATGGGCAGACCAGAAAAGGCAAAGATGAGAAAGATGACTGGCAGCCCGCAGGTTTTATTTCCAGTTGGTGATGAGGGAGGCAGGACAAGATCATTTCAGGCTGCGTTGGATGAAGGCAAGGTTACAGGTGATTTTGTTTTACAGTATTGTGCTGATTGTAAAAAAGAGACAATCTACAAATCATGTGAGGATTGCGGTAAAGAGACAAGACAATTATATTATTGCAGGAGATGTGGTGTGTCTGAACGTGATAAATGTCAGAAATGTAATGGTGTTAATCTTAATGCTTATATGAGAAAAGAGATTGACATCAAACATTTTTTTAAGAAGGCAGTAGAGTTGTTCAATGAACGGATGTATCCTGATCTCATAAAAGGTGTAAGGGGAACAAGCAACAAAGATCATATTCCTGAACATTTGGTGAAAGGAATTATTAGGGCAAAGCATGATATCTATGTCAACAAAGATGGTACAATCAGGTTTGATATGTCTGAGCTTCCAATAACCCATTTCAAGCCAAATGAGATTGGCACAAGTATTGAAAAATTAAATGAGCTTGGTTATAATAAAGATATTTATGGTAAAAATTTAATATGCACAGACCAAATTGTAGAACTAAAGCCACAGGACCTTATTTTGCCTGGTGCCACAGACGGGATGGAAGAGCCTGCAAGCTCTATCTTGTTTAGGGTTGCAAATTTCATCGATGAATTGTTGATGAAGCTTTATAAGATGGAACCTTATTATAAGCTTAATCATATCAAGGATCTTGTTGGTCATTTAGTGATAGGTCTTGCACCTCATATCTCTGCAGGCATGGTTGGACGTATTGTTGGCTTTTCAAAGACACAGGGTATGTTTGCCCACCCTATGTATCATGCTGCCCTTAGGAGAGATTGTTTTGGTAGTGATACATTTATTCCTTTATATTATGGTGGCTCTTGGCATATCAAACAGATTGGCGAATTTGTTGATTGTCTGTGTCCAATGGATGTAGTTGATGATTATGGTACCAAAGAAATTAAAACTAATGATATAGAGACTTATGGAGAGTTTGGAATTGTAAAAGTGAATAATTTTACAAAACACACACCACAGGATTTTATTAAAATAAAGACTAAATTGGGCAGGACACTGAAGCTTACAAAAAATCATAAACAAATTATTTTTAAAAGAGATAAGCAGCTGATCAAACAAGCAAAAGATTTATGCATAGGGGATATTATTGGGATTCCATATTCAATCCAAATACCAAAAAGAAGTATTAAAAAACTAGATTTGCTTCATTATTTACATAACGAAGATTGGGTGATGGTAAGAAATGTTAATTCTACTTTTTCAGATGTAAAGAAATATGCATTATCTTATTTCTCTAAAAAAAATTATGATAATTATGTGAGAAGGGATTCTTACCCTATCAAATTCATATATAGCTTATATTCAAAAGGATTAATAAAAGACATATCATCTTTTAATTTAGCTGGAAAAAGAGATAATGTTGTGATACCTATTTATATTCCTATAACAAAGGAGTTCTTACAGATTATTGGCCTTTATATTGCAGAAGGTTATTCTCGCAAAGTTTCAGGAAGATTATATCAGGTGTATATTGCAGCAGAGAATAATGATGTAAGATACTTTATTAAAAAAGCAATGAGTGATTTGTTCGGGTTGTCTGTGACAGAGAAGAAAAAAGACAGGCTTACATATTCCAGTAGAATTTTATATCATCTATTCACATCAATCCTTAATTGTGGCTCTTCTGCATATGAAAAAAGGATTCCTTCTTTATTTTTAAATTTGTCTAATGAGCAGATGGGCCATATGCTTTCAGGTTATTTTGAAGGTGATGGTTCCGTTAGTTCAACTGATTTAAGAATTACTTTTGATACAGTCAGCAAAGGTTTGCTGCGTGATATGGATTTTGTGTTTGGCCAGATGGGTATTTTTGTCAAAAATTATACTTATACTTCTATTCCAAGTAAAAAATTATGTGAGTTTTATAAGCGAAAAGGAAGAGAAATCCCTAAATTTACAATTACAAAAGGCATTATCCAAAGTGTTTTTGTTGACAAATTTTCAAAATATATATATTTCATATCAACAAGAAAAAAAGATATATTGGATAATTTATTGAAGTCAAGAAAAGCTGTTAAAATACATCAGGATTATACTGAAACTATGATGTTTGATATGATTGTTGGTATTGAAGAAGCATCTGCAGAGATAAATTATTGTCTTAATGCAGAAGGAAATAAAATTATTGCAAATTCAATATTGACTAAACAATGTGATGGTGATGAAGCAAGCGTATCTTTATTGATGGATGGGTTTCTTAATTTTTCCAGCCAATATCTTCCAGACACTAGAGGCGCAAAGACAATGGATGCTCCTCTGGTTTTGACTTCAATAATAAATCCTGCAGAGGTGGATGATCAGGTTCATGGCATTGATATTGTCTGGCAATATCCTTTGGAATTATATGAAGCAGCAGAACAATTTAAGAATCCATGGGAAGTTAAGATTGAGCAGGTCAAGGATAGGTTAGGCAGTGAATATCAGTATGAAAAATTTGGTTTTACCCATAATACAAGTGATATCAATTCAGGTGTTTTGGTTTCTGCGTATAAGGCTTTGCCGTCTATGGCAGAAAAATTAAGCGGGCAGATGGAGATTGCAAAGATGATTCGTGCAGTTGATGAGGATAATGTAGCTGATATGGTAATCACAAAACATTTTCTTAAGGATTTGAAAGGAAATCTTAGAAAATTTTCACAGCAGCAGTTTAGATGTGTTAAATGCAATGAGAAGTTTCGTCGCCCTCCTTTAAAGGGATATTGTGTCAAATGTTCAGGGAAGATAATATTTACAATCTCTGAAGGTTCTGTTATCAAATATCTTGAATCAAGCCTTAATCTTGCAAGGGATTTCAAGGTGCCATTACATACAAAACAGACTCTTGACTTGTTGAAAGATAGGATAGATAGTGTGTTTGGCAAAGAAAAAGAGAAGCAGGAAGGTTTAGGCAAGTGGTTTTGAGTAGTAGTGCTCTCTTTCTGTTTTTAATAAGAATTAATTTATGCTCTTGCTTTCACACAATGCTTTGCACCGCATGCAAGGCATCTTTTGAAAAGGTAGCTGCCTTCTTTGATTAGTTTAGTGTCTGGTTTTCCACATTCGTTGCATACAACATATTCTTCAGCATATTTTTCAATCTTTTCATTGATTCTTCCAGCAGGTATTTTTGTTCCTATGATTATCCCATTTTTCTTTAGATCACCGGGTGCTGCTAATTCTTTTAATATATATTTAAAAATATGTTCTACTGGTCTGTTCAATGTACTTGCGATTTGATGAAAATTGCTGATTATTGTCCTGTTTCCTTGGATATGGCCTACAACTTTAGGAATCTCAAATCTTGATCTAACATCTTGTGTTTCCGGTAACTTTTCATATGCTGTTTCCAATAGTTTGTTATATTCTGTTTCATCTATCATATTTCAAGGTGGGCTATGTTTATTTATAAATCTTTTCAAAAGATTTATAAAATCATAAACAAATAAACAAATAATGATTTTAGATGTATTCATTAATCCATTAAGTGCAGAGAGGCGCCCATGGCAGATGTTTTTTTTAGGGATAATATTTTTTTCATTAGCGATTATCTTAAGTCTGGTTGTTTTTACTAAACAGGCATCTTTAGTCACTGTATTCTTGACTGTTCTTGCCAGTTTTCCGATTATTTATAACACTGTCAAGCTTGAAGAGAGAAAAGATGAGGATATTGTAGGTGAAAAAGCACTTCTTAAAGAACATAGTAAAGCATTAGAGGTTTTTATGTTTCTTTTTTTAGGTGTGATGGTCTCTGCAATTTTATGGTATATTTTCTTGCCGTCTGGCCATATTCAAAATGTTTTTAGCACGCAGATTGAAACAATTAGTAGTATTAATTCTACACCTATTGGTCATATTACATTTTCGAACAATGCTTTATCAGTAATTTTTTTAAATAATCTAAGGGTATTATCCATCTGTATTCTTTTTTCATTTTTGTATGGTGTTGGTGCAATGTTTATTCTAACTTGGAATGCTACAGTGATTGCAGCTGCAGTTGGCATTTTTGTCAGAGAAAACCTGGCAAACATTGGGCAACAGATTGGTTCGGTTTCAATCTGGAATTATTTCCATCTATTCTCAGTTGGTATATTAAAATATATGATACATGGTGTCTTTGAGATAATGGCATATTTTGTGGCAGCTTTGGCTGGCGGCATCATATCTGTGGCAATAATAAGGCATATTATGGGTACAGAGAAATTTGAAAGAATAATATTTGATGCATCTGGCCTTATAATCATATCAGTCATATTATTGTTTATATCTGCTTTGATTGAAGTTTTTATAACACCTAAATTCTTTTAAATTAATATACAATAAATATATAAACTATATTCTTATCCTGTTTTTGATGATTGATAGGGATAAGATACTTCAGGTTATGCAACTAAAAGGGCCCATCATACCTAAGGATCTTTTAAAGAATTTTGATTCTGATACATTTATGATAGGTGCTGCATTGTCGGAATTAGCAAGTAATGGCCATGTTATTATAACTCATCTCAAGATGGGTGGCAGTCCTTTTTATTATCTTCCTAAGCATATTGAAAAGATTCAGGATCTTAACAGATTTCTCAATGAGAAAGATAATCGTGCTTTTCAATTATTGAAATTAAATAAAATATTGAAAGATAAGGAATTAACACCTATTCTGAGGGTATCTTTAAGAGAGATAAAGGATTTTGCAAAACCAATTGAAGTCAAATTAGGTTCAGATTCTGAACTATTCTGGAAGTGGTATATGCTTAGTGATAGTGAATGTAATTCTTTGTTGAAGGAAAATTATTTCAATGAACTTAGTCAGGAAAAAAAAAAAGAAGTTGATGGTGGAACTGTTCACTCCGCGATTTCTGAAATGAAACAATCACTAACACAACAAATTGGACTATCAACACCTCAATTAATACAGCATCCAACAGAATTACCTGCACAACAACCAGTAGAATCATCAATACCATCTCCAACAGAATCACAAAATATGCAAATAGTACAAAATATAAATGGTGCACAAGAAATACAAGAAAAATCATCTTCATCCCAATCATCCCAATCTGATAAAACATTTAATCAACCTGTAAAAAAAGATAATCTAAAACCAAAAGAAGAGCAGAAAGGGTTGTTTGGTGATGACAGTGTATCAAGTGATAAGCCCCAACAAAATTATGATGATGATCTGTTTAAGAAAATCAAAAAATATTTTAATAAACATACTATAATTGTTAGTGATGTGAACATTATCCGAAAAAACAAAGAGGTCGATTGTATAGTTGGTATACCTTCTCCTATCGGTACTATTGAATATTTTTGCAGAGCAAAGACAAAAAAGAAATGTAATGATGGTGATTTAGCTACTATTTATCTTGATGCACAATCAAAGAATCTGCCTGCACTTTTCATAACAACAGGTGATGTCACTAACAAAGCAAGGGAAAATTTAGAGATTAAATTCAAGAACATGAAAATTGTATTTTTGAATTAAATTAATCATTAAATAAAAAAACAAAGGGATAAAAATGGGCATTGCATTAAAGGAGATAATCATTTCAAAGGAAATATCTTTATCAGACCTTAAAGGAAAAGTATTAGCAGTTGATACATATAATATGCTTTATCAATTCTTGACAACCATCAGATCCAGAGATGGCAGTTTATTGACTGATGGTTCAGGCAATGTCACTTCTCATCTGATTGGTTTGTTTGGTAGATTGACTAATTTTATGGGCTCTGGTTTAAAGCCGTTGTTTGTTTTTGATGGCAAGCCCCCGGATCTTAAGATGATGGAACAAAAAAGAAGGTCTGAGCTTAAAAAAGAGGCAAAGAAAGAATATGATATCGCAAAAGAGAGGCAGGATATAGAATCCATGAAAAAATATGCTTCAAGGACAACAAGATTAACTCCAGAGATGGTTGTTGAGGCAAAAGAATTTATTGGTCTTTTAGGTCTGCCTGTTGTCCAAGCTAAATCAGAGGGTGAGGCGCAGGCAGCATATATTGTCAGCCAGAATAATGCATATGCATCTGTAAGCCAAGACTTTGATACTTTATTATATAAGACACCTATGCTCATCAGAAACTTATCAATTGCTGGCAAACGTAAGATGACAAACAAGCTTGGTTTTATAGCTGTCAAACCAGAACTGATAAATCTTTCAGAAAATCTTAATCATTTAGGCATAGATAATGATCAGCTTATAGCATTGTCTATGTTGATAGGCACAGATTATAACATTGGCGGCATAAAAGGGATAGGTCCAAAAAAAGCTTTAGGATTAGTCAAGCAGTACAATAAGAATTATGCAGAGATGTTCAAAGCTGTAAAATGGGATGATCATTTTGATTATGGTTGGGAAGATGTTTATTATCTGTTCAAGAATATGCCTGTTGAAAAAGATTATTCTATTAAATTTATCACACCTAAATTTGATAAGATCATTGAATTCTTATGTGAGAAACATGATTTTGATAAGGAGAGAGTTGAAAAGACATTGGATAAGATCTCTGATGCTAAAGACATAAAGCAAAAGGGTTTAGGGGATTTCTTTTAGATTAAAAATACAAAAACAATATATAAGAGTAAATAAATAGAATAATATATTTATTAATTATAATTAAAGTGGTGTATTATGGGTATAAAAGAAAATCTTAAGGCTTGGTCACATAATAAACAAGCTGATATCAAAAATAAATATGATGATTGGCAGAGCAGGCGTAAAGAAATTAGCGATAAGAAGAAATCTATTAAAGATAAGATTGATGAGATTAGGAACAGTAATCTTGCAGAAGAGGAAAAACAAGCACAGTTAGCAGAACAAAGATCAGAATTGGCAAAACATACACCTATGAGGACAGCCACTAGAGAAAAATTAGGCAAAGGTGTTAAAGCAGTTGGGTTGGCAGGTGGTTTTTTGCTTGGTTCAGCCATGGCAAAATTAAGATCAAAATCAGCTGGTACATCTAATACATCTGGTACAAGGTCATTTCATGAACCTACTTTAACAACAATGAGATTAATCAACTGGTTTATTCTTTTTTCACTTGTTTTTCATTATGTCATTTTAATTCAGATACCTAATATATGGACTAAACTTATCATAAATTCATTTTTGGCATTGATAACTTATTTTATTTTTATTCCTGCAGATGAAAAGACAGATGGGTTGAGGGAATTATTTATTGTTGTTGTTTGGTATCTATGCTGGGAATTGTTCTGGACAACTGTATTTGGAAGGTTTTACAATATAGGTAGTGGTATAATCTATGGTTATTTACTGAATCCATTCTTGATGCCGTGGTGGTTTTATTATGCAATATTTATCAGGAGCAAGCAGAGAACCAGGTTAAGCAGATTTTTAACAATGGGTGTAATTTTATTATGGTTTGCATTTGTCATATTTTCTATCCCATTTTTATCAACTGGTTATAGCCAAACTTTAACAAATCTTGGTGACCAAGGCATTATTCCATCTCAGGTACATTGGGATAACACAAAAGAATTATTTAATAAGAATGCAGATGTCTGGTGGGATAAGGTTTTAAAAAAAGTTTATGAATCTGTTAAAAACATCAAGCTTTTCTGGTATAATCGCCTTGATCTTGCTACAGGTGGTGATTATTATACAGGCAGGGTTGAACAGTCAAAAGATGAGCCATTAGGTGTTACTATAGAAAAGGTTATGCCTGCTGATTATGAATTTGAACCAGATGAGAATATAGTTGTTTATGGAAATATCAAAGCAAGGGCATTGGATGATGGCATTAACATAATTACAGGTTGCTATGTAGGTTATAAGACTGATTCTTTTGATAGATCATTGCCTGGTATCACTGGACCGATAGGTACAGAGTATCTTGTTTTTGATAGTGATGAAGAGGACATTGATTGCATTGTTCAGCCAACACCTGCTGTTCAGGAGATTCTTAAAAATTCAAAACAAGTTACATTAACAGCAGAATTTAATTTTGAGACAATGTCATATCTTAAGACTTATTTTATATCACAGGAAAGGCTTAGGAGTTTGACAAGGCAAGGTATTAATCCTTTGGATGAGTTTGGTGTCAAGGATAAGAATCCACAGGCTGTCTTCACAAATGGTCCAGTTATATTAGGTATGGGCACTAAAAAACCACCATTGAGTGTTGTTGATATTATTTCAGAGACAGGTGATTTAAGCACTGGTGTAAGTTCAGAAGCTAATCTTATCAGACTTGGTGTTACTGTCGATAATAATCATGGTTGGAAAGGAAAGATTAAACGTATAAATCAATTAGTAATTGAGGTTCCTGATTCGATGGAGATAGTTGGCAGCACTTGTAGCCACACATTTACAGAATATACTAAAGATATGTGTGTTGATGATTATGTCAAGCATAGCAGCAAACCTTTTATCCAATGTGCAGAGACATCTGATAATTTAGGTGGTGTTTTTGATAGGTATAACAAAAAAAATATAGAAGATGCAAAGACTGATTCAACAGTCAGGGAATGTGTGACCAAGGTTTGTGAAAATGAATTTGATGGTTATAAAGGTTATCAGGTTGATGTCAATTTAGCAGGAAAAAGCCTTGAAGATATAAAACAATATAAAACATTCAGCTGTAAATTTAAGGTGACTAATCCAGCTGAACTATTGGGAACAGCTCCTATCACACCAAGATATTTCAGGTCAAGAGTGAGATATGATTATGAGATTGAGAAATCAACTTCAATACGTGTGAAAAAACCACAAACAACTACAGGTAGTTTTGGCAGTTCTTCTGTTGGAGTTGATGGCTCTTCTTATGGTTCTGGTAATTATGGTGTGTCTGGAACATCTGCATCAGCCATTGGTCAAAGCCCAGAAAAGAAATTTGAGGCCATTGCCCATGCCACTTGGAAATCTATCAATTCTTACAAAGGTAGTTTAGATTCATGTGACCTGTTTGCTGTGATTACTGCAATCAGTGGTGGCAATCCTTCATATAATGTTGGTGGGAGAAAAGGTGTTATGGGGTTGAGTCCAACAATCACTGCATTGATAGCAAAAGATCTTGGTGAAGATAATCCAAATATTTTAGATAGTGCTGCCAGTATAAGATATGGTTCAAAATTATTGAATGATTTAAAAAGTGGGAGTATAAGTTATCTTTCAGGTAATGTTGGTTTTGTATCAGGTGACATTGATCCAACAAAAACATTGGAAGGTGATGATATATGGGTTGTATACGCTGACACATTAAATTCTGACAGGCTTAAATATGATGCTATAGAAGCAAGTGTACTATCTGATTGTGTGTCAAAAGGTATCAATAAAGCATATCTCTGTCCTGATGATCCAACTTATATCAAATATTATAACTATGTTTCAAACATTAAAAGTTTCCGTGAATATTGTAAGAATCCTGAAAACCTTAAACGTTTAGAAAGTGTTGGCACATCAGAACTATCTCCTTTAAACACACAGAAATTTTGGTCATCTCCTGCTAAAATCATAGTTGGACCTGATAAGAAAGAGATTGATGCTTCTATCTCAAGCAAATATGATATTGAGATAACTAAAAATCTTAAACCTGGCGCAGACAAATACCAAATTTTATTAAAAATAAGAAAAGCTTCAGCAGGTACAGCAGGTTCTGGTACATCTGTATTATTTTCCAAAACTTATACAATCAACAAAGATGAACTTATTAATCAGCAGAATCAGCAAAAAACATCATATGAAAAATATCCTTTTATGAGAGTGAGGTTAGTTTCTGCAAATATGGAAACAGCTGAATTTGTGTTTGAAGTAGAAGAATTTATCCATACAATTGTAGATGTTGTTGTGCCATATAACATTTTTGTTACTAAAACAACTATTTGGGAAGATGATAATGGTATTGTTGTTCAGGGTTTTTATGATGAGCCTTCAAAATCATTATGGTTCTTTGACAAAGATGGCAATAAGTTTTGTGAGATAAATATAGCTTCAAAAGATAGTTGTTCAAATATTCCAGAACTAAAAATATATAATCATGGTACTGCCACCACAAGTCCTTTCAATGGTTATTTTGAATTTTCACCATCGGATAAATATCAATGAGAATCATTAATATTAATATCACTATTAAATGTATGATTATATTTTAAATTTAAGAATTAAAGAAATAAAGAAATAAAGAAAGAGGGAAGAATGATCAACAAGATCAGATTTAATAACATATTCAATAATCTTTTAGTGATTGTATTAGTTTTGACTATGTTGTTATTTATTTCTTGTGGCAGTGGTTATGGAAATGAAAAGCATATCCTTGATTTGGAGTTTCATAAAGGCACCAAAGGTCTTGATTTTGAGATGTTTGGACTGATGCCTGAATTTTATGAAGATACTGCATTTAGATTGAGTGTTAATCTATTTAATCAAGGTGCTTATGATATCCCATCGACAAATGGTGGCTTTATCAATTTAAACTTAGAGAAGGATCATTTGTGTATAACTTCAGATGGGAAAACCTGTGTTTCTGGTGACTCAGGTAATAAGATACTTATTGGTGAAAGCAGTCAGCTAAGGGGAAAATCAATATTGAATCCTACTGGTGATTTTGAGATTAAAGATTTTTATATATTGGTTAAAGGTGTAGATAAACAGAGCAAACAAAGCACAACAGTTGCTGTGACTGCATGTTATCAATATATGACTGATTTAGTCACAGAAGTTTGTTTAGACCCTTATTATTATGATATAACTAAGATAGATAAGCCATGTGAAGTAAAGGATTTAAGTTTTTCAGGTCAAGGTTCTCCATTATCTATATCAAATATAGAGACTAAGATGTTATCTTCTGGCAAACAGAAAGTAAGGCCGATGTTTGTCATAACTTTTCAGAATAGTGGTAATGGTAAGGTAATCAATAAAGATATGGTTGAGAAAGTCTGCAGTTCATCTACATTGCCGCCTAATGCTTTCAATGTTGCTCATCTTAGGAATATTGAATTTCTAAATGGTAAATATTTTTATAATTCAGATAATATTGCAGGCAGTAATATTCAATGTGATTCTTCTCTTGTCAAGGGGATAAATCTTAAAAGTGGAACTGCAAAGATTGTCTGTTCTGTGAAGGATACATCTGAGAATATTATAGGTTCAGAGATTGGAACAATCTCTACACAGATGAAGATTGTTGTTGATTATGGATATACAATGACTGAATCAAAGAAGGTGACTATCAATAGTCTTGATGCAAAATGAAATATATAATTAATAAATGTATGTTGTTGCTTTTATTAGTATTCATCATATCTATTGTTTCTTGCACTTCTAACTCTTCAACTTCAACAGAGTATAAGACAGGCAAGGAAGGGATTAACATGGAATTGCTGAATATGAAACAAGGCAGCAAGTTTGTGCAGGGAGAATATCTTAGTCTTGTTATGGATATTCAAAATAAAGGTTATTTTAGTCAGCCAGATGGTTTTATCACTATAAAAGGTCATGATCCTAATGCAATACATTTTAAAGAAACTGTTTTTACTTTACCATCACTATTAGGTAAAAGATCATATATGCCTGAAGGCGGTTCAAACATTATTAAATTTGATGAGGAAAAGCCTTTAACTGTTCCTTATGGTTCATCTTATAAGGCAAATCTTATGTTTACAGCATGCTATAATTATGAGACACAAGCAGTTGTTTCTGTATGTGTTATTCCTGATATGAAAGAATATACTGCAGGGACAACAACTTGCCGTTTAGAAGCAAAATCATTATCAAGCCAGGCTGCACCTGTTGCAGTCACTTATATTGAGCCAAGCATGAGTGCAGACAAGCTTCAGTATATCATACATGTTACAAATGTTGGTGATGGTGTTGTTGTAAAAAGAGATAAGATCAATCAAAAAGACTGTCCAAGTAATATTGGTTCAATTGATGTTGATGAGATGAAGATAGCTGTTAGTCTGTCTGCTTTGGGTGAAGCAGAATGTGAAAATGATAATATTATAAGATTGATTGATGGTAAAGGTGTGGCTTTATGTTCAATTGGCAAAGGTACTGGTGCATATTCTTATACCACTCAGATGGAGATTGTGTTGGATTATGGTTATAGTAGCAACATTTTTCAGGAGATAGAGATCATTAATCCTTTTTATACAGGTAAAGAAGAATATAATAAATAAATTATCCTCACATTGAACAGTTCAGCTAATTTTCTGTAATTATTCAAATTTTTCCGACGAGAAAAGTTCATGTTTCTTTTACTTTTTTAATTGTAGTTACCTGATTAATATAATAATTAATTATTTATATACTCAAAAACAACAATA
>JBDRKY010000088.1:0-16913 GCA_043813525.1 Candidatus Woesearchaeota archaeon
TGTTATGTATAGATATACACAACAACTATATAAATCTTTCGTTTTTTGTGGTTAAAAATCAAAAGTTATAGACGAGAAAGAAAAAATATATAGATAATTAATTTGTAGTGTACAAAAAATTAGAAAAAGTCAGGTAATTAATATAATAGAACTATCTTATACTGCTCTATGCTCTCTTGTATCACATACAGGACAAACGAATTTATGATACCAAGTACTGCCAAAAGCTATCTTGCCAGTATTTTCCATCAGAACCTTGCAATTTCTGCATTTGACTTCCATGTAATGCAATATAATTGAATATTATATATACATAATCCTTATAATCTATATAAACATACAAATTTTATGTTTTATTATTTAATAATCTTATAGAATCAGCAAATATCATACTTCTTTCAGTACCTTCAATTGTACCAATTATCTCTATATTCTCTTTATCCAAATTTTCAGTTATATTCAAAGCTTCATCAGCATATACATTGATTGTGTTTTTCTGTTCTATTGTAAGGATTGTGTAAGTTTTGTTAATTCCATCTTTATCTATTCTATCTTCATCTGTCTTGTTTTTGATATTAACTTTACTTATCTTCCCATAGATCTTTATTGTTTTGCCATCTAATTGCTCTAATTTATCTGTTTCATTCAATCTTGTCTCTGGCAGGATTAGCTGGTCTGAAAATAAATATAACAGCACAATACCTAATACTGATATGATGAATGCTGTTTTTAGGATAGTTGATTCTTTCATTCTAACCTCTAATTTCTTTATTACACATAAATTTATCATATAGATTTTAATCTTAAAATAGTTTTAGTAGTTTTTTTCGGAGAATTTTCGAATAGAAACGGAAAAAAATATAAGATATAGGATAGTTTTAGATTGTTTCCGGACTATTAAGTAAGCTTTTTAAAGCAAACTTGGCTTCTTTAGATTATTATGCTAAATAATATCACATACAAAAAAAAGCCAAATCAAGCTGAGGAATTAGACAATATATTGCATCCTTTGGTCAAAAAATGGTTTTATAGTAGATTCAACACTTTTTCATTGCCACAATTATACGGTGTTATGGAGATCCATTCAAGACAGAACATATTAGTATCAGCACCAACTGGAGCAACTAAGACCTTAACTGGGTTTCTTTCTATATTAAATGAACTTATAGATTCACATGAAAAAGGAATCCTTGAAGATAAGGTCTATTGTATATATGTTTCCCCACTAAAGGCATTGAACAATGATATACAGAAAAATCTTGTTGAACCACTAAAAGAAATAGAAGCTATTGCTGTTGAAGAATTTGGCGGGGTTAATGCTAATGGAAATAAGAAAAATCTAAATATAAAAATCAATAAGCTTGGCGTCAGGGTTGGTGTTCGTACTGGTGATACAACTGCGTCTGAAAAGCAGAAGATGCTCAAAAATCCGCCGCACATACTTATCACAACTCCGGAAAGCCTTGCTTTGATGTTAGCATCTCCTAAATTCAGGAATCACCTCATGGCTGTTGAATGGATGATTGTGGATGAGATCCATGCATTAGCAGAGAACAAAAGAGGAGTTCATCTCTCTCTTTCAATGGAACGGCTTAGTTATCTGTCTCCTCATCTGACAAGGATCGGTTTAAGTGCTACTGTTGCGCCGTTGGATGAGATTGCAGGTTTTCTTGTTGGTTCATCTGATCATATCAATGATTCAAATTATAAGAACAAAGCAAATAAAACATGTAATAAATTTAATGAAACTGAACTCAGAAAATGTAAGATTGTTGATGTGCAGTTCATAAAAGAGCTTGATCTAAAAGTATTATGTCCTGTTCCAGATTTGGTTGATGTTGAATATGGGCTTAAGCATAATGCGATGTATAACCTTATAGATGATCTTGTCCAGAAACATAAATCTACTATCATATTTACAAACACAAGAAGCGCTACAGAAAGGGTTGTTGATCATCTGAAAGAAAAATTTCCTAAAAACTATGCTGATAATATAGGTGCGCATCATGGGAGCTTAAGTGCAGTGCATCGCCGAAATATTGAGAAAAGATTAAGAAATGGTGATTTAAAAGTATGTGTCACTTCAACATCTCTTGAGCTTGGGATAGATATTGGATATATTGATTTGGTAATATGTTTAGGAAGTCCAAAAAGTGTTGCCAGGGCACTGCAAAGGATTGGAAGAAGCGGACACAAGTTACATTCAATCACAAAAGGAAGAATTATTGTTCTTGACAGAGATGATCTTGTGGAATGCGCTGTTCTGCTTAAATCTGCTATTGAACAGAAGATAGACAGGATCCATATCCCTACAAATGCTCTTGATGTTCTTGCGCAGCAAATTCATGGTTTTGCCATCGAACAAAATTGGAATGTTGATGAATTATATGATGTTGTAAGGAAAAGTTACTGCTATAAAGATCTTTCCAGAAAAGATTTTAATGAAGTGATTGATTTTTTGGCTGGAAAATTTGCAGAATTAGAAGACAGATATGTATATGCGAAAATCTGGTACAATGAAGAAACAAAAGAGATTGGCAGAAAAGGTAGGATGAGCCGTGTGATTTATATGACCAACATTGGAACAATACCTGATGAATCATTTATCACTGTGAAAATTGGAGAAGCTATTGTTGGGAAATTAGATGAAGGTTACATGGAAAGGCTGAAAAGGGGAGATGTCTTTGTTCTTGGTGGAGAGCAGTATGAATTTCTATATGCCAGAGGGATGGTTGCTCAAGTAAAAGCTGCATATCAAAGGCCTCCAAACATACCTTCATGGTTTTCAGAGATGCTGCCTTTAAGCTTTGACCTTGCTGCTGAGATAGGCAGATTTAGGAAACTGATGGAAGAGAGATTTAGAAAAGCAAAAAAAGAATTAAGTGAAGGATCAGTCGGAGTTGATGAATTTGGTGGTAAGACCAGGAAAATCAACAAAACAAAATCAGATATTAAAAAAGAGATTATATCATTCATCAATGATTATCTTTATGTTGATGATAACAGCGCAAATGCGATATTTGAGTATTTCAATGACCAGTTTGGTTATGTACAGCAGATACCGCATAATAAGAAAATATTAATTGAGCATTATGTGGATCAGTATGGCAAAAAGATAATATTTCATTCACTTTTTGGGAGAAGAGTGAATGATGTGTTGAGCAGAGCAATAGCATATATAATATCAAAGACACAGCATAAGGATGTTGAGATTGGGATAAATGATAATGGTTTTTATCTGTCAGCAGAGAAGACAATAAATCCAAAAACAGCGATTGAGATGTTAAGGAGTGATAAGATTGATCTTTTGATGAGAGCTGCGATTGATAAATCAGAGATCCTTAAAAGAAGATTTAGGCATTGCGCTGGCCGTTCTTTTATGATACTAAGAAATTACAAAGGAAAGACAAAAAGAGTTGGAAGGCAGCAGGTAAGCTCAATGCTTTTGATCAATGCAGTGAGAAGGATAAGTGAAGATTTTTCTATACTTAAGGAAGCCAGACGTGAAGTTCTTGAAGATCTGATGGATTTAGACAATGCTAGAAAAGTGATTCAAGAAATTGAAGAAGGAAAGATTGTCATCAAAGAGATTGACACTAAAATACCAACTCCTTTTGCATTTAATCTGGCATTGATGGGTTATGTTGACGTACTGAAAATAGATGAGAAAACAGAATTTCTGAAAAGAATGCATCAAATGGTCAAGGCAAAGATTGGTTTAGGAAGATAATTATTTCGTATGTAGTATGTAATAAGTCTCCTAAACAAGAATATTATTGCTGCCAGTTTTCATCAGCGAAAACTGAATACATTTGATTTTGGAAAATATGTTTACTTTAGATAGAAAGTTTTCGCAATATAAATATCTTACGAACTATATTATGATGAGTATTTAAAAATTATAATTATCTGTGATTATTCTGGCTCCACATAAAAGATTCATGTCTTTCAATTCTTTTTTTGTGAACCAACCATATTCTGTTGCTTCTTCTTGTGCTAATCTTATCTTTTTGTTTATCTCTTCAATGTTATCTAACTCTTTTCCATCTTCATCAGCAATACAGCATCTAAACGCCAAAAAGAAGAAATGCGTCTTAAACTCATGATAATAATGCTCATAATAATTGACAAATTCTGTTTTTTCAATATCAACATCTAAACCAACTTCTTCTTTTACCTCTCTTTTTAGTGCATCAATCGGCTTTTCACCTAACTTTATCTTTCCACCAGGCAGCTGCCAATGTCCTTTGAACGGTTCTTTAGCACGTCTAATCATAAGGATTTTATCTAAATTATCTTTTTTATCATACGTGTTATATTTATTTAAATATTTCTTTAGTATTATTGGTGATGATAGTATTACGAATGTCATGATTGAATAGAAATAAGCTGGTTTATTTAAATTTTATCAGATAATCTTAATAAATAATTTAGTATTTGTTTAGCTGTCTATTTATGGGATGGTGTTCCTACCAGTTGAATGAGAATATAGCCTCCTTTCAGTCGGCTAAGCCAATGGTGGCAATCTTACTACTCTAATTGACTGAGGTTTTTGTGCTGCTGTGATTTATTACATCAAGCACATTTTACATTGTAAAACATTATGATGCTTGATGTTGGCAGCACAAACACCATCCTCTTTAAAGACAGCTAAACAAATAAAACCATCTTATTATAAGTCTTATTAATTTTTATCATCAGAACATATGATCATCTGTATGTTTTGCTCCTTCACCAAGAGAACAAATCATGAAATCATGGATACAGGGCATGCCTTCGATTGATCCTAAGATACGTTCAACATCTTTTTCCAGGCATAACATCATAATATTAGCACCTGCATCGATGGTAAAATAACACTCAATACCATTTTCTCTTAATGAATTAATCTTTTCTATCATGATAAGTGTCTCAGGTTTCCAGTAGATCAAAGAAGGGGTTGAGCTAATCATCAGGGAATGCATCCTTAAGCAATTAGTTTCCATGATTGTTCCAACCTTGGTGAAATCTTTCTGTGCAATCGACTGCTTGATCTCTTTTAAATCTTTTTCTGATGCTTTTGTCCATTCATCATAAAAAGGGGATGTCTTGACGCTAATTTTCATACCATCACTTGATTTGATCTTTTTCTCTCTTGCATCCAGTATGAAAACAATCATCTTAAGCTCTGGCCAAAAATTAGAATCATGAATTTGCTCAGCAAAACAATCACTGCCGTCATCTTTCTTCCCTTTTTTCCATTCAACAATTCCGCCAAATATACTTCTGCATGCAGAACCGCTTCCTTGCCTGGCAATAATAGAAATATCTTTCTTATCCATCTCCAGACCAACTGCTTTTGATGCTGCCAATGTGAGCGCAGTGAAAGCAGAACTGCTGCTTGCAATACCACTAGCTGCTGGAAAATTATTCTCACTTACAATCTTTGCAAACATATCCTTTACAATATTCTCATTTGGTTTTTTTCTCATGACTTTTGCCAGTATGGTTCTCTTAGATTTTTCAGATGCAGTTTTTCTGATAAGATCAAGGTGCTCTTTAACTCTTTCAAGAACCCTGCCGCCTGTGACTGCTTTTCCATTGATGACTAACGTGTCTTCTGTCAGATCTTTACTGAACTCAACTGTTGTCTTTGAATAAAAATTATCTAAAGTAAGTGACAGGCTTGAAACAGTAGGAAGCTTAAGCTGCTCATTTCTTTTGCCCCAGTATTTTACTAATGCTATATTTGGATGTGCGATTGCTGTTGATTTCATTGTTAATACCTTATTTATATTTTAATATCAAAACATATATACCCTAGTTTCTCAACTTCATTTATAATCTTTTCCCTATCCTTATCTTTATCATATAATAATATTACGCTTCCACCATCACCTGCACCTGTCAGCTTTCCGCCTAAAGCTCCATTATTTATGCCAACAGTGATTATTTTCTTTATCTCATCATTTGAGACGCCAATCATATCTAATAGACTTTGATTTATCAGCATAAGCTCTCCTAAGTATCTTAAATCACTATCTGTGCAAGAAAGCATCGCATCTTTTGCATCATCTACAAGATGATTAACCTCTGCAATAAATTCTCTGAATTTTTCAGGATGTTTTTCCTTAAACTCATTAACTTTTGCAACAGCTTTAGAAGTATTTGATTTTTTGCCAGTGTTAACTATTATTAACTTGATTTTTTTGTTTGGTTTTATTTGGCTGTAGTTGATTAATTTTCCTGTTGCATCTAACATTTTTTTATTGAACAAAATAACTCCGCCAAAACATGAAGCAGTATTATCAATACCAGAAGGATTTCCATGGAATGCTTTCTCTCCAATATATGCTAATTCATTGATTTTATTTTTTCCTTCAAAAGTGGATTCATCGCATGGTTCTCTGCTGTTTGTTGATTCATTATAATCCAAACCCCATTTTTCATTCAAGCAACGGGCAAATGCAACACAAAAAGCAGAACTTGAACCTAAACCACTACCTTCAATATTTGATGTGATTTTTAGCTTCATTGATTTATTGTCAAAATTAAATGATTTAATCATATCAATTGTTGCTGTATGCAGATGTCCGCCAATCCTTACCTGTTCATTGTTATATGTTGCTGTGAGTTCATATTGGTTTGATGCTTGTTGGTTGATGCTTGTTGGTTGATGCTTGTTGCTTGTTGCTTGTGGGTTGTTGCTTGTGGGTTGAGGCTTATGGCTTGTAGTAGTAGCAGTTTTAGTATTAGCACAATCTACAATCTCAACAAATCTCTCATCTAAAGTAGCAGCAGTTTTAGTATCAATATAGTCTACAATCTCAACATCAACAAATTTCTTATCTAAAGCAACAGCTATCGCATAACTGCCATGAACTACAAAATGTTCTCCAAATAATATGATCTTTGCAGGTGCTTTTTGCATGATATTTGGATAAGATTTGAAGTTTATAAAGTTGATTGTGTTTTGGATATAGTAATTATTTAAGTGCTGAAGCTTGCAGAGTTTCAGCTCATTAAATAATTACTGGATATAGAAAGAAAAATTAAAGATGCATATTTTTTTTATTTTATTGCTTTTCAATTAGTTTTACAGGTATTCCTGACATTGAGCTGTTACAATATGTTTCAATACTTCTTGTTCCACCTACATCGTTAGGTATGGAAACTATTCTTTGACTAGAACTATCCTCATATCTAATTAATCCAGGTATTCCTCGCATGAATAATGTTCTTCGCAGATATTTTCTTCCTTTTAACAAATTACTAACTGGATAACCTATTTCTTCTAAAGAAGCTACTTTATATCTTTCTTCTCCAAAATAGCTGTTCAAGTCACAAATACCTCCTTTAAAAAGAAATGGGGCTTGGTAATTTGCATATGGATCACTATCGAGAATAGGTTGATGTGTTAATCCTTCAATAATCTCTTGGAGATGCTGTGAAGCTGATTCTGGTCTACCTAATAATTGCAGTATAGCCTGTGAAATTGCTTGGTTTGGTTCAGGGATTACTTTAATTCGCTCTAATTGTTCACGATAAAATCTTTCTTTTGGATCTCTTAAAAGTCTTAAGATATCTGACACTAAATAATATACTGCAACATTAAATTTGTGTTTAAATTTTTCAGATTCAAAAGCGTGTTCGATATCTCTAAACCCACATATACTTTGATGATGGCCAAAAAGCTTCTGATGATACTTAGCCCAAGCACTATCTGCTGTTCTAACTAGATCAATCTCTGTTTCATATTTAGATGGTTGTCTGTTTCTCATAACAACAAATATATCATTATTAGTATATTAAACTTACATTGGATATTTTTTAATTTTAACGAAATATTACCATTATTTACAGAATAATATATTATAATACTTTAACATATCTAATCCAGTATATAAACATTTAAAAGTGGTGCATATATGTTGTCTCTATATGGCATGTTTAGAAAAAAGAATAGCAATAATAGGGGGAAGTGGTGTTGTTGAATTACCTCAATTAAAATATGCGCCAATCAAAAAATTCAATACTAAATTTCAAAAAGAAGCAGACAGCACATTTTTGGAAAGAGCAGCATCAAGATGGTTTGGTGCTTTAGGTCCTGGAGTAGTAGAATATCAGGAAGTAGATGATATTATATTCATAAAAAGACATGGATTCACAAAAGGTTATGCACCTTCTGAAACTCAATACATTGCAAACTTGATTGCAGCAAAGATGTTAGGCGCAGAAATTGTTATAGGAACAACAGCTGTTGGCAGTTTACATAAAGACAGAATCTGTGTTGAAGATCTTGTTGTGCCTCACACTTATATAGATGAAACACAGGGAAGAGTAATAAATCCATTTGGAAGTAAACTTGTGCCTCATGCAAACAGGTGGCCAACATTTTCTGAAGGTTTAAGGAAGATTTTAATTGATTGTGCAAAAGAATCTGATGATTGTTTTGAAGAGGTTCATGAACAAGGAACTTATGTTTGTATACCTGGTGATAGTTTTGGAACTGAAGGTGAACACAACAAAAGAAAACAATATGCTGATATTGTTGGCATGACAATATTTCCTGAAGCTTTGGCTTTCTTATTTGGAATGCCTTATGCATCTGCTGCATTTGTTGTTGATCTTGATAAAGATGCTAGTCATGAACATGGAACAAGAGCAATAATGAGAAAAATGTCAGAACCACACAGAGTTCCTGCATATATGCAAAGAGTGATTAATAAAACAAGAATATTTGTTAGTAATCTTGATAACATTAAAAAGGATATTTCTATACAATTAGTAGGCAACATAATTGATTATTGCCCTGAAAAAATAGAAAATAAGTATTTAAGACATATTGCTTTGCATGAAACAATTAGATATATTTGATTATTTCTTATCTCAATGAAAGGTATTATTCCTATTACAATCTTAAATAAGTTAAATGAAATAATAGATATGAAATCACAAGGCAAAGAAAAAGATATAGTCCAAAATATAGTTGTAATGGATAATTATATTGAAGAATTTCTTAAAGATAACTCAGAAGCACCAACAGAAAAATCACATACTACTTTAGCTGTTTTGAATGAAGAATTAAGAAGGATTGTTCTTAATCAATAATTCTAACTTTCAACCTTCTTAAACTTCAGTCCATAATGAATAATGCCTGCTTCACCTGATGCAACGAATTTCCTGAACACAGTTTCTACTTCATCCCCTATCTTTAGTTCTGAGCCTGAACAGTCTGTCACCTGCGCTGTTATCCTTGGCCCATCATCAAGCTGGATTATGGCAACGCAATAAGGAGTCATATCAGAGAATTCTTCAGGTGATGATTTTATCTCTGTATATGTTAAGATTTTTCCTTTACCATTGAGCTTATATATTTGGAAATCTTTAGAGCCGCATTCGCATAGATATCTCTTTGGAAAATTAATCTTTTGGCAACTAGTGCATCTACTGCCTTCAAACCTGTATCTCTCAGGAAATCTTCTCCATCTTAAAATTGGGCTTTGTCTGTGCATTTTATTTAATGTTTTAAAGGTAATAAGGGTTTGAAAGGTAATAAGGGTATGAAAGGTTATAAAGGTTTGAAAGGTGTTTTCAAACCTTTCCTACATTTATAACCTTTCAAACCCTATAACATTTATAACCTTTCCTATCCTTTATCTCATCGTCCAAATACATTTACTACTACTGTGCTTCCTGTTCCGCCTACATTATGTGTTAAGCCAATATTTGCATTCTTGATCTGTCTTTTACCAGCGTCTCCCCTTAGCTGTTTAACAATTTCCCATACTTGTTTTATTCCTGTTGCGCCGATTGGATGGCCACATGCTTTTAAGCCTCCGCAACTATTTATAGGGATCTTGCCGTCAAAATAAGTTTGGCCTTCTTCCATTATCTTTCCTGCTCCGCCTCTTGGAACTAAACCTAAATCTTCTATTGCCATTACTTCTGCAATTGAAAAACAATCATGAACTTCAGTGACATCAATCTGATCAATACTTATCTTTGCCTGCAGTAAAGCTCTTTGTACAGCCTGTGTTGTTGCAGGAACCTCTGTCAATGATTTTCTGGCATGCAGGCTTAATGTATCATTTGCCTGTCCACTGCCAAGACACCATATTGGTGTATCATATCTTTTTGCAATCTCTTCATTTGCAAGGATCACTGATGCACTTCCGTCTGTGATCGGTGAACAGTCAAGCAATGTCAAGGGATCTGCAATGATTGATGAATTCAAGACTTGGTCTACTGTAATCTCATTATGAAAATGTGCAATTGGATTCAATGTTGCATGCTTATGATTTTTAACGCTGACTAAAGCCAATTGTTCTCTTGTTAATCTGTATTTGTGCATATAGGCGCGTGCCATCATTGCATAAAGCCCGCAGAATGTAAGTCCATTAAAGCCTTCCCATTCTTCATCACCAGCGCCCATCAGGCCAGTTGTTGCCTGTCTTGTCTGCACGTCAGTCATCTTTTCAACACCATTGACAAGAACAACATTTGCTTCTCCAGATTTAATTGCCTGCAGACCCTGCCTTAATGCGACACTGCCAGAAGCGCATGCAGCTTCAACTTTTATAGAAGGAACATTCACATTCAATATTTCAGCAGCCATACTTCCTAGATGGTTTTGGCCCGTGAATGTGCTTGAACACATATTGCCTGTGAATATCACATCAATATCTTTTTCACTTAATCTAGCATCATCTAATGCTTTTAATTGAGACTCAGCTAACAAGTCTCTTAATCCTTGTTTCCAAAGCTCGCCAAATTTCGTTGCGCCAATTCCAATTATTCCAACTTTCATTTTAATAATGCTTGAAGCTCCAAGCCTCAAGTTTTTTAGTGTATCATTTCAACCATTTGCCTGTATTTATTATAGTCTATATAAGCCTTATTGTTCAGGTAGTTTAATAATCTTTTGCCTGTTTTCTGTTTTTCCACAATTAAATCAGTTGTTTCAAGCACAAAACAATCTGAGCCAGAGCCTGAACCATAGGATGTCATAAGTATCTTTTGATTAGGTAACGCATTTTCCAGTACATTCACTAAACCTAACATTGAACTTCCTGAATATGTATTGCCAATCTCATGGACGACAATTCCAAACTTTAGCTGTTCTTTTGCTGCACCAAGTGCTTTTGCAGCTCTTAACGGAAATTTTCCATTTGGTTGATGAAAAATAATATGGTCAAAATCAGTTATCTTCATGCCTGTTTCATCTAACATTTTCTGTGTTGTTTTAATTATATGTTTGAAATATGCTTCTTCTCCTGTGAATCTTCCCATATGTGTTGGATATTTCTCTCTGTTTCTTCTCCAGAAATCAGGTGTGTCAGATGTCTTTGATAATGTATATAATATTTTTGCTGCTGTCTGTGGTTTTCCAAAGCTGTCATTGTTTTTACCTATTATAAATGCTGCGCCGCCAGCTGCTGCACTATACTCCAAAGCATCGCCAGGTGCACCTTGTGATGTATCTGCTCCTATTGCAAGGCCATAATCAATCATTCCACCTTCGACCATTCCAGATATCATCTGCATTGCTGCTGTTCCTGCTTTGCATGCAAACTCTGTATCTGCTGCTGTAAAATCTTCTCCAACACCTAAAACTTCTCCAATAATCGCACTGCTTGGTTTGACTGCATAAGGATGAGATTCACTTCCCATATATATTGCTTTTATCTCAGATGCAGGAATGGTTGCTCTTAATAAGGCGTTTTTTGATGCTTCAACACCTATACAAATCGCATCTTCATCTTTATTAGGGACTGTTTTCTCATTGATAAGAAGAGCGTTTTTAATCAGTTCAATGTTCTGATTGTTAGCATTTGCTATATCTTCAGTTCTTATTCTGAATCTTGGTATGTAGCAGCCAAATCCTATAATTCCAACATTGAGTTTTTTTATCATTTTATTATTAAGCCCTTTTTTTCTCTCCTCTCGCTAACAACATATGGCAATTGCATAATGCATAATCATCAGCAAGTACAGCTAGCAGATTTAATTCTTGTGAAAGAACAGCTGCTGCTATAACCTGAGCTAATATACCAGAGTTTGTATTGTTTCTTCTGCTTTTATTTATATATTTATCTAAATCTTCTATGTTTTCTTTAATATATTTTTTATTATTGATTGCTGTGAATATTATGTTCAATGCTTCTTTTGCAGTGCCAAATTGTGTGCCCCCACCTACTGTGCCAACTTCTAAACAAGGCAATGTAATGCTGAACTTAAGCCCACTCTCAGAATGTTTTGGAGATGCTTCTGCAAAAGTATAGCAGGTTGAGCTTTCAACAATCTGTGCTAAATCCTGTCCAGTTGCTGCGAATATCGCTGCTATTGTGTTTGCTGCGTTTGCATTAAGGCCTGTTGCAGAGCCTGCAAGACTGCTTCCAATATGATTTTTCCAATAATTGAGCTTGATTATTTTTTCAGCTATTGTATTTGAATCTTCAACTTTTGTATTGAATACTTTCTTTAATACATCTTCTGAAATAGTAACTGCTGCTTCTGCTTTAAATCCTCTACCTTCTGTAATATTTATCATCGCAGCTTTTTTATCGCAGCACATATTTCCACTCAATGCTAATAATTTAATATTTTTATTTTCAGGATTTTTTTTTACATCTAATAATTCTCTTATAATCAATGTTGTATATTTAACCGCTGAATTCATACCCATCGCTTCTCCTGTGTCAAATCTTAATCTTAACCATATCTTATTCTGCACAGAATATGCTTTTGCATCCATGAATGAAGAATATTGCGAGTTTTCTTTCACTATCCTTGAGAACATTTTGTTGTACTTCTCATGATTAGCACTATTTCTATTATTTGTATTATTGATATCATTCACAAATCTTTGTGCAGCTGCATTATCTATTGCTTCTAATAATGGTGCACGTGTCATCCCATTATAGATTGCAGAAGTTGTGATGCCACCTGATCTATTTATTGCTTTGAAGCCGCGATTAAGGCCAGCAGTCAATGCAGCTTCATTTGTTGCTATTGGTATGAAAAATTCAGGCAGATCTTCTTTTGTTATTTCTCTTCTTATATTATCAACAATACTATCTGTACTATCATATCTCTTTAATCTTATTTTTACTGGACCTGCAATGCTTAATGGTATCTTTGCTGTCCCTATCTTCAGTTCAGTTCCTTTGACTATGCTGCCTTCTTTCAGCCTTGCTGTGTTGATGAAATCCTTGCCTTTCTCTTTTATCTTGTCAAGTGTCACTGCAAGTTTCTCTTCAATTATCTCTGCTCTGATATTCTCTGCTGTCTCTATTGCTGTCTTAAATTTCTCAGAATCAGAATAAAGCAGATTTTCAAACACATATTCCTCTAATTTATACAGCTTAAGAGCTCCTTTTTTAACAAGCTCTTTAATTTTAATATGCTCTTTTACTTCATTTATCTTATTTTGATCTGTATTTGTCATTAAACACCTTATTTGATGATAAATATTTGAATATAGAATATATAAACATATTATAAAGATTATGGTGTTTTTTATTAATTTAATGACTTATAAGTTATAAAATATCTTATATATTATTATTTACCAAATCTTCTTTCCCTTTTATTAAACATATCAGCTATATCCATAAACTCTTTTTTAGAAAGCTCCGGCCATAAGTTATTCACAAAAAACCATTCAGAATAAACAGTCTGCCATGGAAGAAAGTTTGATGTTCTATGGTCGCCGCCTGTCCTTATCACTATGTCTGGATCAGATTTGAGATAAAGTTTCTCTGCAAACATCTTTTCATCAATCTCTTCAATACTTATATCATTATATTTCACTTCTTCAGCAATAAGTCTTGCTGCATCAACTATCTCTTCTCTGCCGCCGTAAGCCATTGCAAAGTTTATTGTAAGATTATCATGTTTTTTAGTCAGTTCTTCAATCTCTGCGATTGATTTCTGCATGTCTTCAGGAAACAGATGCTTTCTGCCTATAACTTTTATTCTTATTCTGTTCTTAAAGATTCGTTTGTCATCCTTAAGTTTATTGAAATGTTTTCTGAATAATCTGAAAAGATCGTCAACCTCTTTTTTATCACGATTGAAATTCTGCATGGAAAATGTGTATAATGTTAGCTCTTTCAAACCAATCTCTAAACACCAGTCAATAACCTTTTCCAGCTTTTTTGCACCTGATTCATGTCCTTTACCCAACAATAAGCTTTGTTTCTTAGCAAACCGCCTGTTGCCATCCATGACTACTGCGATGTGTGTTAATGGTCTGGATGTTATTTCTTTTTCACTGCTCATGATTAGGTAAATATAGGAAAAACTATATAAATTTTGTTGAATTAATTTTCAAAAGAAGGGAATTATAAAGAGAAGGTAAGTGAATTTGTTAAAAAAAATAAACTCTTAAATGTTTGGGATATCAAACCTTGACTTCATTCACAAGCTTTTTCTTTTTAACAAATGCTTTTATATTCTCTATTGTTGTGTCAAGAATCCTGTACAATGCTTCTTTGCTGTTGAATGCGTTATGCGGTGTTATAAGGACATTATCCTGTGAAATGAGCATATGATCCTCGTAGATTGTATTAAGATCACATTCGCTTTGGAATTTTTTATGCAATAGTTGTTTTTCTTCTCTTATATAATTTTCACCTTCAAGAACATCCAAGCCAGCACCAGCAATTATTCCTTTCTTTAATCCTTCAAGCAGGGCTTCAGTCTCAATTAATTCACCACGTGCTGTATTCACAATATAAACACCTTTTTTAAGATGATTGATGTTCTTCTTATTTATCAGATGATGGGTATATTTGTTATGAGGGCAATGCAATGTTAATATATCTGATTTCTTCATCAGGTCATTCAAAGAAACAAATTTGAAGCCTATTTTCTTAGCCAGCTTTTTGAATTCTGGCTTTTTTTCAGCAATTGGGTCTGAACATATAACATTCATCTCAAATCCTTTTGCTATCCTTATAACATGCTGCCCTATATTGCCTGAACCAATCACTCCTAATGTCTTATCCTTAAGGTCAAATCCTCTGATGCCGTCAAGACTAAAATTTCCTTTTTTTGTCCTCTCAATTGACTCTGGAACTTTTCTGCTTAGGCTAAGGATTAATGCAAATGTATGCTCTGCAACTGTGTTTTCACCATAAGTAGGAACATTGCATACTTTCACTTTCTTGTTTTTGCATTCCTCAAGGTCAATATGATCATAGCCGGTTGACATTGTTGATATGAATTTCAAGAGAGGTAAAGCTTTAATCACATCCTTATTTATCTTAGAATAGATAAAGCATGCGGCAATCTCTGTGCTGTCAATCTTTTTTGCGATCTTTTTGTCCAATGGCCTGTCAATGAAAAGAATCTTATTTCCTTTAAGCTCTTTTCTTACATATTCTTTTTCCCAGTCTTCCAATTCAAAAAATGTGATGTTCATTGTTGCACCTCTTTTAATGCTTGAAGCCTCCTGCTTCAAGCCTTTTTTATAAAATATTTATGCACTAAACTATATGCGATAGGATTTGGATGTGTTTTCCTGTGCTTGAAATAATTGATCAGGTCTAATGTTATATGTGATGCAAGACCTATGAATAATGGGAATAGCCAAGGGAAAAAGAAGACCAAAATTAATTTCAATGTCCAGAATTCTACATTATGAAATATCAATGTCATATTCCTGTTCGCATGGTTCCTATGTTTCATAAAATGGTATGCTTTTTGAATAGAGAATGTCTTTTTTACAATTATATGCCACAGGTAATGATCCACATCTATTAATACTCCGCCTACAAACACCAATAAAGCTATCCATCCATAGATTGGAAATAAGGCAAGAGCCAGTATTATAGATACAATGATATGATCTTTTATGTCCATATGTGGTTTTATTAGAACGCTATTATATAAAGTTTTTTAGTTAATTTTATATATGACTAAGGTAAAGTAGCATGTAAGAAGGGCTTTTGGCTTGGCTTTGAGTTTATACTTTGAGCTTGGCTTTGGGTTTATGCAAGGGATTAGGGTATCAAGTTTTATTTGCTTCCAGCACTTGAAAGCTGGTAACAGCATTAAAGTGCAAATGGTAATAATATTAGTTGCCCTAACTTTTATAATCTAAATCTTAACCTTAAGCCTTATGATAGGTGATTAATTATGACAAAAAAACAAGAAGGAGCTCCTAATGTGAGCAAGGATGAACAAATTGGATTTCATAAAGGTGCATTATCAACTCTGGCAAAAGAAAGAGAAGAGATGCTCAAGATTGTTCAGGTTGTTGAACAGCTTATGCAGATGCATATAAAAGCCTTGAAAGAGCTTGGTGTGGATCTTGAAGCGCAGGCAAAGGCAGCACTACAGAAGTCTGGCGGAAAAGCGCCTGTGAAAAAAGGCAAGCAGGGACAGCTTGATGAACTAATATAAACTGTTTTTGGCAGTAAATAACAACTGCCTTCGGCAGTAAATTCCAAGCTCCAAAAAACAAATCCCAAAACAGCTGATTTTGGTTATTGGAATTTGGTGATTATGATTTGTTTGTTTTTTGGTGCTTGGGATTTGGAATTTACAATCGAAGATTGTTAAGATGGGATACAGAATGTTTATTGACGGAAACTGTAGAAAGTGTGGTAAGGTTAGTGTTTATTATTGTGATTGTTGCGGACAATACTTCTGTGATGACCATATCAACAAAGTGCCAATACCTGATTCTCCTAAATTTTTTCTAATCTGTGATGATTGTAAAAAGAAAAATAAAAAACCAAATGATCCTTTTAGAATTCTTAATAATCCGAGCTTTAAATAATCTCACATTGAACAGTTCAGCTAATTTTCTGTAATTATTCAAATTTTTCCGACGAGAAAAGTTCATGTTTCTTTTACTTTTTTAATTGTAGTTACCTGATTAATATAATAATTAATTATTTATATACTCAAAAACAACAATA
>JBDRKY010000089.1:0-10536 GCA_043813525.1 Candidatus Woesearchaeota archaeon
GCCTTATGTTTGTTTTTATCACAATACAGGTCGTGAGACATTAAGGTATGGAGCTCCTTTATGATTTTAATTGTAAGATTTCCATGATGAAAACTGGCTACAATAATATTCCTTATTAAGAGACTTTTTACATACGAACCAATACCCACTGCAGCACATTAAACAGATAACCTACAATAACAATACTTAAAGTTACAACTCCAAAGAATATAAGAATCAGTTTTAGTTTCATTGCTCTTCTTAATATAACTGCTTCTGGCAGACTTAAGGCAGAGGTTGCCATCATAAATGCTAATGCTGTACCTATAGGAATTCCTTTTTGAAAAAGAACTAAAGCGATAGGGACAATAGCTGCACAGCTGCCATACATTGGAACACCAAGCAGAACAGCGATAGGCACTGTAAATATTCCTCCTTTGCTGATGATGGACTGAATAACCATCTCAGGAACATAATTATGGATAACTGCACCAATCCCAACTCCAACTAATATCCATATCCATAGTTTTTTTGTGATAGATAATGCTTCATTCAGGCCAAAACTTAATCTATCTTTTACTGAGTTATATCTTATTGTTGATGTTTTTTCTGCAATTGTTTTTCCTGTTTTATTTCTTTTCTTAAATAAATCTTTAACAAGATGCTTTTCCAAACCCATCTTTCCAAGGACAATACCGCTAATAACACCAATCAAAATACCAGCAATAACATAAGCAGCAGTTATTTTCCATCCAAAAAATCCCCACATCAATATTACAAGATATTCATTAACTAAAGGAGAAGTGATTAAGAATGAAAATGTTACTCCTAAAGGAACACCAGCCTCAAGAAATCCTAAAAAGATAGGTATTGAAGAACATGAGCAAAAAGGTGTCAAAGCTCCAAACAAAGATGCTAGAAAATTAGATATTATTTTAGTTATAGGATTTTTACTTTTTCCACCACTAAGCCATAACTTAATTTTTTCAGGTGGCAAATAAGTCCTGAGAAAACCAGCTATCATTATCATCAAGAACAATAACAGCATTATTTTTATTGAATCATATATGAAGAATGTGAGAGATTCAGCTAATCTTGACTCTGGACTTATATTTAACAAAGATGCAATAAAAGCATTAGACAGATTTTCCAGACTCATTCTCTACCCTTGCAACAACATTTGTTTAGCTTTTCAAGACTCATTTTTTATCCTTACAGCAACAGCAGCATTTCTTGGACTTTTGCTCTAGCTTTTTATCTAATCTATCCATTAATTTTGATATGAAAGATTTGCCTGATTTTTTGTTTTTTACAGCCATTTAATATAATCTAATTAAAGTAGTTTATAATAGTTTTTATTTTAGTGTATGTAATAAATCTTATTTAAAGGAGCTTATTGCCGCCACTAATTGTTCTCATTACAATACTATTCGTTAGATATTAAGGAAGCGAAAACCTTGAAGACAGAGTCTTATAAGTTTTCGCTAATGAGAACCGGCTGCAATAAGCTCACAATTATAAGACTTATTACATACTGTTTAGTAACGGTGTTAGATAAAAGTTAATCTTTGTTTTCTTCTTTGAATTCTTCAAAAGAACCTAATTCTCTAAAGTCAATCTCAAAATGAGAATCGCTTATCTTTTCAACAATTACTGAATCTATTCCTATAGTCTGAAGCTTATCATAGGTTAATAATTCTCCTTCTTTGAGTTGAAGAACTTCTCTGAGAATCCATTTGCCCAAATCTTTATTTCTCTTGCTCATTAAAGCCTTGCTGTTGTCTTGGCATACTTTAGCATCCATAATATCCCCATTAGGCAGTCTTAGCTTAAAAGGTGTATCTCTTTTAGGGAAAAATCCTGAAAATTTGCTGTGAATCCAGCTTGGGATAGGAATATAAACTTCGTTCTTATCTCTTGGTCTTCCTTCAGCATTCCATTGGTTTAATCCGCTTCTTTCAGGAACCTCTTCAGCATTTCTAGTTGAGTACAATGGAAGTATAACAAAAGGATGAGTTTTTGCCTTTTTGAATTCTTCAGCAATTTCAAATACCATCTCTTCAATAATCTTGAAAGGATTATCCATAATTTTAATATCAATTTCAAATACAGGATTTTCATCTCCAAATTTCCTCATTAATACGCTTTTTGATAGATTAAAATAATAACTGTTTTTATCGTCTTCAAAGGAGATAGTATTTGCCCTTTTCCTTTCAACATTCTTTATTTTTGAGATGTTGATTAGTTCCATAGGATATTCATGGATTATTATTTTTCCTTGTTTTCTTTTAATGCAATGATAGATCATACTTTTCAAAGAATATATTCTTTCAGTTGCCTTCAGCCTTTCATTTCTTAATTCAGATATCTTAAGAATTTTATCTTTATTTTCAAGATCATTATATAACTTTAAGTCTTTATTAAATTCAGCAATCTTTTGAGGAGAATTCCCTTGAAAAGTTTTTATTCCGATACCTATTTTCTTAAACACTGCATCTACTGATGCATCTGAACGGGAAACATTTTCAGCATTAAATGATTTACAAAACAGATTTTCTGCAAGTCTGTATTCTAGATAAGGGATGTCGCTTTCAGAAAATAATCTGCTTAAAGCCCCTATAGCTTTCAACATTTTCCCATAATATTCTTTTTCTTCCTTTGGAAGATCTTTTGCCAGCATATAATGTAAATATTAGAATTACTTTAAATATATTGCGGAATTAAATGATTTTATGAAAAATATCAAGAAGTTCTTCTGCAAAAGGTTTAACACCAAAAGGAGGCACTGCATTTCCAAGCTGAGTTCTTATTTCTGAAGGTTTTCCTTTAAACATAAACCAATCAGGAAAAGTCTGGATTCTTGCCCTTTCTCTATTTGTGAGTCTTTGACGATTTATCGAATAATGATATCCCCATGTCCCTCCTCCGCCATTTGCTATAACTGTATAGCTGGGTTTTAGCGGATGGATTCTTTTATAGATATTGCTCATTAATCCAGTAATATTATATTGTGTCCCTTTTACAAATTCGTGGTTTTCTCCAGGCGGAATATGAGCCATTCTTTCAGAAACTGTTTTCATTTCGTTGAATACATTATGAGAATTATCAAAGAATTTTGCCTGATCTACTGGTTTATTAGAGTAACCCAAACTCAAAAGGATTTGGTCGTGTAGCTGCATAGCTTCATCAAATGATTTTTTTCTAGAGATTGAATTGCTCATAAGGTAATCTTTTTTAGCATTTAAGGAGAGGGCAGGCAGAGCTTCTTCAACAAATTCTTTTTTTCTTTTAGAGTCAATCTCCTCAATTTTATCAATAAATGGGTTAATAATATCTTTATATTCTCCATTCAGTTTATGTATTGGTTTTCCTGAAAATATTTCCAATGTTGTTAAAGGAAATTGGTTGAACAGATTATTTTTTAATAATTCTTTAAATCTCTTTGATATCTCTGTTTTTTGAGTTTCATCAATAAGATCTTTTCTAATTCCAATTATGATCAATCTCTGTCTTCTTTGAGGCACACCAACTTTTGAAAAATCTACTACATCCTTATGTACAATATGGTACCCTTTGATTCCGTTTTTTTCAATCTTGTAGCCGCAATCTTCTTCTATTTCTTTCCCATATAAATTTAAATTTTCAAAATCATTTAATATTCTCTTAAATGCATATCCTTTATTTGCAGAAACTAATCCTCTTACATTTTCAGCTACAAAGAATTTAGGTTGTAGTTCTATCAGTGCCCTTACAAAATGCATGTAAAGTCTTCCTCTTTTTACATTAATTCCGCCCCTAGAGTTATGCCCTCTAAGCATAGAAAAATCTTGGCAAGGAAAACCTCCTAAAACACCATCAACATTTTTATTTCCTAATTTTTCTTTAAATTTAAACTTGCTTATATCTCCGCAGTATATTGATGGTTTTTTTACATCTTCTTCAGGATTTTCATAATAATTAACTTTAAAATTCTTTTCAAAAGTCTTACATGCGGATTTAAAGAAATCATTTGCCCATATGAGATTAAATTTGAGATTATTATGGTCTGCTAGATGAAAACCTAGATCTAACCCACCACAACCTGAAAATAAGGATACAATATTTAGTTTCTCTTTTTTATTTGCCATTTTTTCTTGGACTATCCCAATAAGGGCTTTTGCATTTTGGACATACAATAGGTTTTCCATTATCTTCTCTAGGAACCCATTTATGATTGCATCTTAGGCATAAGTAACCATTGATTTTTATTTCTGGCATACTATGGGTGATTAATGTTTTTCCTATTTAAATCTTTTGGTTATATTAATTTTAATATATTACTAATAGTAATATACAATTGAACTTATGCCCCTGAGAAATTTTATTATTTGAAAAGCTCACCCTTGTGATGTTTTTATTTGGGATGATGAATACCCCAACCTTAAGGTTGGGGATTGTCGGCATTTTTTTTATATTTAACTTGAATCAAAAGAAATTCCCAAGTTTCATCTGTTGCTGCATATTCTTTAACAGCATGCTTTGATTGATCAGCACATCACTATCAAAATTAAACTTTTTCCTCACCAGCAGTCTTGCATAATTCAGCATCAACTCTTTAGAACTGAATTCAATTGGCTTATTATTTAAAGCATTTCTTGTTGCTTCCCTGCATACCCATACACCAAGCGGAGCGATATATTCATTAGGATCAACAAATCTCAATGCTAATACAGATGCCTGTCTTTTCATCTCTGTCAATTTTTCCAGAACAGCGATCCTGCAAGCATAATAGCCGCCAGCTGTTGAATGAGCATAATCTCTTCTGCCGTGAAAACTTTCATAATCAGTTGCAAACATATTTTGTTCAGTTATTATTGTCTCAAACAATTCATAGCTCCAGCAGTCTGGAAACATAAGGATAAGATAATAATTTCCCTGATAACCGCCGAAGTATGCTAAATAATTTGCATGTTTATTATCCTTTAGCCCATCAATAAGCTGTTTTCCAATAAGATCATCGACAGCTGTTATGCTCCATCTTGTAGGCACCAATTTCCTGTTCTTCTTCATCCCTAAATTTGCCAAAGAAAATACTTTTGTCAGGTAATGCTCGTCAAATCCTTTTTCATAGAGGGAAAAAACAGCATCATTTGCTTTAAAATAGATATCATCGACAGCTTTTTCAACTTGATGTGGAATTTTAGGATTTTCAGTTATCTTTGCATTCTTTATCCCAACATTTGCTCCGTGAGGCATCGCATCATCAAACATAGATAAGCTTAATTGTGGTTTTTTATTTAAGTTTATTTCAACATCAACAGGTTTGCTTGCTAAAGAAATTTCCTGAGACATCTCAAGTAGTTTATTATCAAAAGATTTTATACTAGCTCTAAACGTTGAATTAATTAATTGTGTTCTATAATTAATTATTTGAGGAATATCAGTACCTTCTTTCACCCATGTCAAAGGTGCATCATACTTATCATATCTACCAATATCCATAGAGTTAATATTTTCATCATCATTTACAGTTTCTTCATTTTCTTTATCCATCTGCACATTTAAAATTCCAATATTTATGTTAGGATATCCAAACCTCCCAACAAATAAGTTAGGCGCTGCTCCAAAATAATCTTGTTTCGCTTTCTGATTAAATTTTTCTTTTGCATCTAATCTTATCTTTTTTGGATCAAGCCCATGATAATGAAGTGTTTTACCCTTATCTTTGATATAATTAACATCCATAAAATGTGGATATTTTTGGATATTATAAAGATTATTGATAAAAATGGAATGGTATAAGATGTATTATTGAAGAAATTAAAAAGATAAAAAGGTGATTAAGAAAAAATGTCAAAAATGTAAATACTAAAAGCAAAAATTTACAATTTATTTTCTAACTCTAACAATCTCCGCATTGTTAGCTTTTTGCAATTCTTTTGTTGAGATTTTCACAAGTGAATTTTCAGAACCACCACCTGAATAAACATCAAATTTCTCCATAACTCTTAAATCAATAAGAAATTTAGCTTCATAACCAAAAGAAGGTGTACCACCGCAAGGATAACCAGTTTTTTGCAAAATCTCTTTTGGTGTAGCAATTCTTGGTCTGCTTATATTCAAAGCTTTTTCAACTCTTGAAGTGCTAGCTCTATCTTCACCTTTTACAATTGCAACAATAAGATTTCCATTTGAATCAATCATACAGATATTTTTTACAAAATCATCAGCTTTTGCATTTACAGCTTTAGCAGCATCTTCAACAGAATGACATGATTGATTAAAACTAAGATGTTCTCCTTGAATCTTGTTATCTAGCAGGAAATTCTTTAATTTTTCTTCATATTCATTCATAATACAAAAGTATTGCTAATATTATTTAAATATGTTGTGTAGGGCTAGTTTTAAATAATATGTTTAGGAATAACAAGCCTTTTTAGAAAAGCTTTTAATATACAACAACAATCCAGTATAATATGACAAAAGATGAAGAAAGACAAGCACAATTAGAAAAGATAAAGAATGAGCTGGATAATTGTTCAAGACCTTTATTCTTTTTTGATGATGATCCAGATGGTCTGTCAAGTTTTCTATTATTTTACAGATATAAACAGGCAGGCAAAGGTATTGTTGTGAAAGCATATCCTATGCTTGATGATAAGTTCATGAATTCTATCAAAGATTATGATCCTGACAAGATATTCATATTAGACATTCCAAGAGTCAGCAAAGAATTCCTGAATAAATTGTCTGTACCAATCATTTACGTTGATCACCATAAAATATTTGAGCATCAGCAGGAGAACTTAATCTACTTTAATCCGCACATTTATGATGAAAAAGATGAAATATGCACAAGTTACTGGTGTTATAAAATAGTCAATATCAATCGCACATCCAATAATGATAAGAATACAAAAGAAACAACAAATGATATATGGATAGCAATGACTGGCTGTGTTGGTGATTGGTCTTTGCCTGATTTCAAAGATGAATTCATAAAACAATATCCAAGACTTCTCAATAAAAAAGTGAAAAAGCCAGAAGTTGCTTTATTCAACTCAAAGATTGGTAAATTAGTGAAAGTATTTTCATTCATCTTAAAAGGAAACCATAAAGAAGTCATGGCCTGTATCAAGGTCTTGACAAGGATAGAATCACCAGATGATATATTAAAAGAAAAGACATCTCAGGGAAAATTTGTATACAAGAGATATGAAAAAGTAAATCAACATTATGAAAATCTGATAAATTCAATCTCAGATAAGAACATCGATGGAAATATTCTTTTATATCTGTATGATGAAAACCAATGGTCTTTCACCTCAGATTTAAGCAATGAGCTATTGTACAAGTATCCAGATAAGATAATCATTGTATGCAGAGAGAAAAGCGGAGAGTTCAAGTGCAGCCTCCGTTCAACTAAACACATATTGCCGGAAAAGATACAAACAGCATTGAAAGGCCTTACAGGTTATGGTGGCGGCCATGAGCACGCATGCGGCGCTTGTATTAAAAGCAGTGATTTCAAAGTATTCTTGGAAAGGCTGAAAAAAGAAGTTGAATAAATTAAAACTATTTCTCACCAAGAATAGAATTAAATCTTCCCTCTGATATTGTCTTTAAAACTTCTCCAGGTAAGTATGTAATAAGTCTCCTAAAAAGGAATATTATTGCAGCCAGTTTTCATCATGGAAATCTAACAATTAAAATCATAAAAGAGCTCCATACCTTATTGTCTTACGACCTGTATTGTGATGAAAACAAACATAAGGCTGCAATAATATTCTAAAAAGGAGACTTATTACATACCCATGTAAAAAGATCTTACCATTCATACATACATAAATACCAGTAGATAAATGATGTAAACTTGCCAAACTAAATCCAATATTAAACCTCAGTTTGACAGTTGTCAAAATTCTAAACATCTTAAAACAAAAAACATAATGCAATGAAAGTTGAGAGCTTTTACTATTTTTGGTTTTTTTCACTAAATTTTACATAATCATATAATTTTAAGCTTTTAATATAATTATTTTGTTTCCCAATGCAACAATACCAGAATCTAACACTTTTTATAAGATTACCGGGAATCCCGGTAAAATAGAAACATTTATAAATAATCTAATATTCCCGGTAAACATGAAAATACATCTGCCTAACAGCGCATATTTAGGTAATATTGATTCTTTCTTAAGGGCATTCAATAGTTATCAGTCCAATAGATTAGAGATAACAGCAAACAAGAAATGGATATCTGTACACCCTGTAGTTTTGTCTATGGCTGCTGCGCTTGGATTAACAGTAAAAGCGTCAGATATCCATTGTGAAAAGCTTGAAGCAGCATCAAAACATTATTTAGAAAGAATGGGTTTATTCAGGATTTTAAAGATAAAATCAGGTATTAAAGTAAGAGAGCATGAACCAGCTGGACGTTTTATTCCTCTAACAAGAATAACTAATTCCAAAGAATTGACTAAACTGATTACAGAGATTATACCTCTGCTACATCTGGAACCTAAACAAGTAGAGCCTATCAAATATATCATAAGTGAATTAGTCAGGAATGTATTAGAACATTCTCAATCAACTTACGGAGCGATTGTATCAGCCCAATATTACAAAAAAAGCAATACAATCAGAATTGGAATAGCTGACACAGGAATTGGCATAAAAAAGGCAATTAATATATCTCATCATGCACAAACTGATGAAGAAGCGATTAAATTAGCATTGACTCCAGGCATTACAGGAACAACACGAAAAGAAGGAGGTTCAGAATTTAATGCAGGAGCTGGCCTGTTTTTTATCAGATCAATTGCAAAAGTAAATAGGGATTTTTTTATGATTTATAGCGGCAATACCATGTATAAATTATTAAAAAGCAAACCAAATAAAGCACAGATTAAATTAAATGCAAATCCATTCAAAGATAAACATTCTATAAATGATGATTTTCCTTTGTGGAATGGCACGATTGTAGGTATTGACATATCTTTAGAAGCAACAAATGAATTTTCAGTATTATTGGATCTTATAAGAGAAACTTTTATTGAATCTGTCAGAGAAAGAAAAAAAGAAAAATACAGGAGGGCGCGATTTATATGATAAATATAAAATTACTGCCAATAGTTGGTGATTTTGCAGAGAATAAAGATTTAGCGCGAGAAATCAGAATTAAAAAATTAATTCCTAATATAGAAAGAAAACAAAAGATAACCTTAGATTTTAATGGGATTGACTCTGCAACACAATCCTTTATTCATGCTTTGATTAGTGACCTGATTAGAAACTATGGAATAGAAGTATTAGATCAGATTTATTTTAAAAATTGCAGTGAAACAATCAAGAAAATAATAAACATTGTAGTGGATTATATGCAGGAAAGAGAATAAACATCAACAAAATTTATATATATAATAAATATACAGATTAATCATGGTCAAGATATCTCCTTCATTGTTTCAGTTTGAAGAACAAGAGCTTCCTGAAGCAGTTAAAAGAATACCAAATGCAGATCTTATCCATATTGATGTTACAGACGGCGGCTTTGTGAGGCAGGAGCATCCATCTTTATTCTATGATGTACAAAAAGTTGCTCTTCTGCAAAGACATAGTTCTGTTCCTTTGGATGTGCATCTGATGGTAATCAATCCATTTGTAGATGTTGATAAATATGCTGCTCTTAAGCCAAAACCAGAATACATCTCTTTTCATATTGAGTCCAGCTCTGATCCAGAAGATGTGATTAAAAAGATACGAAAATATGGAATAAAACCAGCGATTGCTGTCAATCCAAGAACTTCATTGGCAGAGATTGAGCATCTTCTTGGCAAGGTTGATATGGTCTTATTGATGAGTGTTATTCCTGGATTGCCTGGTCAGAAATATATTGAAAATACAAACAGAAGAATCGCTCAGCTCAAAACCATGATTGATGAAAAAGGTTTAGACACATTGATTGAGGTTGACGGCGGTATTAAGTTAGATAATGTAAATTATCCAATAAGTGCTGGTGCAGATGTCATTGTATCTGGCACAGGTATCTTCAGCCATAAAAAAGGCAAGACAATAGATAAATGTTTTTCTCCAGAGGAGGTCATTGATAAGATGAGAGATGTACAAAATGTTATATTATTTGGTTCTGATCATGCAGGTTATGGTCTTAAAGAAAAGTTGAAGAAATATTTAGAAGAAAAAGATATTCCATACAAAGATTTAGGATGTTATAATGAAGATAGTGTTGATTATCCAGATTATGCTGACAAAGTTGCTAAAGCAATATTAAGTGGTGAATATCAAAGAGGAGTCTTGATATGTGGCAGCGGTATTGGAATCAGCATAAGAGCAAACAGATATTCTGGAATAAGAGCTGGATTATGCCATGATGAGAATACAGCAGAGATGTCAAGAAGACATAACAATTCAAATGTTCTTGTGATGGGAGGAAATATAGTCTCAATCCAGAAAGCTAAGAAGATGTTTGATATATGGTATTCTACTGGATTTGATGGAAACACAAGAAAAGGGGAAAGACATAAGAGAAGAGAAACAAAATTAGATGGTCCTACTTAT
>JBDRKY010000090.1:0-4958 GCA_043813525.1 Candidatus Woesearchaeota archaeon
GCTTCGCTCGGGTCGAATTTACGACCCTTTTTTCAAATTTTAATTTGAAAGATTCAAAATTTATTAATTTTGATTATTTTCCACCAAAGATTATTGTTGTAAACCACCAATGAGATACATTGGTGGAAAAAAAGATTTTAAATAAAACTAAACCTTCTCTGAGTTTTTCCATAGATTATCAAAATAATCTACAAATATCTTGCTTAAAACCTCATTCTCTATCCATAATGACATGAACTCTTCATTGACATCTTTTTTTATGGAAATCATCAGGATCTTATCATCCCATACTGCAAATCTTGTAAGTGGAGAAGTGTAATTCCTCATCTCAATCCCAAACTCCTTCCTAATCTCAATAAAAGGCTTTGTCTTACTATTTATTGGTCCAAGATAACGAACCTTAACTCCTCTTTTAATAGCATTTTTCTCAAGATCAAGTATCTCCTTATCTGTCTTCCAACTTTGTACAATCCCAAGAGAAGTATTTTGTGTCCTTTGAGTAACCTCTTTCATCTTCTTAAAAAATCCATCATATCCTTTGATTATAGAAAAGATTCCTTTTTCTGTAATCTCAATATCACTTTTGATATTATTAATCTCCTTCTTAATATTTTCAAGATCACTCATCCTTGATTTCACTTCAGAACCTAAGATATATTTAGGATTATTAGCTTCATACACTACTGGTTTCTCAGAAGTCTGAACAATATAGCCTTTCTCATACAACCAACCCAATATCTCATAAATCTTGGAACTTGGTATTTTACTGTGCTTGGCAACCTTACAAGGCGTAGCACTCTTTAATTTCAATAAAGTCATATAAGCTTTTGCCTTATAATCACTAAATCCTAATTTTCTTAGTATGTTTTCCATGATTTAGATAAAAATAAAGAATAGTTTATATATTTTTCTCTACTTTAGGTAGTTAAATCGCTTCTAGCTGTTAGCTGATAGCTTTTAGGGAAAAAGTTTATCATTGGTCGTTAGTAGTTAGTCGTAAACAGCTGTTTTATGACAAACGACGAACTACAAACGAATAACCATCCCTATAAGCAGAAGCCAGAAGCTAACAGCTACTTTCAATCCACTGCTAAAAATTCACTGCCACCAAAATGAAATAATCTCTTTTCTTCACGCTTAAGCTCCTGATGTGTTACTTCACCAACAAAGATGACATGATCACCTGCCTCAATCTCTTCAATCACATTACATTCAATATAACCAATCGCTTCCTTTATCTTTGGACAGTCAACATGATTAGATTCAATCATAGTAAGTCCTGTCTCCTTGAATTTATCATGGTGCCTTCCTGAATGCCTACCGCAAAATATAGCAGCATCCTTCAGTGTGAAAGGGATGAAATTCACAACAAAAACACCGCTTTTTTTTATTAAATCATAACTGGCTCTTGATTTACCAATAGAAATAGCATACAAAAACGGCTCAAAACTGCATGGCATATGCCAGTCTACTGTGATTATATTATGAATCTCTTTAGTCTTGCCCATGAAATCTAACTCTTCTCTGCAAGTTACTAAAACAATCTGTCTTGGTCCATAAGTTCTTGGCATAGTATCACCTAATAATTAATATTACATCCTTTTCTTCTTCAATTGTTTTAATGATATTAAAATTTTGTTTAATTAATTGTATAATTATGTCTTTTTTTGGAGATTTTTTTAGAATTGTGATTACTGCTGATCCTATTGGCTTAAGAACTCTTTTCATCTCACTGATTCCTTTTTTTATATCTGTAAAATTATGTACAGCTGTTATTGAGATCACATAATCAAAATAATCATCAGCAAAAGGAATGTTCTCAGCACCACAATTTACTGTTTTTATTTTTGTTGCTTTTCCTATTTCTGCTTTTTTTACTTTCTTATCTACAATCTTTAAAAGCTCTTTGCTTGGGTCAATACCAACAATCTCAAGGCCATCTACCTTGTTTCCTTCTGCATCTTTATCCCATCCTCCAAAATAAGGGCCGCAACCAACATCCAGAACCTTGGTGTTTGGTTTTATTTTCAGATGATGTTTAATGAGATTTATCTTTTTTAGCTGCTCTTCTTTGTGTAGTTCTGTATAACCATCTGAAATATTGTTGTAATAATTATCTTTCCATTTTTCATGGTTTTTAATCATTAAATCACATCCTACAAAATAATTAAAATTCAAAAAATTAAATATCAGCATCATCAACAAGAGCTAACTTTTCAAATGGAAAAGGTCTTTTATTTGTTGCAAAAGTTATGTATTTTAAAAATGTATACACCTGACAATTCCAGATATGACAAAAATGAGCCAGCCATTTTACTCTTTTACCTGTGAACAAAACAACCAAGAAATGAAACACAGCCAATACCTGAATAAGAGCCTTCCATAACCACAATATAATGCCACTCACAATCAAAACAAAAAAACGAACAACAGCTTCTTTTCTTTCAACCACATATATCACCTGCTTATTATTTATCTAAATATACTATTAATTAAGAATAGTTTAAATGTTTGGATATTCACATTAAAAAAACTTCTCTTTAAAGGTCTCAATATTTCCTCTAAAAAATCTCATACCTGTTTCCTTATCTTTTAATGATTCACATCCTTTCTCATCAACTACATGATATGCCCTGCACTTAAATGCTTTCACTGCATTCCTCAACCATTTGAATGTATCTTCAAACACAGCAACAACTTTAACATCTACATTTATCTTCCCATAATTATCTTCAATTATTTTTTTCCAATGTTCTGGATTTTGTTTAGTAAGATTAAGATCTGTCAGGCTGTAAATCTCTTTTTTGAGGATGATATCATCAATCTTAATATAAGTGTTATTGATCCTGTTATATTCCTCAATGCCATCTTCAATGTATCCTGTTGTCAGTTTCTTAGTTCCTGATGTTATTATGATCGGAATAAAACCCTTTTTTTTAATATTAATTATAAAATCAATCACACCAGAAGTTATGCTTCCTCTTGTGATTCCTTTACATACCAATTCCTCTTCAACCTTCATCTGTTCAACATATCCAAGGCTGGAAAGATTATCAAAATAATTGAAATGCTTAGGAAAATAATCCTCTTTGAAATCCTGTGTTTTATCTATGGACAATATATTATCTTGTTCATCTTTTATATGATATATAGGCCCCTGTGCATCAAATATGATTAGTTTCTTCATGATAATGTATGATTTATCTTATGTTTTATATATTTAATTAGTTATAATCAATATAAATATAAACTTAATGATATTCCCTTTATTTATGTTTGAAGACTTATTAGAAGATATAAACACAGTGACTAGGTATGAAAAGGGTGATAGATTAAGCCCTATCAACAATGCATATTTTCCTGCAGCCATATCAAAAGCTAACTTTCACCCAATACCTACAATAAGTGAAGCACTTGTATTATCAACTAAGATGTGTTTTATTGATGGTGGATCTACTGAATTGCTCAGAGCACCAAATTTCTCATTGTTCTTTATCAGAATCTATGCAAATATCATGCTTAACAAAAAAACTGTTGATGATAAAAAAATTGAATTCTATTGTCTGGCAAAGACTAAAATTAAAGAAGGTAAAATATTCTATGATGTGAATCTTTTAGTTGATGATATGGATAAGATACAAAATAATGATAAATTTAATAGTATTGATGATAATAAAAATAGTAGTAATAGTAAATATTTACCAGCAAAAGAAGACTTAGAACTATTCAGCTTTGACAAAACAATTGTAGTTGGAGAAAACAGAGCAGAGATATCTAAATTAGGAGAAGTTGCAAGAAGATTTGCTGAACTGAGGCTTGCAACTGTTCTTATTGATGAAGCAAATTATCTAAAATCCGAGGATATAATCATATTAGATGGCAATCTAAGAGCAACATACACCAATGAAACTAAATATCTAAATGAATTATATAAAAAAGCTAAACCAAAAAATATTATCATAACAGGATTATGCAAAACATCTAATCTGCTGACAGAGAAAGGAAATAATATAATTAATGTATTAAATCATCTTGCTTTAGAAAATGATGAAGATGATAAAAGTAAAGCAAATTCTCAAACATATCAAAATAGCAAAACATGGTATTATTACCCTATTTTTGACATACAAGAACCAAAGCATAAAGCAGAAATGATGTTTGTTAAACTAAATGCTTCATCAGAATATATATTTAGATTCGAAATCAATAAAGATCAATTTAACTTTAGTAATATCAAAGATATCGAAGAAGTTTTCACATTATTAACAAAAAACTCCAATGATTATTCATTTCCTGGATATCCATATGGATTAGTAAAAGCTGACCAGATGGCAAGGATATCTAACCAGGAAAAAGATTTTCTGAGATCAAAAATACTGTTCAGCATGAAAAATAAGAAAGATTTTGATAATATGAAACAATGCCTAAACGCATTGAATGCGCATGATGTGCTGGATGGGAAATGAAATCAAATTATTTAAAGATTTTGACGATCTTCTGCAGTAATATTTCCAGAATTAAATTTCACTAATTTCTCCCATAATATTTTACCATTATTACTACAGAAATCATCTAAATGATGCCGAAAGCTTGGCATCCAAAAAAGAAATTACCAGTTCTTGGGCAGTTATTATATCTTTAGCTCTGAACAAGTATGGATTTTTCTTTTGCAACAAAGAGTGTAGATTGGTGCTCTCTAGACTTTTCAATCTGTTTTGATGAAATGCTGCTATATTGTCTTGGACGAATTTTAATACTTCTTTCATATTTAATGACTTCATTAAATAACCTCTTTTCTGCTTCATGTTTATACTTTTTCAGGCACAGTATCAAATTCTCGTGAAATATAAATAGTAGTAGTCATCTTGTTTTAATTATATACCCAAAACAAGAGGTGACTACTACAATGGATGTTATACATACCACATTTAAAAATTTTACAGTTTTTTCTGAGATTT
>JBDRKY010000091.1:0-3222 GCA_043813525.1 Candidatus Woesearchaeota archaeon
ATTGCCGCCTTATGTTTGTTTTTATCACAATACAGGTCGTGAGACATTAAGGTATGGAGCTCCTTTATGATTTTAATTGTAAGATTTCCATGATGAAAACTGGCTGCAATAATATTCCTTATTAAGAGACTTTTTACATACAAAAAAAAGAATAAGATAACACTCAAATTAATTTCTTGGCTTTGAACATCTTTCCATGCCCTGGAATTATATAATCTGAGATTTCAATAAGTTTTTCCCTGCTTTTTATCAGTTGTTTCATATTATTTGCATAATTATCTTTCTTTGGATGATCTTCTTTCCAGAATACATCACCGCAAATGGCTATAATCCCTATGTTTGTATTTACTAATAAAGTTATACTATCATCACTATGTCCAGGTGTTTTTATGATTTTAACATCTTTTGTGATAATTCCATCGCATTCTTTCCATAAATCACCATCCCAATATCCCCAGTAATCTAAACTTTTAGCTTTTCTGAACATACCTATATTCCTATAATGGTCAATATGTGAATGAGTTATGCAGACAATATCTATATCTTCTAACTTTAAACCATTTTTTGCAAGCTCTTTCTCTAAAATGTTTGGATCTGACAGAGTGCCTGGATCAACAACCATATTGATATCTTTATCATCATTGTCCTTATCTCTGACCAAAACAATTGTAGAGCAGGCATGGCCTTTACAATCTTTTGAACAATATCCTTGAAATAATATTTTAACTTCTGCCATTTTTTTAACTTAACTAAAAATAATCCAGATATTCCTTTATCTTCTTAATTGTGCTGTTCCATGTAAATCTTTCCATGATTGTCTTTCTTCCATTCCTGCCTAATTTTTCTCTCAGCATGATATCATTGATCAATATCTCGAGCTTCATCGAAAGTACAAGGGAATTATTGAATGGAAACAATAGACCATTTTCTTTCTCTTTGATATAATTTTTGACATAACCTACAGGTGTTGTGATGACTGGAACACCACATGCCATTGCTTCCATTGTCGCAAGGCTGCTTGTCTCTGTCAGGCTGGGCAGCACAAATATATCCATCGCCTGCAGATAAGGTATAACATTATTGACACTGCCAGGCATGATTATATTCCTTAATGAAGAAAATTCTGATTCAACAGCCTTTATGCCTTTCCCTACCACAAGCAATTTAACCTTATCATACTTTTTTTCTATCCTTCTGAATGCCCTGTAAAGAGTTATCAGATTTTTCTCTCTGCCTAATCTTCCTGAGAACCCTATAACTATACAGCTGGGATCAATGCCTAATATCTTTTTTATCCTTAGCTTATCATCAGGTATATTGAACTTTTTTATGTCTGTACCAAGATGAACAACCTTATATTGTGTTGATACACCATTCTTTCTGTAAAGCTCCCCAACTTCCAGTGAAGGCACAAGCATCAGATTTGTCTTGTTGTAATAATGCCTGATCAGCATCTTCATCATTATATTTATCAGGAATTTCAGCTTGTTTATACTTTTTGTTGCAAGCTCCCATTCAATAGAATGGACATATGCAATCACAGGTTTCTTTAATCTCTTTGCAGCTTTTATTGCGCATATGCCTATCGGACCTATTGTCTGTGAAAATACAAGGTCATGCTCTTTCATTATCTTTTTTATCTTCTGATAATGGAACCAAGTAAAATTAATATCACCAAACTCAATATTCAAAATTGGAAACTGGATTATTTTTATGCCATCTAAATATTTTATATCTTTGACATCACCAAAATCAGGAGCAATGACTGTTATATCATAATTTTCCTTTAATCTTGGGATTACCTCTGTAAGAAACCGTGTTATGCCATCCCATCTCGGCAAAAAACTGTCAGTAGCGATCAACAGCTTTTTCTTTTTTATTTCATGCTCTTTTTTTTTGGTTTCTTGTTTATGTTCTTCCATTTTTTAGTTTATCTTATAAAATATCTCAGCATACCTGCAATGATTGTTTAATCCATTTATGATGGCTCTTGCATATGTTGCAGGGATCATGGTTAGTAAAGTAAGCTTTTGGCTTTTATGCGCTTTCAGAGCCTTTATTTTCAGGTGGAATGTATCACTTATATCCACAACTAACATTGGCCTGTCTCTTCCTCTTGCAGTCAAGGGATTCCATACATCAAATGAATAAAGCTCAGCTGTTTGATTTGTTTTATCTATGATCTCTCTTATTATTTTGTTGACAGCTCTGTGATCTGGATGTGGATCATCCTGGCTGTGTGTAAATATTTTGCTGGGATTTTTTTCCATTATGATATTCTTTATCTTTTCTTTGAATCCTCTTTCCTCAATCTCTTTTAGGAATGAACCTTCTTTCAGCCCGAAATGATAAATCTCTTTGCCATCAAGAATCCTGTCAGTGGCATGAGATTCAGAAACCCTTTTCTTAACAATCACTTCTCTTTGCAGATGCGGATGAGATGACTCTCCATATGAGAATATATATGTATAAACTTCTTTGCCTTGTTTTGCATATTTCGCTAAAGTGCCGCCAGCACCAATTACCTGATCATCATTATGCGCGCATAAGCATAATATTGTCTCTGGCTTTTTTTTGATATTCTTGGTCATTATTATAATATTATAGATATAGATTTATTAAGTTTGTGGCTGAATCATCAGAAAAAGAGAAAAAGTAAATAAATAAAAAAATCACATCTCTTCAAGAGCTTTTGTCATCATCGGAAGAACTGCTTCTGCTTCTTCTTGAGTCATCCTTCCTAATTTTGCGAATTGATATTCACCAGCTGCATTCTTGTTTTCTCTTCCAATCTGCATCTTTTTAGGACCATCATTATAGCTCATTATACTGACTGTAATCCTGCTCTTTTCAAACTCTATCTCTTTTGAAAACAATTTTTTGTCTAAATTTGGATCAAATGGCATTTTATTGTACCTCACTATTGTTTTTTATTTCTAATCTTACCCTATTGTTAGGATAATAATGTGAAAATCCTATGATGGATTTTCTGTTATCACAACTTAAATATATAGTTGTAATAAATGCGTCGGCCGGGATTTGAACCCGGATAAGCGGCTATCAGCAGCTTTTGACAAGCAAAAAGAGTCAAGCAAAAGCTTTGGAAGGCCGCTGTCATTTATGGCACAGCTGATATCTTATTCAAATTATCAACTATCAGTGTGTAGCCATTAGACCACCGACGCATTTATTATATAAGAAAAATAACCCATATATAAATAT
>JBDRKY010000092.1:0-2403 GCA_043813525.1 Candidatus Woesearchaeota archaeon
AGCTGCTCTACATCTTGCAATACAGTTGGAGCCGCCTTCGGTTCTGCATCTTTCAAGGCAGCGTTCCATATCTAATTGAGCAGCATCTCTTAGATCTTCCCTCGCATCTTTAATATCTTCCTTTAAGTCTGCTTTAATAGCTTTCACAGCTGGTCTATCAGCTGCAAATGCAAAAGTAGCTAAAGATAGAATAAATGCAGAAATTATCAATAAAGTTAATACTTTTTTCATATTTTCACCTCATTTTTGAATATTATATGCTTTATAATTACTCATTTATTAACTTTTTGATTATCTCATTCACTTCCTTTGGAGTAGCTTTTCCTTTTGTTTTCTTCATGACTTGGCCGATGATAAAATTAAGAGCTTTTTCATTGCCTGCTTTGAATTCTTCTACTGCTTTTTGACTCCCTGAAATGGCTTCTTTGCAGAATTTTTCTAATTCTCCTTTATCTGAAACAGCTTCTAATTTCTCATTTTTCACAAAATCATTAATGTCAAATGGAGTTTCCATCAGTTTTTCTAAAATCTTGCTGGCAACTGAATCAGTGATCTTATTTTCTTCTACTAACTTCAATAAATCAATCATATGTATGGGTGTTATACCCGATTCATCAAGAGTTTTTTTGTTGTAATTAAGGACTCGAGCAAGTTCTCTTCTAATCCATTTTGAAGCAAGTTCAGGATTTATGGCAGAAGCAACAGCTTCAAACATCTCAGCCATCTTCTTGTCTTTTGAAAGGATGTTGGCTGTATCAGCAGCAATCTTATGCTTTGTCAGGAATTTATGTAGCTTTTCATCAGCAAGCTCTGGCATATCTTTTTTTATCCCTTCGATCATATCTTTAGAAATCTTAGTCTTTACAAGATCGGGGTCGATGATATAACCATAATCTTCTTCAGTCTCTTTTGATCTTAAGCTAAATGTTATACCTTTTTCAGAATCCCAGCTTCTTGTTTCAAGAATTATCTTTTTACCTTCAGAAATATCCTTTTTTTGTCTTTCTACTTCATATTTTAATGCTCTTTCGATTTCTTTAAAACCAGTAATGTTTTTCACTTCAGCTCTTACATAACCACTTTCTTTTATTGAAATATTCGCATCTGCTTTTAGAATACATCTGTTGATGTCAAAGATATCTAAATATTCTAATATTGTAATAAGTTGGTTCATAAATTCCCGAGCTTCTTCTGGAGAATGGAGTTCTGGTTCGGTAACAATCTCAATTAAAGGATCTCCGCTTCTATTATAATCAACCAATACATAAGCAGATTGCTGCATCCCTCCTGGATGAACTAATGATGCAGGGTCTTCTTCTAAATGAACTCTAGTTATGCCAATGGATTTATTTTTTATTTTTAAAGAGCCATTTTTTCCAAGGGGTATTTCGTATTGGGAAATCTGATAGTTTTTAGCCATGTCTGGATAGAAATATGATTTTCTTGAGAAAATCAACTCAGGAGAGATGTTGCACTTCAAAGCTAGGCAGAGTTTTATCGCAAATTCAATTGCTTTTTTATTAAGGACTGGTTTGCTTCCGGGCATTCCAAGGCAGACTTCACATGTTCTTGTGTTTGGTTCATCAGAACCATGTGTAGGGCAAGAGCAGAATAGTTTGGTATTTGTTGCTGCTTCTACATGGACTTCAAGACCGATTATTATGTTTTCTTTGAACTTGTTCATCTTAACTTGTGAATTAATGTGTAAACAACTGATATAATAAAATAGAGGGGAACAATCATCACCGCTAATATGAAAAAAAATGCCTCTTCAATTCCTGTTATGGCGTAAACAGCATTATGCAATATCACGAAAATTACAAAAAGTATTATAATCATTAAAATTTTCTTTAAATTTAATAAAAATATTTTTTTAAAGTTCATTCTAAAGCGCCTCCGATCTGGATCAATTTTCCTTCATTTAGATGATCAGCTGTTAATAAAACACCGGCTGGCAAATTATCAACTGAACCTGCATTAATATTCATATGTGGGAGGCCTGCTAAATTGGGGCCAGCAGTTAGAACATCAATCATATAATTTTGGAGTAAGGAAAGTTTTTCAATCTCTTTGAATCTTGGCGGCAAGATAGGGACAGTTGGAGTAATTATCGCATCAAATCTCTTGAATATTTTTTTGTATTCCTCAATTATCTTTGTCCTTATACTCATCGCTTTTAGATAATATGCATCTCTGTAACCAGCCATCCTTGCGAAAGTTCCAATTATTATCCTTCTCTTTACTTCAGCACCAAAATTATTTGATCTAACTTTCTTGAAATATTCATTAAAGCTTCCTTCTAGCTTTTCATGAACTCCATATCTCATCCCGCAATATTTTGAAAGGTTTGTTGATGCTTCAGCAGGTGCAATAAGGTAATAACATACAATTCCATACTTGTAT
>JBDRKY010000093.1:0-2695 GCA_043813525.1 Candidatus Woesearchaeota archaeon
CATTATCAGTGCATATAAAAATTGATTTCACAGATGAAGAAATAACAGCAATTGATAAAGCTGTAAATGATTATATAGATGATTATGAATCTCTTGTCGAAAGAATAAAAGAGATATTAAGATTAAAACAGCAGGATTTCAGATGCGAAATTGGAAGCTGCATTGATGAGACAGATGTACCTGAAGGTGTTGTTGAAGGGGAGCTGGAAGGGAAGGTTGGTGGGGTGTTGAAAGATAAAACAGAGACAGAAGGACAGCAAGAACAATCCACAGGTGTCATTGTTGATCATCCTAATCTGCAGTGGTGGCAGGATGAACAGGAAATAGAATTTATTAGATTACATTTGAAAATGATTGATATTAAGACAATGGAAGATATTATTTTAGAGTTAGAAATTAAATTAGAATATGATGAGGATAATGTCATTAATAAATTATCATTAGCTTATGAATCATTAGCTGAAAAAGAATTAGATAAATTGTTATTAAATGATATAAATAATTTGCAATATTATCCCTATGAACTTGATAAAATAAATTATTATTATCAAACAGCCATTGATTATTTAGAAAGAGTAATTAAAATCTCAGAAAATAAAAAAATAATTGAAGATATGAATAACAGATTAAATCAATTGAAATTAAAATTGATCTACTTAAATCCTGTGCAGAATGATCCAATATTAGATAAAAATAAAAAATCTGCTAAATTAGATGATATAATCAGCAGATTAAGACCAACACATTTTGTAGAATCATTATCAGTTCTTGAGCAGATTATCAAAAGTGATGCTTTAATGTCAAGAAAAAGAACAGGCAAAAAAATAAGCACTGATGAGATGGAAAGAGGAGAAGAAGACCAAATATTTTTGAGTGCAGGTTTACCTTATCTGCATCTTCCATCTGCAAGAATATCTACATCAGACTCACCACTGATCATTTTTAATAATAATGTATATTATGAAGATGGGATATTAAGGGATGATTTTAGATTTACACCAAGAGATAGTGGTGGTTATAAAGATAAAGAAGACATAGATAGACATACTTTTGATGATACCAAAAGCCTAAGAAATTATTTAGATGTATTAATATCTAATCAAGGTATCAGAAAGATTGAACCCAACACAATATTAAATGCTCAAAAAAGTATACCTATCACTTTTTTTCCAGAAATTACTTTAACAGATAAAATTGATTTAGATAAAATAGAAGCTATTCTCATCTCAAGGAGAGATGCTGATGAATTGGAAAGAAAAGGAATATATCAGCAATTAAGGAATAAAGTAAATATAATAGTTGTGCCTGATGGTATTGATATAGCTAATTATTATTATATTTATACTGGACTTAATCAGTTTTTAGATATGATTTCATAAAATTGTTCTGCTAATCTAAATAAATCATGATAATTTTCTAATCCTACCCTCAATTTCATAGGGATTTTATCAATACCTAAATATACTCCTGATAAATTACCAGTTATTGCACCTATGCTATCTGCATCATAGGAATTATTAACTGCTGATAACACTGCTGATTCAAAACTATGCTTGTATCTCAAGAAAAAATATAATGCAGATTGAACAGAATCTAAAATGTAACCTGTTGTTCTTAACTCAGTTATGGCAACATGTTCTGGCTTTTTTAATAATTCTTTTAATTCAATTAATCTATTTGCCATAGTATCATTTACAATAGATTCAGATCTTTCATGACATATTCTAGCTAAACCATCAAGAAATTCATTATCTGAACTATTTGAAAAATAATCATCATCCCATGATAATTCTCTTATAGCATATAATATAACTGCAGAGCCATCAATTGCTTTATCACTTTTATGAGTTATGATTGGATGGTAAAATATGCAGTCAGAAAGTTCACGAAGATTTCTGAACCTACTAAACAATGCAATTGGTGCAACTCTTGTTGCAGGATTATTCCCTGCACCATCAGAAACACCACTTTTTTTCCAATCAATATTTTTATATAAATTTTTTAATGCTAGTTGTGTAGTTCTACCAGCTAACCTAAGTTTTCTACTTTCATATAACACTCTAAAATGTTCTGCTATGTCAACAAAGTCAACTGTATGCATCTTTATTATTGATTTCATAATTTGAATTAGCATTTGTGTATCATCAGTATAATATCCTGCTTTTAGACCTTTTCTTGAAGCTAATGTACCTTGTTTAGGTGATTCATATTTAGTAATTCTACCAAAATTAAATCTGTCCTGATGAGAAATCCCTTCAACAGGCATACCTAAAGCATCACCTATTGCACCGCCAATAATACATCCAGTTATACGATCTTTTAATTTAGAATCCATACCATCAGGTAAGCAATTATCATATTTAACTCTTTCTGGTCTTTTCCCCATAGATATCCCTATGATTAAGAATTAATTGAGCATTTATAAAGTTTCTGTTTTTTACCAGCATAGAGTAGTTAAAATACATCTTTGCTCTCAATGTGGTCTGGGGCAAAGCCAATGTTTCTCATAAATTATTTTTTAAGTTTCTTCTCCAGTTTTAGGATAAAATACAAAGATATCATTGTTTGATGTTGGAATTGAAATAATCAATGATGGTCTGGCAAATAATGATATTAAAGTCATCAAAGGAGGGATAGATATTCTTATCAATTATCTAAACAAAGGAAAGACAAACAGGCAGGAAGCATTTGATTA
>JBDRKY010000094.1:0-6554 GCA_043813525.1 Candidatus Woesearchaeota archaeon
CAGAGTATGAGACAATGAAACACATCAATCCTTTGACTCAAAAACAGAAAAAAATTCTTAAGGCATTAGAAGTTGAATTGTAATTGAACTTCATGTTATATAGAGATTACAATTTTTTAATCAAACTGTTCAATGTGAGAAAATAACAGGATGTTCAGCTATTCTTTTATATCTGGAAATCAAACAATTGTATTTATCAAGCCTTGATCTTATATCATCAATTACAGCAAGATATTTTTTTTCTTCTTTACATAGTCTGTCTGTCAATATTTTTACAGAGAATATATCATCCTGAGCATGGCTAACTGTATAAGTAACATCATCATCATATTTCTTTCTTTCTTCATAACTTCGCCATCTATCTATTATAGAAGACTGATCAAGTTCATGGAATCTGCTAGTATATTGCTCAGCTTCTTTTAGCGCCTGCATTATATTCTTCCAATTTTTAGATAACAATTCATCTATAGTTTTATTAAGCTGAGAAGAATCTTTCTTTAAAGTTTGATTTTTTTGGTAATGGATTATATCAGCTATCTGCCAAGGTTCTCCAGTATCAAACAATAAGTCTTTCCATTTCACAATAATCGGATTTGATGCAAGTTCACTAATCCTTTCTATATTAGGCAATACAATCTCATATTCACTGCATACATCTTCAATAAAACCTGCCCAAAGATTTGATCTATACTCTTCAGCAAAATCATCCAATTCTTCTTGATGTTTTTGAAAAGCAGAATCACCTGCTGCTTTAATGAGATATCTCCAATCATGTTCAATAATGGTTCTCAAATTAGGGAATGCATCCTGTGGCTGATCTTTTTCCATAAAAACACGCGCTAACTGAAATCGCGCTTCATGCAATTCACTGCACAATTCAATTGATATCTTAGCATATTTTTCTGCTACATCTAATTTTTTTTGTATGTATGCTGCCTGACTAGCTGACATCATTGCTATTGCAGCGTCTTTAGGAAAATCAAACTTTGCATATCTTACTGCCAGAAGAAATGCTTTTTCAGCTTCAGCAGGATCAAAAAAATCTCTGGCTTGTTCATCTCTTACCATTGCATGTGAACCTATATGAACTGTACCTCTAAAAAAATGGAATCTCCATTCTTCTTTATAACCTGGTAAACCACCAATTCCTTTTACTGCTTCATCTAATCTATCTAAGCATTCTTGATATAATCCTTTTCTAAAATTATCGCGCGCTAGATTGAAACTATTATATGCAGTATCTTCAATTTTTGTTCTTGCCTGTTCTATCAAAGTTTCTAGTGAATCTGCAACTCTGCCAATTTCTGTCAGTACTTTACTAACACCCCATCTAAAAGTAACGTCTATTTCTCTAAGCATAGAATTTGTTTTACCCAGATGCCAAACAAGTTCTTCATGATCATAATGTCTTTTTTCATCTGAATATCCTAACGCAACAGCAATATTTTCACCCATATAGTGTGTTTGTCTTACTACTTCTCTTAATGATGAAGACATCCTATCACTAACAGTTATCCCTTCTCTGGCTAATGCTTCATTTGACGCTACAATCTCTCTCGTAGATGCTGACATTGTTGAACTGATTTTTCTAGCTAGATCATCACTCAAATCACTATGTAGCCAGAAATCAGACAAATTATAACCTTTCCAAAGCTCCAAATCTGCCATCTATGAATGTATTTCTGTATAATTTATATGTTTTGTTGTTTCTGTATGGTACATAACTCTTTTAGAAAAATATATATACCTCTTAAAAATTGAAGTATGATTATGGTGAAATTAGCGAAAATAAAAAAGTGTCCTGAATGTGGCAGTATAAATGTTAGATATAACAAGAAAGAGGACAAATTATATTGTAATGATTGTGGTGAGATTTTTGCTGAACTGACTCCTGAACAGGAGAAAAGGTTTGAAAAGGTTTCAGATGTAATTTAAAGATAACATTTATAAACACTGCATTTGTCCTACAATCCAAGACATATTAAATAAGCATTTATTAGTGAGGTAATGATTATGCAAGGTATCATAACAAGCTTTAGAAGAGGAAGAAAAGTTCAGACAGACAATCAGATGATTATCAAAGTTGATGGTGTTGATAATAAGGAAGAAGCTCATAAACTGGTTGGAAAATCTGTAGTTTTCAAAACAACTGCTGGCAAAGAGCTGAAAGGTCAAATTAAGGGTGTTCATGGTACAAAAGGGACAGTTAGAGCTTTATTTGAGACTGGAATGCCAGGTCAAAGCATCAGCAAGAAAGTAGATGTGCAATAGTTTTTTTACAATATAAAATAAAGAGTTAATTAAGTTTGATAAGTATCTAACTGAGGATTTAAGCCTTAAACCTGACTTCTTTATGCCCATATTCTTCTTTTATTGCTTTTTCCAGATTATGTTTTATTTTTTCATCTATTTTTGAGTCATAACCTGCAAAATAAGTTGCAGATGTGACTAAGCTTGTTCTGTTTCCACCATTTGTATTTATTTGGAATCCTGGGTTTGTGCCAAAGTTCTTTCTGATTCTTTGAGCTGTATATATTCCCACCACTACATGATGGTCATTTGCTGTTCTTATCAGATATTCTTTACCTGCAAACTCAATAAAATGATATCTTATTGATTTGAAAGGGGTTGTTATATAACTTAAATTAATTCTCTGTTCTGGGTTTTGATCATATAATGCAATACCTTCGCAGCTTAGTTCACCTAACCTTAGTTCGTTTAATCTTAGATTATTTGAGTCTATTGAACCAGCTGGGTTTCTTACAGCTTTTGGTTGTTTATATTGAACTCCTGCTGTTTTAGCAGCTTTTGTGTGGGATTCTCTCCCTGAAATAATTTTTTTAATTTCTGATTCTTCTGATTCAATTCTTTGTTCTAAAGATGAACCATTATGCAGCTCTGCTACAGCAATATCTTTATTTACATGCCTTCCATGAAAATACCAATATAACAAGTCTGAAATATAGCCTAAAACATCATAAAAATGCCGTTTTTGAGCTTTTATCTGCTCTAAACCAATATCTGCACTAATATAAACTGGTGTATCATCTAACCTAGCTGTAATTCTTGCGTATTTTTCTTTAGGTAATCCATCCTCAATACAATCATATTTGGTTAGGTCAGCATCAATCTCTCTCATATATTCAGGCTTTAACCAATTTGGAAGTTTCATCTGTTAGAAAAATCAAGGGTTTATTTATAAAGTTAATCATCAAATCTTCAAATTATACAATTGCTTGATAAACTTTTCAGGGACATGAATATATTTTTTCAATTCAATAAGCATTTTCTCTGTATCCAATAATATCCATGAATCCCCATTTTGATACTGCCAAATAACTTCATCAATAAGATATTGCCAGTCGAAATCTTTATCTGTCTTTGTTATAGTTATAATATCTTCAAAATCTTTGTCTCGTTCTGTTACTGTCTTGAGAATCACAAGATGTTCTTTTCTCAGAATTTTTAATCTTAACGAGTGCCTGCCTTTAAATTCATGCACAGAAAAAAGATTATCTTTCATTTTAGGGCTAAGAAGAGTTTTAAATATCTTTTTTACAAATATGTCAAACCTGATATCATCTTTAATATACATCAATGGCCTGGATGGATTACGCAGTTTTTCATCAATATATATTTTCATAGGGCTGGTCTCTTTAAATCCTAATAATTCAATCACATGGATAAATTCTTTTCTTTCTTTTGTGGATTCAAATAAGATGTCTATATCTTTTGTATCATCTTTGTACCCATAAAACATCATAGCATTGCCTCCAAAAGCATATGCAGTGACATCTGACTTAAGATGTTTACTTACTAAATTAAATAGTTCCATTTGTTCTTTATGCGATATCATCTTCTGTCACCTATTGTATTTCTTTAATATCATTTTTATTGAATGGAATGTAGATTTTCCATCTATTGGCAATATCTGAAAAATTCTTCTTTTTTAATTGTGTTAGTTGATGCCATCTATTCGGCTTAAATTGTATATATTTCTCTGGCATCTTCTTGATCTTAAGGAATAATCGTGCTGTTTCATATAATGCGCCAACCTTCTGCCATGAATCATATCTCATAGACAGGCTATACAGCTTTTTCCAGTTTTTGATATGCCTAAAAAGATGCAGGCTAGCCAATATTATCCTGAAGCTTTTTGTCTCAATCGCATCTATCAGTGCATCTTCTGGTCCATATACACCATGAGCTTTATCCACTATATGCACCTGATGGTCATACCATGGATTGAGTTTCATTTTATGTGAATATCTATTGATTACATCCCACATTCCATCTACCCTTGGTAATTGTTTTCTGATTGTTATCTTATAAATCTTTTTTCTGCCGCCTGCCCAGATTGTGAGATGCTGTTCTTTTTTCAGCTTTGATATGAGGTTTACTGCAGACTGCCTCCCTATATTTAACTCATCCATTATGGTGTCAACTGTCTGCAAACCATCTAATCTATATAGCATTTCGTACTTATTTTTCTTCATTATCTATTATATTACATATGTTATATATATATTTTTCTGTTTTGATGTTATATATTCTGAACATTGGTATTTAAGATATTTATCAGCTACTTTTTCAATCACCCATAATTTAACATAGCCTAAACCAAATGGATTAACTCTTAATCTTTTCATTAAGCGATAATATAATACCTAAAAATAAATAAAAAAATAATTTGTGAGAAACATTGGCTTTGCCCCAGACCACATTGAGAGCAAAGATGTATTTTAACTACTCTATACTGGTAAAAACCAGAAACTTTATAAATGCTCAATTAATCCTTAATCATAGGGATATATATGGGGAAAAGACAAGGAAGAGTTAAATATAATGATTGCTTACCCAAGGGTATGCGAAACAAAGGAAGATTAATTAATTTATCAAATATGCCATTAAATTTACCTAAAACCTTAACTGATTTTAAAAAAATAGTTGTAATGCCAGATTATTCTCCTAATCATGGGCTACCTACTGGTGTGGTTGCTATTTTTGATAAAGAAAAACATGATAAAAAGGGTGGTATTAATCCTGAATATTTAGGCAATGATGTTGGTTGTGGAATGCTTTTAGCAAAATTTGATCTTGAACTTGTAGACTTAGAGGATATAACTAACCAAATTGCATCAAGATTAATGGGAATAAGAAAAGGTATGGGAAGTTTAGGTGGTGGGAATCATTTTGTTACATTCTATCAAGTAAGTGAAAGTAGTGTTGATTCGTTACAATTCAATGATTGGGTTGTATTGATACACAGTGGTAGCAGAAATATGGGCAGAAGACATTACCAAACTAAGTCAATAGGAAGTAATTATTTAGAAGAACAGCAAGCAGTTATAGAATATGCTAAAAACAATAGAAAAAAACTATTATATATAGTAGAGGAAATATGTTCTCAGGATTCTAAACTATTAGTAGATAGGGTGCATAATTTTATTGAAGTATCTAACTCTGAAGTAATATATAGAAAAGGGGCAGTAAAAGTTGAATCAGGTGATCTTACAGTTATTCCTTCTTCAATGAGTGGTTATGCTACTCTTGTTATGGCTAATGAAAATATTGGAACCTTAGAATATTCATTGCCACATGCAACAGGGAGGAGAATATCTAGAAGAGATGCTAAACAACACAGCTATTTCTTGGATGGTTTTCCTTCTGGAATCTATGTCCCATATTTTATATCCCCAGAAGGATTAAACGAAGAATTACCTGAAAACTATAGAAAATTAGATGAGATTTTAGGAAAGATTGCTGGTTATGTATCAATTAAAGCAACATTTATACCTAAATCAACAATAATGCTATAACCTCAGTTTGACAGTTCCTGTCACTTGGGCTATAAAACTGATTTATCTATTTCTATTTCTCATAAGTAATTATAATCTGTCTTTTGTAAATCTGATCTTTTACAGTAGGATGTAAAAGAGAATAAACTTTCGAATATATTTTCTTTCCTGAGATTAAATCAAAGCCAATAGTATTAATTCTAAAATCATTAGGATCGTCTGTAATATAAAAATTTCTTTTTATTCGATTATCATACATATCAGTAACCTTTACATACATATGAAGTACCTTATGGAAACCATATGGGTGCATTGCTAAAGCATTTGTTCCATGTTCAAACTCAAAATTAGGATAATAATGTCTTCCTTTTCCATCTTTTCCATTTATAATAAAATGTAAAATACCGTCTAATTCCCATCTAGAGACCCAAACATCTTGTCCAGAGAAATTAGGGTTAAATAATTCTCTGACTCTATTTTTATAATATTTTTCAACCTCTCTTTTTTTTTGTTCTTGTTCTTTTCTTAACACCACACCAACCTTCTCTTCCAATTCTCCCTCAACAACACCTTCAGGTACATCTGTCTCATCAATGCAGCTTCCAATTTCGCATTTGAAATCCTGCTGTTTTAATCTTAATATCTCTTTTATTCTTTCGACAAGAGATTCATAATCATCTATATAATCATTTACAGCTTTATCAATTGCTGTTATTTCTTCATCTGTGAAATCAATTTTTATATGCACTGATAATG
>JBDRKY010000095.1:0-28777 GCA_043813525.1 Candidatus Woesearchaeota archaeon
AAGAGATAAATGGTTTACTTGTGTATTGTATCCTGAATTACCTATGGACAATAATGAAGCAGAAAGATCATTAAGATCATTTGTGTTAATAAGAAAAATTATTGGTTGTCTTAGAAGCCAATTAGGAATGAGAAATTATGATGAGTCTAATATCAACATGGCAAAAACACATTCTATAGCCTTCAGGCTACACTTTAGCTTAATAAGTACTGTTTTCAATCTGCTCTATTCTCTTTATCTGCATCATCTGTCTCATTTTCATCTTCAATCTTGTTATCCAGCATAGCCTTTAGTTTCTGTGCTTTCTCTTCAACTGCAACAAGCATAGATACATCACCAAAATTTTCTTCAGCGCATTCTTCACAATAATAATCACTTGTATCCTTTATTGCGAATTGCGCATCTTTTCCACAGATTGTGCATCTTTTACCCATATATTGACTAAGAAGCAGGTAGAATTTTTAAAGTTTGTGGTGATTTAGGGAATATATTTTTATATTTTATAAAAAGAATAAATTAAACTATATTATCCATTTTTCTGCTTAATCCTTTTCATCCTGAATGTATTTTCTCTTTCCATCTCTTCAAGACGCATAGTAATAAATGCTTTTGTCTTATCAAGTTTAGGTATTACTGAAAATTCCAGTGCGTTAACTCTTCTTTTTGTCTTTTCTATTTCAATGAGTAGTTTCTTCAATGCGGTCTCAACTTCTGCAGCTTTGATGACACTTTCAACAACTTTTTCATAACCTTCAGCTGATTCATCAATTGCTGCTGAGCTGTCTATTGTGCCATAACCTCTGTCAAGGAAATGTACTGGCTTATGCTCAGATTTTATCTTTGGTACTAAGACGCCCATTATGTTTTTTGTCTCTAATGCAACAACCGGTATGTTCTTCACAGCCATTGCCACGGACTTTAGCTTAAAATCAGTTTCTATCACTCTGGCAACATTAATCTTATTCAATGCATCAACATACTGGTCAGTAAGATCTTTTCTTAATGTCTTTGCTTCTTTCAGCACTTCAAAGAAATCCATTATTAAGCCATCTCTTTTCTTTTTCAGAAGATTATAGCCTGATTTAGCTAACTTAATCCTCTGTTTCAGCTTCTGAAGTTCACTTCTTGTTGGTTTTACATCCTGTGACATTTTTCTTATTTAAAATCTCATCAGAGATTTTATGTGGGTTTAATACCCCATCCTTTAGGATGAGATTTTGTTTATTTTATTAATTCATCTCTTTTTTGATTTAGCTTTTTTCTTCTTTGCAGTTGGTTTGCTTGTTTTCTTTTCTGTCTTGTTTTCAACCACTTTTTTATTAGTTTCTACTTTCTCTGCTATCACTTCATTTTTTTCAGTTTCAGCATTAATTTCTTTCATCTCTTTGCCATAATATACATCTCTCATAGCTGGACTGATTCTGGTTAATTCATCTTTAGGTATTGCTCCAAGCAGTTTCCAACCGATACTTAAGGTTCCGAAGATGCTTCTGTCTTCACGTTTGCCTTGCCTGACAAATTTGTCTTCAAACTGTTCTGCAAATTTCAGCAGATTCTTATCTCTTTGGCTTAAAGCCTCTTCCCCTACAATCGCTACAAGGCCTCTCAGGTCTCTTCCTTCTGCATAGAATGCATACATCTGGTCTGAGACAGCCTTATGATCATCTCTAGTTTTTCCTTTTCCAATACCAAGATTCATAAGTCTTGAAAGTGATGGCAATACATCAACTGGCGGGTATATACCTTTTCTGTGTAGTTCTCTGCTCAATACTATTTGTCCTTCAGTGATATAACCTGTTAGGTCTGGGATTGGATGAGTGATATCATCGCCGACCATTGTTAATATTGGTAGTTGTGTGATACTTCCTTTTTTACCTTTAATCATACCTGCTCTTTCATATAATCCTGCAAGATCTGTATACATATAACCTGGATAACCTCTTCTACCAGGAACCTCTTCTCTTGCAGCTCCAATCTCTCTCAGGCTTTCACAATAATTAGTAAGATCAGTTAAAATAACTAAAACATGCATATCTTTTTCATATGCTAAATATTCTGCTGTTGTCAATGCCATTCGTGGTGTAATTAATCTCTCAACTGCTGGATCATCTGCAAGATTCAGGAAGACAACACTTCTTTCAAGAGCTCCTGTCTCTTCAAAATCTTTTATGAAATACTGCGCTTCTTCATTTGTGATTCCCATTGCAGCGAATATGACTACGAAATTTCCTTTTTGTCCGATAACTTTTGCCTGTCTTGCAATCTGTAATGCTATTTCATTATGCGGAAGGCCAGAGCCTGAAAATATAGGCAGTTTCTGTCCTCTGACTAATGTGTTTGTTCCATCAATTGTTGAGACACCAGTTTGGATAAAATCTTGCGGTGTTCCTCTAGCATAAGGATTTATGGCTGCACCTATGATATCTAATTTCTTATCAGGTATAATCTCAGCTCCGCCATCTATTGGTTTTCCTGAACCGCTCAATATTCTTCCAAGCATATCTTCACTTACACTCAGCTTGATTGTCTCTCCTAAAAACTTAACTTTTGAATCTTTATCAATACCGCTTGTGCCTTCAAAAATCTGAACAACAACCATATCTTCACTAGTATCAAGAACCTGTCCGTTTTTAATACTTCCATTTGGCATTGTAATCCTTACCAGTTCACCATAACCAATTGGTTCTGTCTTCTCAACAAACACTAATGGTCCAGCAATCCTTTTGATTGTCTTATATTCCTTCATTATTATAACCTCCAAAATAAATGTTTTAAGGTAATATAGTTAGACTGTTTTATGGAATTAAAATTTTTGTTCCTTCAAACCCTCTTACCTTATGACCTTATTTAATCATACTTTTAGCTTACTGAATTCTTCTTCCATGTCTTTATTGACTTTTTTCAATAGTTCCTCATGATTTTTTGTATACTTTGCATCAGCAATCCTATTCTTTGATTTTACCTCAATAATTTGTTTTATTCTGACTCCTCTACTGAGTGCTTCTTCAGCAAGATCTGAAAATTTAAGCACAGACATTATCATTTCAGCGCTTTTTTTAGGATCACAATATGTATCAACTTCATGGAATGCGTTTTGCTGCAGGATAAATTCTCTTATAAGCCTTGCAACTTCTAAAATTACCTGCTGCTTATCCGGTAAAGCATCACTTCCAACTAATTGTACAATTTCCATCAGCTTTTCTTCTTCTTGTAATATAATCATAAGTCTGTTAACATATTTATCCCATTCATCGCTCACATTTTCTTTGAACCATGGTGCAAGTGTTGGTAAATAAAGGCTGTAGCTTGTCAGCCAATTGATAGAAGGAAAATGCCTTCTTTGAGCTAATTTTGCATCCAAAGCCCAGAATGTTTTTGTTACTCTCAATGTGTTTTGGGTGACAGGTTCAGAAAAGTCACCGCCTGGCGGACTTACTGCACCAATGACAGATACACTGCCTATCTGGTCTGTTCCCAAAGGTATTGTTCTTCCAGCTCTTTCATAAAATTCAGCCAGTCTTGTTGCAAGATATGCTGGATAACCTTCTTCACCTGGCATCTCTTCTAGTCTGGATGATATCTCTCTCATTGCTTCTGCCCATCTTGATGTTGAGTCTGCCATCAATGCTACATTATATCCCATGTCTCTATAATATTCTGCAATTGTGATTCCAGTATAGATTGAAGCTTCTCTAGCTGCGACTGGCATATTAGACGTATTTGCTATCAATACTGTCCTGTCCATTAATGGTTTACCTGTCTTAGGATCTTCTAACTCTGGAAATTCAGTCAAAACTTCAGTCATCTCATTGCCACGTTCTCCACAACCGATATATACAATAATCTGTGCATCGCACCATTTTGCAAGCTGCTGCTGTGAAACTGTGTTATGTAATATCATTGGTGTATTACCGCCAATAAAGTTGTGTGTCTCAGGCACAGTGATATCATAAACATCTGTATCCTGATCAATAATTTCTATAGAAACTATTTCATCACAAAAAACATAATCTAATGCCATAGCAAATTTCTGTAATGATTTGTTTCCTAATTTTCCTGCAACTTTCTGCATTGTTTTTGCAGTAAGATTCTGGTTTACATAATACGCCGTTGTTGAAATTCCTTCTTTTTCCAACTCAAATGGTTTTGTATTACCAAGTATCTTCTTAAATAAAGCACTTGTCATTGGAACTATGTCGTTAGAGTTATAATAAAAATCTTGTTCATAATAAGGGTGTATCTTAATTGCTTCTCTTTTTGGAATAAATAATCTATGATATGTCATACCATCAGTCAATTTTTTCCTTACACTACACAAGATACCTAAACGCAAAAGAAGATAAGATAAAGAATCTCGCATATCTTTACTTGCCGTAGCTATTTCAAGTTCTTTTTTACCGATATGTCCATCACATACGATATATGATATCACAAAATTTTTGATTACTGAATTAGGAGAATTCAATAATTGATAAGGAATATCCACATTTTTAGATTTTTTAAATAATGGCATATTCAAGCTATGTAATAATTTTACTAAAAGTACTGAATTAGTTCTTACAGCTTCTACTGTATTTGCCATATATTCTTTAGACTCTAATTTAAATAATTTTTTCAATAGATAAGAAAATCTATTTCTCAATTCAGATTTTTTATTAAAGAAATGAACACTTTGTTTTCCCTTTATCATTCCATCTGCCATTATATACCCTAAAAATTCTGCAAATTCTTCTGATAAGTATCTTGGTATAGTTATAAGAGATGAATCACGCTCTGCTTTAATTAGATTTATCTCTATTTTCTGCTTTGTTAATTCTTCAACATTCCTAATGAATGAAATTGTTGGGGTATTTCTTTTAAGATAGAAATTCATCATAGTATCATATGCAACTCCTAACAATTTAGCAGCATGTTTTAAAGTAGTTGCATTATCTTTCACATATTTTTTTATAGATCCAACCATTAAATCAATTGCTTCAGTATCGGCTACTCTAGCTTCATAATTATAATTTATAGGTTGATATTCTCCTTTAAATTTAATTTTACGAGGAGAAATAATAAAATCTCCTTCATTAAGGTTTTGAGATTCAGTTTCAACAACATTTAGTTCTTCGTCTAATTTGAAAAGTTTATGAATTGGTGTTAGATTTGCTTCTCTGCCTGATCTAGTCCTAATCTTGACAATCCTACTTGTTTTTCCTTTATAGGCATGAGTTGCTTTGTTTTTTTTAATTTTTTCTCCATCAAAACTCCATACTTCTAATGCTTTGTCAAATTCAATAAAAGTTTCATGGCCTTGAACTGTTTTTCTACCTTTAGAACTATCAAAAACATCCTTTATTTCTCTCAATTTATTATTAACAAGTATTTTAGTATCACCAGTTATACATTTTCCTGCTCCAAATGGTCCAGGGATAGCTGCAACACCACCTTTTGCCAGAGGAAATAATACATCAAATATTCTTTGTCCTGTAATCAGTGGAATTGTTGGTGCTAATTTTTTTCTTGATGGTCTTGGGACTCTTACTGGCCATATCTGTTTTAATCTTAATTCATGCCCATTGTCTAATTTTCCAATTACATCATTGACTGTATAATTTCCAGAACTTAATGAAGTTATCTTTCCAGATATATTTGGAGGAATCATTATGCTGTGTATCAATCCTTCTGTCTCCTGCACTTCACCTACTATGTCACCGCCATTTACTTTGTCTCCTGCTTTCTTTGTTGCTTTAAATTCCCATTTTTTATCGTGGTCAAGACCTGGTGCATCAACTCCTCTCTTGATGAAATCTCCCATCTTCTCTACTAAGACTGGTAATGGCCTTTGAATTCCATCATATATGCTTCTGAGCATTCCAGGACCTAATTCAACAGATAATGGTTTGCCTGTGTTTTCAACTGGCTCTCCTGGTCTTATTCCTGAAGTATCTTCATATACTTGTATGATAGTTTTTTCTCCGTCAATCTGGATTACTTCACCCATCAATCTTTCATTTCCTACTCTTACAACATCATACATCCTTGCAGAGATGCCTTTTGCTACTACAACTGGTCCTGCAATCCTGAATAGTTTACCTTTTTGTGCCATGATTATTCACCCTTATTCATTTATTTTTTATCTTTTTCTATTTATCATTCTTTAAGTATTATTTGCTCCAAAGATCAACACCTATTGATTTTATGATCTTTTTCCTCAATGTCTCTTGTGCAGCAGCAGTTGTTGACAACGCTACAGTCACCGGCTTCACTTTTCCCTCAACATCTTCTCTGAAATGTTCAGGCAGTCTCTGCAATATATTTTCATCTGTAATTATGATTCCTATCTCTCTATCACTTATCAGTCTTTCAAAATCTTCTTTTGGTGATATTGTTTCTATTGTCCTTATACCTGCCAGCCTGAAACCTAATGTGAACTCTTCACCGCCAATTGCAACAATATCAAATTTTTCTGTCATTTTATAGTTATGCAATCAATTGTCCAGCTATGAAATCTTCATCCATCCTCAGCTGTTTTCCTTTGACAATTGCTTTCAAGTTTTTCACTTCAATCTCTTTTGCGAACATGTATCCTAAAATTATATCTATTGATAATGGGTGCTGATGAAGCAGTGATAATGATTTCTTAAGCAGATATTTATCTAAATCATTCTCTAACCTGACCAATGACTTGCTGCTCTCCAAAGCTGGTGCATGCCTTTTTATTATCTCTTTGAATGATGTTTTCTCTAATATTTTTATCGCACCTTTATAATCTGCTTTGATTAATCTTTTAAGCCTTGATAAACTCAGCTCTTCTCCATACATACTTATATGTTTAGCAATATCTTCATGTTTCATATTTGCTTTCTTTAGCCTTAGTAACAATTTGATGTTTAGCACATCAATCTCATTTAACAGGAATTTTTTGAATAATTGTCCTTCTTCAGGTATTTTTTTAGAGAATTCAAATACAAAATTAAAATATGCTTCATCCAGTGCATTCTCAATTTCTAATAATGAACTGCTGTCTTTGAATCTTTGGATTATTTGTGGTATTTTCTTGTTTTCCAATAATCCACATATCTCAATTATTTTGTTGATGGATTCTTCATCAATCATTTTTTGCATATGCTTACTGCTGAACAATCCTATCGGAAGTATTGTTTTCTTTATGTCTTCTGTTTTTAGTTTTGAGAACTTTGCCCTGATTATTGTTTTAACATTGAAAAAATCATATCTTTTGACATAAGCATTAATAAGCAGGTCTAATTCATCAGGAGATATTCTCCAAAGCTTATCAAATGAAGTGATTAGGTTTTTGTTGAGCGCAGATTCCAACAGATCTGCTCCTTTCAGTTCCATACCTAACTCATTTATCTCTTTCTTGTATTCAGATTCCTGCAGGTATTTTGATATCTCAGAGAATCCCATCTTCAGCAGCTTATTATAATCATCCCTGCTCAAAAGCTTTGATTTCATGCTGATGACTCTAACATAAGTGTAGGGGTAACAATCTGCTAATATTATTTTTTCTGACATTTTATTAATTTATATCAAAACAAAGTCTGTGCTAATTCCTGAAGCAGCTCTTCATAAGTATCATCAAATATGCTCTTATAACTGTAGTTGATGCTTAGTGTTTTGTCTTTGTTCTCGGCAATTATCCCGCCTGATATGTCTTCTGAATCAATTATTGTTGTTCCTTTCTTGGCAATCTTCTTTATTATTGAAGCTTCTGCCTTGCTGCAGTATACATATTCTATTTCTAATTGTTTTGCTGCTTTGCTCATTATTTTCCTTAGCAGTGATTCTTTATCCTTAGTAAGCATACTTTCTACTTTTCTTTTTGCTTCTTCTATTACCTTGTTTATTATTATTTTTTTTCTCCTAAATATTTCTTTCTTAGCTTCAAGGTTTGCGACAGCCAATTCTTTCCTCTCGACAGATTCAACATCTTTCATAGCCTTTTCTTCTGCTTCATCCCTTATTTTTCCAGCTTCTTCAACTGCCTTTGCTGTTATTTTCTCAGCTTCATGATTAGCAGCTTCTATTATTTTTCTAGCTTCTTTCTCAGCATTTTCTATAATGTCTTTTTTGACTTCTTCTAATCCCATCTTCACACCTGTTCTGTGGTATTTTGAAAATCTAATCCTAATCTCATCTTTTTAATCATTTAAATGAATTTTAATTTAATTTGGATCAATTAGAATCCTCCAATCCTGAGGATTCTAATGTGTTGCTGCCATACCTATAATCAGTATTGCAACTACTAATCCAAATATTACAATTGTTTCTGGGATAACAGTCAATATAAGACCTTTACCGAACAATTCTTCTTTTTCTGCCATAGCTCCTATAGCTGCTGCACCTATCTGCTTCTCAGCTATACCTGTTGCTATAGCACTCAATCCAAATGCAATGCTTGCACCAATTGCAATTAATCCTGCGTCTGCCATTTTTCTTACCTCCAATAGTTATTATTAATCCATTTTTTAGGATTATTATTTTTTAAATTCTTTCTCTTAAGCTATTTATATGTTTTCCTTATAATCTATTCCAAATGGTTTGTATGGTTTTCCACCGCCTTTATAGAATCTATTGAAAAATTCTACATAATGCAGTCTTATGGAATGCAGAAAAGGGCCTAATATCCCCAAAGCGATGTTTATCACATGCCCTATGATGAGAATAATTACACCTATCAATATTGATATTCCGCCTTTTTCTATGAATGGCAATGCAAGTTTTTCATTTATCACTACTGCAAGACCTACAGATGCCAGACCAACAGCACCAAGCCTTAAGTAGCTTAATGTATTTGAGAATATTGCAGGTATCTCAACAACACCCTGCACACCTTCTCCAAGATATATCATTATTATAGATATTATAATTAATGCAACGCCAACATAACTTGATAAATTTATTATTCCCATTGATTTCAATACGATTATTGCAAGCCCTGCTTCTAATATATACCAGCTGAATTTTGCCAATATTGCTTCTTTAAGTCCATGTCCTTTGTATTCATTTATGAATCCGAACAATAATGATAAATTTATATGTATAAATCCTACTATAGCTCCAATCACTAAAACAATATGTATATTATTTCCCAATACATTGATTTCTCCATGCATCCTGTTTATAAGCCTTGGAAATTCATATATCAATTCATTGTTTAGCATAACTTTATGGACTGGTAATTTTAATGCTTCTATTATATTGCTGAGAGTACCATGTTTTACATGTTCAAATCCAAAATATTCTCCAAATATGAATCCAAATATGATTGTCCAGTAACTGCATGACATCATTGATTTGAGCAGGTCTTTACCTGCAGGAATTAATTTTTTCAATAATATGAACAGCAATAGTGTGATTATTCCATAAACTACATCTCCTAGCATGAATCCAAAAAATATAGGGAATGTTATGAATATCAATGTTGTTGGGTCAATCTCTTTATATGAGGGTATTGTATATAATCTCATAAAAAATTCAAATGGCCTTATCAGCATATTGTTGTTCATCTTTATTGGTCTTGGCTCTTTTTTCTCTGCTTGAATATTCTCAATAAATACTTTGCTATCTGTCAATTTTTCAATATCTTTAGTTATACTATTCACTTTTTTTGCAGGAATCCATCCTGTTATAACTATTGTATCTTTTGTCTCTCCAAACATCAATGGTGCTTCTGCTTTATCTGCTTCAATGCTAAGAAAATTTTCATATATTTTCATTTTTTTGAAATTCTCATATTTGATCTTATTAATATTTGATTCTAATCTGTTTTTTCTCAGCTCCAGCTTTTGCAGTTCATCATTGAGCTGGTTTACATATTTGAGAGGCAGTCCTTCCATATCCTCTATAAACTCAAGATTAAGTTCAGAAAATCCATGATTTTTCAATACTTTAGATGCCTCTTCTTCTTTTTTCTTATCGATGAATAATGCAATAACATCATGTACGCTGTTTTTGGAAATGTGGATCTTGAACCTGTTTGTTATATTTTCAAGTTCTTTTTTTAATCCATCCTTGCTCTTCAGTGTGCCAACAAGACAGCTTATTGATCTTAATCCTACATAAGATTCCAGATTGAGATAAAGGCAGTTTAATAATCCTAATTTTCCGCATAATTCTTTCTTTTTTGAGATTTCGCTGTCAATTGCACTGATATCAGCTCTTAAGTTCTTAAGTGATTCCCCTATTGTGTTTATTTCTCTTTCTATTGTTTTTAGTTGCAGCTGTTGATTTACTGTCTTTATTTTATTCATATCTTTGCTATGCTTAAAATTGCTCAGAAAAGATTTTACTTTGACAAGAAGTTCAGCAATCTTTTCCCCGTCTTTTTGAGGAGTACCTATATCAAGTTCTTCAGTTTTTTTATGTTCAAATATATGTAATACTTTTAAATCATAAAATTTCTTTATTACTTTTTTCTGGTTGTTTTTTGATGTTACAACCCTTATCTTTGACATCCTTTCTGTTTCTAACATTTTCACTATATTATGCATTCATTGAATGCCTTTATGACCTTATCAACAGCTTTATTCATATTTTTCTTGGATTTTTCATCAATTTCATAAATCTGTTGTTGTGTGTTTCTCATTATTTTTGCTCTTTCTGTCCCAACTACTTTCTTTTTTTCAGAAATCATGTTTTCTTTGAGGTTGTTCATCTCTTGTTTTTTATTCTCAATAATTTCTGCTGCGCTTTCTTTTGCTTTTAATATTATATTTTCTGCTTTTTTCTTTGCACTATTGATTATGCTTTCTGCTTCTTTTTCAGCATCTTTTATTTCTTTTAAGGTTTTGTCCAATTTCTTTACCTCACTTATTTTTTTCATGAATCATTAATAATTATTACTTATATATATAAATAACTATTCTGTTTTATACTTGGAGAACAAAGGAACTTCTTTTATATATATTTAACTACCCTTAGTAGTAATTATATTGTTATAAAACTATTCTTATCATGATATCTTATATCTCAACAGCCCCGCAATTCCGCCAAGGCCATCTAATGTTTTGCCACCATCATGGTCAGAACTGATGATATGTACCTCTCCTTGTGTTCCATCTGCTGTTTTCATGACTTTTTCAATCTCCTCAAAATTATTTTCTTCACGCCTTTTTTGGATGAAACCATCTGTCAGAAGCATTATCTTAACAGCACCCATTGTTGCAGCTTTTTTTGTTTCTTTTATACCATATGCAACAGCACCATCTTTCTTTATCTCCCCAAGAATATCATTTACAAGGTTTATCTCTTTAACTATTCTGTCATCTTTCAATGCACTTATCACCTCTGGTCTTTTCATGACTTCATTTAGAGCACTTTTATCAGCGCCGCTTGATGTGGCAAATAATATTTTTTTCTTCAATGCTTCATTTTTTAGCTCTTTTCTTAATTCATCTTTCCAGAAACCAGGGCTTGCCATGACTATCTTGGTCAATTTATATTTTTCATCATATTTGCTTAATATTGATATAATCTCAGCATAGAATGTGTTTTTTACTTTTTCTTCAACTGCTTTTTTCTGCACATTGCCTTTAATCTCAGTCAATATGTCATAACCATACTTCTTCATCAATGCAAATATTGCTTCTTCTCTGTCAAATATGCATATTATTATGTTCAGTGCTTTGTTTGCAGTTGCTTCTTTAAGTCTTTTTACTTGGAAATTCATCCATTTCTGCTTTTCTATTGTTAATATGCTGCCTTCTTCAACATTGAATGTATGATAACTTCCTGCAGGTATATCTTCTAAACCCTCTTTTATCTTGCCAGATATCCTCAGGTCACCTGTATATTTATGAAATTCAATCTTTTCAACAACAACTGCAAGAATCACTTTTTTAATGCTGATCTTAGCTTTTCTATCTTCTCCACTGCTTTCAAGCTTGATTTTTCTTGTAGTCATACTTTTAACTATATCATTTGTATCGATGATTGTGCTAAGATACCATATATCATCCTTATTTTCAACCTTTATCTTAGCTGTTCCTTTTTTAATGTCTTGGTGTATTATCTGCATGATACATATGAAAAGTTTAAGTGGATTAAATAATTTGTTATTATCATCGAAACCTTTATTAATTCCATTAACTTACGCATAAACATAATAAAACTGATAGTGAGGTTAATATGCAGCAACCAAAAATAATATTTCTAGGCACAGCAGGCGACTCTATGGTAGTTGGCAAACAATTAAAGGCGTCTGGTGGTATAATTGTTCAGGTTGAAGATTCTCAGTTCCATATTGATCCAGGGCCTGGTGCATTGGTAAAAGCAGCAGAATATGGTATTAATTTAAGGACTAATACAGCTGTTCTTTGCAGCAATAATTGCATCAATCATTGCAATGACATAAATGCAGTGATTAGTGCTATGTCTTTATCTGGCATGGATGTGCATGGTGTGTTTGTTGGCAATAAGACTGTCATCAATGGTTCTGATATTGAAATGCCTTTTCTTACAAATTATTCAAGAAAATGTATTGAGAGGGTAATTTCACTTGAGAAGGGACAGAGAGTGGGCATCAATAATATAGAAATAAAAGCAACAGCAACAAAGCATAGTGATGATTCTGCTATTGGCTTTAGGATGCTTACTTCTAATTTTAACTTAGGTTATACTTCTGATACAGGCTATACAAAAGAATTAGCAGAGGATTTCAAAGGTGTTGATCTGTTGATTCTTAATGTTGCTAAGCCTGATAATCTAAGGGATGATTTTCAGCTCTGTACTCATGATGCTGCCAGATTAGTTGATGAGATCAAGCCTAAATTAGTCATCATAACACATTTTGGCATCAAGATGTTAGAAGCAGATGTTCTCAGCCAAGCAAGATTTATCCAAAAAGAGACCAAAATCCAGACATTAGTTGCAAAAGATGGCATGGTAGTCAATCCAATAAGTTACGCTGTAAATCTGAGACAGAAAACACTTAACTTGTTCCAAAAGTGATTAATTTTTTCATCTTTAAAATTCAGACAACAACACTAACCAGCCACCCAATCCCAGCACCAATAAAACATCCTGCACTGATAAATGGCATAGCTGGATAATATCTATTATTTTTGCCAAATCTGTAGAGCATGAATAAGGCGATTGCTGCTGTTATGGAAATGATCAATGGAATCATAAAGCTTCCTGTGTATTTCATCACTGCTCCTGAAAATAAGAGTGGGAATGCGATATCTCCACCTCCTAATATTGCATTCTTTGGTAGTCTAATTTTATCTTCTGTTGATTTGATTTCTTTTGCTGCAGCTGTTTTCATATGTTTAATTTTTGGTGCGTCAGGAATTTGCTGTGCTTTATCATGTTCTTCTGCTTTTCCAATCTCACCTTTTTTTCTATTGCTATATGGTATCATAAGCCCAGCAAACACCTTGCTTTCTGTCTGAAATTCTGCCATGCCAATCATATGTTTTGAATGCCATACAGCATACATATCATATATTGAGATGATGACCAGCAATCCTACTCCTGAAATTAAATTAAGTATTGGTACAAGTAAGCTAGCCATCCCGCCATAAATGAATAATTCAGTAAAATTATGAATATACATATTATTTCTGAATACTTTGAAATAAGCAAATATTGCTGCAATTATCAGTGTTATTGTGAGTCCATTTGCAGCTAATGTTGGTATGAACTTATTAATTGCTTTGATTAAGAATGGTGCAAATGCCATAACTAATGTCAATACAACACTGGCAAAAAACCAAACTTTCCATAATCTTTTCTGTCTGAATTTTATTATTACTAATACAAGCAAAGTTCCAATAATGACAGCTATTGTTATCCATATAAAACTTAATGATTCTTTTTCAACTTCAGGCGGTGCAAAACCAGTTATATCATAGGCCTCTTTAAATAATGTTGTTTCCCCTGTCTCTGATGTTGTTTTCATATCAATATATTGTGTCAATATGCCTAATCCAATCAACTGTGCAAGAAAGAATATCAGTACAAGTATGGATATTATCTTTAGATTATGTTTCATATTATCACTATAATAAATTTATTTAGCCAATCCTTCAATCATACAGCTTCTGTTAATATCTTGTTTTTGTATATCTCTATTGAACAAAGCCCTAAATCTTGTCTTAAGCCTATCATCGATATATTTGGTTCCTATAATGCATCCGCCAAGCTTCTTATATTCAACACTTACATCTATATTTGGTGAGAATGCAGTGGCTGTAATTGATTTAGATAATGCTTCCAGCACTTTAATATCTTCAGGAAGGACAGCTAATACAGGAACACTTGTTGCTAATTCTACATCATTGATATTCACTTCAAATCTTTTGTTTCTTACTTTATTTAATATGATTCCAGTGATCTGTGTGTTCTTCTTTTGTGCGACATTCACTGCATTTACTGTGCTTTTTAATGTAGGATGATCAGGTGTTGTCACAACAAGGAGCTCATCAGATGCAACCATTGTTGCCAGAATTTCTTCATTGAGATTGGGTGAGCTGTCAAGCAGAATAATATCATAATATTCTTTCAGATGCTCTAACTTATTCTTTAGATCGTAAGGATTGATTTTTTTTGGCACTAATGAAGATGCTATAACATCAAAACCATTCTTATGCTTGATTATTGCATCTCCTGCAGGAACTCTGTCATTAAGAACATCATGCAATGTAAAATCATAATCTTTCAATCCTAAATATAATGCTAAATTAGGTGCAGAGAAATTAGCATCCACAACCAAAACCTTCTTATTGAAATTATTTTTCAACACATGCGCAAGATTTACAACAGCTGTGGTCTTTCCAACACCGCCTTTTATAGATATGACACCTATTGTTTTAGCCTTAGCTGTATTTTTTACCATCTTTAATATTTCTATAGTTCTATTTATTTATATATCTTACTATTTTTTTATCTAATCCACTCTTAACTATTAAGTTAATAAATAATTATTAAGTATTTACCATATAGATTCTTTGAATTTTTATTTTTTCTTCTTCTTGTCTTGTATAACATGAAATACCAGCAAACTAAGAACAATGAAAACAACAAACAGCATAAAATACATATTTGCTTTATTGATTTCATATTCACCAATATTAAAATAGGCCTTACCTACAATATCTTTATCTTCTTCAACTTTCATAGTTACTCCTTTTTTTTCAGCACCTTTCTTAATATCAATATTTTCCGTATCTTTACTTATTATCTCAACATCTTTTGATTCTTCTTTTCCAGCTTTTAATCCATCTTCTGATTCTTCTCCTTCTGCTGTTTCATCATCTCTTCCACCTTCTGCACTTATGATATAAGAGCAGAACTTAGATGTCAATGGCTGGTTTGTTGCAGGACTGCAGCTATTGGTATCTGTGCAATGTCTTGTTGATTTGAAAGAAGGACCGCATTCACTCCATTCGCTACAGCTCCATGAAGATGAGCAAATATCATCAGTTTCTATTCCACCACCTCCTCCCCCACCACCTCCTCCCCCTCCAGCTCCATCATCACCAGCTGCTGCAGAAGAGATTGTATAATCTATTTCTCTTAATCCTGAATTATTAAGACCGGAAACTTCAAACTTATTTATTGTTGAATTATAAATACAGGAATAGCTTGCATTTATTGTTCCGTTACAGTACAATTTGAACTCATTTGTACCTATACATGATTGGCTAATTTCATTTAAGCTGGTGATTTGTGCATCTTTTACACATACACCATTAAAATTACTTTTGTTCCTTAAATATACTATTTTTGTCTGTCCTGATGACATGTTAAAGCCATGTAGAATGATTTCTCCTACACTTTCATTATCAGACTCATATATGCTGATATTAGTTAAATCTATTGTTGTGGTTGTTGTATCAACTGTGAATTTGACTATTGGTGTGGTTCCATTATTTATTTCTACCTTATAAGTTCCTCTATTATTTGATACATTTGTCAGGTTTGTACTTTGATTGAAGCTGATATTTATTACACCAACAATATTTGCTTTAACACTTGTTGAATTACCATTTATTCTGTCTGTTGTATCAAGTACACCATCATTATCATCATCTGTTTCTTCATTATCTGGAATCCCATCATTATCAGTATCTCTTAATTTTGTTGTAAAATTAAATATATAGCTGGTAAAATTATTTGAAGAATTATCCTGTAAGTTTGAAGTTAGATTCACATAATACCATTTATTTTCTTTCAGTAAAACAAATGGATAGAAAACAGTTTTGTTTGTACTGCTGTCAAAACTTAAATTACCACTAACAACATCTCCATCTTCATCTGTTACTTGTATATTGTTTGAATTGTGCGTTGTACCTATAATAAATTCATTGAATGTGATGTTTATTTCTGTATCAAGGCTAACATTAGCAGTTCCATTTGCAGGAACATTGCTAACTACAACTGGTCCTGTTAAGTCTCTTGTGTCTATAACAGTAATAAAATATCTGTCAGATGTCACATTATTGTCTGCTGCATCATAAATATTAGCTGTATAGTTTATGGTTGTTGAATCATTGATTGGTAAAGTTAAGTTTAGGCTATAATTATTCCCCCCTGCAAAACTTAAATTAAAGATAGTTCCATTTCCTAACGTGATGTTTCCACCAACAACAGCAATATTATCACTTCCATTGACTTCTATTAATGCAAATGAATTAAGATTTACTGAAATATTTCCTGTTATTCCAACAATTGTAGGTGCTGTAAAATCAGTGAATGTTACATTCAGCTCAGTTGTTGAGCCTGACATTGTAATGGTTGATGTTCCATTATCAGTTGAATTAAAGCCAAATACAGTTATACTATCACTGATAACATTGCTGCATACCATTGCGCATCTGTAGCTGTTATTGTAATTATTTGTGCTGTTTGATTCAGGAAAACCAGCACCTGTTGTAACATTATATGTCGTATTAATGCCATTGTTCCTTATTAAAGTACATGTAATATTAGTTGCATTTGCTGCTGCAATACTTCCATCAGGAGCAAAGATATATCCCTGCACATTACATAAGCTGACATTTTCTGTAGCTGTTGAAAATAGGCTGATATCACTGAAAACAAGCAATCCATACACAGAAATCATTACAATTATAACTAACACAGCTACAGCTAACCCTATCTTTGTCTTTCTTAAACCTTTTATTTTTAACATATATATATTTATCATATGAATAAATCTATAAAAAGCTTTCGAAATATAATTTAATAATATTATTTTTAAACATTAAATAAAAAATTAAGAAAAAATAATCAGATTAGTTAAACACAGGCACCATCTTCACATATTTTCCCGTTTAGACAGTTGATGTCGTCACTTTCTAATTCATTTCCATCACACCAGAATTCAATGATTTCATCTTTATCAAAATATTCTGGATAAAAATCTGCAGGGCAGAAATCTTCATTGAATTTTTGTCCATCATCAGTTATTATAAATAATTCATTTCCAAACATATCTAAAGCAATGGTTTTTTCCTTTGTGTTAGTATCAATGTTTTCCCATCCTTGTGGTCCTGTGCAGCTTGTTAAATCTTTTTCAGGTTCAGGCAATTCTTGACATTCCATGGTGGCAGGGTTGCATCCAAAGCCAAGATCACATTCAACATTTACCAAATCATATTTTTTATCTTTGATGTTATCACATATCACTTTAGTAAATTCTTGATCACCTGCATCACACATTGCTATTTTCATGTTTTCATCACCAAATATATTTATGATTTTTACAAAGTTTGGTTCAACCTGTATGCATTGCGGTTCATCATATAACTGCTCTTCACATTTGTTTGTCTTTTGATTGCACATATATCCTTGGCTGCATGTAATCATTTTCCAACCATATTTTCCATCATCATCATAATCAGATAAATCATCACAATTTTCATCAGGATTGTTTTTGTTGCAACAGACAGGGTATTGTACCATATTAATATTATCATTACATCCAATAAATCTTTGCCAAGTGTCTCCCCATTTATCTGTCAGAATCAAATGATTTTCATCTGCTTGTTCACATTTTGGTTCAAATGTCTGTTTGCATTCAGCTGGTTTATACTCTGTTACTGTTTTTATCTCAATCACTTCTGTTTCTTCTTTAACCTCTTCTACTGGTGCAGGTTCTTCAACTGGCTCTTCTTCTTCTATATCTCCATCAGCACCGCCATTGGATCCTTCACCAGCTTCTTCTGAACTACTACTTCCGCCATTGTTTGGTTTTTCCTCAACAGCTTCTTCTATTAATTTTTCTACTTCATTCCAATATGATCCATAACATTCAGTTTCTTCTGGGCAATTATCTATAACAAATTTATAAGGTTTGTCTGCACATTGTTTATCTTGATCATTTTCTTCACAACAAACAGGTTTCTTGATTATTTTTGGGTTAACATCATCATTATTTATATTATCATCCTCTCCTTCGCATAATGAAACTATTGTCTTAGCATCATTCCATCCGTTTGTGAATAAGATATGGTTTTCATCAACCTGTTTACATGTTTCTTCACCATAAGGTTTGCATAAACCATTGATACATTTTTCTCCATCTTTACAGTAGTTATCTACCCACATATAATCATTATACCCATCTTCATTGACAATACATACAGGTATTTCTCCATGCATATCTTCAGGACAATAAGCAAATCTGTCTATTTCATCTCCAAATTCATCAACATATATTATTTTATTTTCATTATCTGGATCAGAATAACAGTCAGTCCAATCCATGTTTTTCTCTTTGCATGCTCCTTCTTTGCAGCTAAATGTCTTATCTTCTGTGCCATAAACATCATTGCACATGACAAGTTCATAGCTTAATTTTTTTCCATCATCTCCTCCACAATATAATTCTATTAATTTCTCACCCTTATTATTATCTATATCATAAATTAAATCTTCTGTCAGATAATCATATCCTTTCAATGTCTCTTCTTGATATTTATTAAGGCATGTGTCAAATAAATAATACTCATTTCCAAATACATCTATACCATAAACCCAACTTTCTTTAGTATGATATATTGGTATCTCTTCTTCTGTACACTCAAGATTTTCTTCACTAGGCATCACACATGCATCATAAGAACACAACATTCCTTCTTCAGCACAGTTATATTCTTCATTCATTATAGGTTTATTGTTTGCACAATATGTTTCTATCAAAATATTTCCATCACAATAATCCCATTCATTGCCTCCTAACCCATATTCGTCTTCATAATTGATATAACCTTTTTTATAATAATCTTTTCCACCATCTTTTTTATCTTCACAAAAAGGCTCTTGGAAAGGCATTGTGCATTTAGCTCCATTTTCTGTATATACACATTTAGCTCCGTCTTTGCTGCAGTCATAATCTTTCATTGCAACATATTTTCCTTCACAATATGGCATGCGTATCCATTCATTCCAATTAAAACAATAATTATGATGCTTTCTCTTTTCAATAAATGAATATAATAATATTTCAGTGACATAGCCTAAATCTTCATAAGGCATGATCCCATTACCAGGCTCATCCCAGCAATCTTCATTATCCTCATCAGTTACAACACATTTCCCGTCTTCACAAATATGTCCCTTGCCTTCAGGTGTCTTAACTTTATAACAATTTATTTTTTGTGTTTCTTTCAATGCTTCATCCATACAATAGATTTCATCTAAATATTCAGGATTACCAAACTCATTAAATCCACATTTATCATATATCACTTCTGGTACGTTTGTTGGTTTTTGTTCAGTGTCATCTTTTTTAGGATTGCCGTCTACATCTATGTATTCTATATAACCTTTGAAGAACATATTTGTTGTACTTTCATAATCTGTACATGAAAGATAATCTTTAGGCAGTTCTATGCATTCCCCATTAAGACATTTTCCACCACATTCTGTACCATCTGCTGCACATTTTGTTTTCATCATATCTCTACAGTTGACATTATTTGCTTTGAATGGGTTAGATAACTTATCTGTGTCCACATATTTGATGATATTCTGTGCACACATTTTTTCATGCAAGTTGATTTTGTTGTCATCATATGGATTGCATAGGTCTTTGTTTGATTCTTTTGGTGTTTCATAATAGTTTGAATTATATATCACACCATGATAAAGATATGTCAATTCACCATAATGTATTGGATCACCAGGATCAATACCTCCATCATTGTCTGTGTCATAGCACCATGTATCACACACATCTGTTTTCTCAACATCATAATAATAATTATCTGAATTAATTATATCTCCAGCTGCAATATTATTATTTTCATCTTTTTCCTCTATTAAATTATGTTTGTTTGGATTTAAGCTATAAATATCTAATGAGATTGTGATAGTATCAGTTTCTCCAAGTTTGCCTCCAAATATCTCCTGTTTTAGTTTATGTCTTGGTTCACTTACTACAACACAACCTTTTTCATCACCTATACATTCTCCAAAATCATTTATTTCACAAAAATCTAATTTTCCATCTAATTCTAAATATTCATCTATATCAAATTCAAAAGTTGAATCAATTCCATTAGCAGATACAATTATCCAAAAATTATCTTCTAATGCTGCATCACCTATATTGCATATCTTGAATTTATACGAATTCACACATTTATCTGAATAAGCTTCAGGATAAATCTTGCTGACGACAAGATCAGGATATTTAGGGCAAGGTAGACATTTGCCTTTGCCTGTCTCTTCATCAACAATACATCCGCACTCTGCTATGCAGTATTCTTCTCCATCATAATAATTAAGACCTGTGTTGATTGCTGCTTTATTTTCATTATTATCTTCATTATGTTCATCAATTTCTTCAGATTCATCAGCAAAAACCTCAACTTCATAGATATTGGCATAAATCATACCAAGGTCTTCGAGAGACAGCTGTTCTAAATTAGTTAATTCTACACATTGATTTGGTTTAAGTTCTCCATCTTCGAGATAAATATTATTATTATCTTCTTCATTATCTGCTTCAGAGGCAGCATAATTTTTTGGGTTGAATATGATATCCTCTTTTTCTTCTCCAGATGATACTTCAATAACAAACTTTTCAGTTACAGGAGCATCTCCAATATTGCATATATTAAATTTAATAAAGCTCTCACATTCTTGGTAATGCAGTTCATTTGAAACTGTTTGTATAATCAAGTCAGGCTTTTTCACAGGTTCAACAGGCTCTTCTAGGCAAGGTTCAGGGATGCATGCCCCTTTTTTGCATCCACATTTGCATTTGATTGGTTTTACTGGATATTTTAATATGTTTAAGACACCATAATTTTCTGTATTTTGGTACCCACAATAAAATTCTATAATATTTCCATCTTTGCAATAATCAGGATGAGCATCACATGTCCATAATCCACCTTCTTTGTTGATATTATCAGTTGTTGCATCAATCATATCACCTTTGTTGTCAAATATTGGTATTTCTGGATCTGCTAAGTCCATGTCAGTTGCAGCTCTTCTGACATAAACTGTTCCTTGTGTAAATTCACTCCATGGTTTTTCAGTATCATAACATATTTCAGTGACGCAGTTTTTATATTTCTGCAGTTCTTCATCTGTAAGTTCTGGCTGATGTATCTCTGTTTTTTTGCTATGTATTCCTACTAATTCACATACATGATCAAAGTTGCATATAAATCCATTATTTCCTGATGTTCCCTGTACACATTTCTTTTCATTGTACATAGGTATTTTTTCGATTTTTTTGCATTCACCACTTGAACAGTCATAATAAGTTTCTGAATTTAAATATTTGTTAGGGAGAATAAATCCAATATCACATGGTACACACATCTTAACATATCCCTGTGTTTCTGTACTGACAGCAGAGCAGAGATGTGTTCCACACTCATAATCATCTATGCATTTTTCATATACATTTAATTTTTCATCCCCCCTTGTCCAACTAACGCTTTTCTTGATATCTTTATTTTCCTCTTCTTGTTCGTCTTTATTTATTCCAATATTTTTATTATTGGATATCCCTCTTTTTTCTTCTGTTTTCTTATCAATATCATATCTTTCTTGTTTTTTTGCTCTTTCTTCATCATAATATGCTTTTCCAGCTAATTCATCTGACAAAGTTTCAGATAATGCGCTGTTTCTCAAAAATATTGGTTTTTTTTCACTTTCTATATCTTCCTCATTAAGCTGATTGATTCTTTCTATCCAACTTATTTTTAGGTTATTATTTTTATTTTCTATAATATTTGGTAATCTTATTTTAGGTTTATCACTATCTCTATATTTAAATATAGATAATATAATTGTTTCTCTATATTCTTTATTTATTATATTAGATTTGATATCATCTGTTGCTTTACCAACAAGATCAGTCTGGTTTAAGTAAAGGATTAGCAATATTATCCCTATAAAAATAATTAAGGCTAAAAAAGTAGTTACAGAATCATTGTTTTTCCTCTTTTTTGTCATCTATTTATATTATATTTTATTCCTTTTTATATTTATTGATTGCGCTACAGCAAAATATATAAACATAATACTCTCAAATATAATTAATATGTATGATGTAATAATTGGCAGGAGTGAATCTGACAAACAGAAGTTTGGCATGAAAGGTGTTATTTTTTTAGGCAAGCATTATGTACAGATGGGAAGAACAACTTCTCTAAGCAATTCTATCTATATGGATGTAACAAGAAGTCACGTATTGTTTATCTGTGGGAAACGGGGCAGTGGGAAATGTCTTACAGGTGATACGCTTATTTCGATGGAAGATGGTTCATTAATTCCTATTGGGGAACTTGCTGATAGTGAGAAGAGTATAATCTGTTTAAATAATAATCTTAAACTTAATATTGGCAAAAAAGAAGGATTTTATAAGAGAAAGGTAAATAAAATCTATAAAATTAAATTAAGGACAGGAAAAACAATTGAATTAACACCAGAACATCCTTTATTGACAGTGAATGGTTGGGTTCCAGCTAATAATCTTAATTTTAATGAAAGAATTGCCACACCACGTACATTACCTTTCTTTGGTGATGATGACATGGCTGAATCTAAGGTTAAACTTTTGTCATATCTTATTGCTGAAGGTCATTTAGGGGATAATTTTGTATTGTTTAGTAATATGGATGACAAGATTGTTGAAGATTTTAAGTTAGCTGTTAAACAATTTGATTCAAATTTAATCATAAATACTCATTCAAAAAAGGGCTGTTTTAGAGTTGTCCAGAATTTAGGTAGAAAGATCATCAGCCAAGGAAAGAGAGATAATTTAGGTAGATTCATTGGAGGACCAAAAATAAACAATTATAAATCTAGTTTAAGGAATTGGATTGATTCTTTTGGTTTATATGGTAAAGATTCTTATACAAAGTTTATTCCCCCTAAAATATTTACTTTGCCTAAGAATAAGATTGCATTATTTCTTAATAGATTATTTAGTTGTGATGGGTGTATTTACCATAACTCACCTAGACATATTTGGTGTGTTTCATATACTTCAAGTTCAGAACAGATTATCAGGCAGGTACAGCATCTTTTATTGAAGTTTGGGATTGTTTCTATAATTAGAGATAAATTAATCAAATATAAAGGGGATAATAAAAAAAGTTTTGAATTAACTATAATACAAAAATCATTACATACTTTTTTGCAGGAGATTGGTTTTTATGGTAAAAAAGAATTAAAAGCAGAAATAGCTATCAAAGAATGTATAAAAATAACCAACAATACAAATGTTGATACAATACCTAAGGAAATTTGGAAGAATTATCAGCCGAATAACTGGAAAGAGATTGGAGAGAAAATGGGTTATAAAAGAGCAAATGCATTAAAAACCAGTATTAATTATTCACCTTCACGCCAGAAACTTTTTCAGATTGCAAAATATGATCAGAATGAACAAATCATGGCTCTTGCTAATTCAGATATTTTTTGGGATGAGATTGTTAAGATTGAAGAAATTCAGAAAGAAACTGATGTATATGATATTACTGTTCCAGATACTCATAATTTTGTTGCAAATGATATAATTGTTCATAACAGCTACACAATGGGTGTCATCGCAGAAGGCGTAGCAGATCTTCCTGTTGAGGTTAAGCAGAACATCTCTATTATCATGCTTGATACTATGGGTGTATATTGGACAATGAAATATCCTAACAAGAAAGATGATTTGCTTCTTAAGCAATGGGGTTTGAAAGCTAAGCCATTGGATGTCAAAATCTATACTCCAGCTGGTTTTCATAAGAAATTTTTGAAACAAGGCATTCCTACAGATGCTCCATTTTCTATAAAACCAAATGAATTAGACGCAACAGATTGGTGTTTAACTTTTGGTGTTGACAGGAATGATTCCATAGGTGTATTGATAGAAAGTATAATCAATAAGCTAAAAAAAGAAAAGCCTGATTATTCTATTGATGATATCATCAAGACAATCAAAGAATTTGAGAATGCAGATCAGGCTGTCAAATCAGCTGTAGAAAATCGTTTTTTGAACACAGAATCATGGGGATTGTTTGATGAGAAAGGAACACCATTCAAGGAACTTGCTACTGGCGGTCAAGTAACAATACTTGATGTAAGTTGTTATGCTACAACTTCAAATGGTTGGGAGATCAAGAGTCTTGTTGTTGGTCTCATTGCCCAAAAATTATTCATACAAAGAATGATTGCCAGGAAAGATGAAGAATATCAGCAGGTGCAGGCTTCTACTGAACTTTTTGGCAAGGGTAGTGATACTAAACAAGAGATGCCTTTAGTTTGGTTAGTTATTGATGAGGCTCATGAGTTTTTGCCAAGAGAAGGAAAGACAGCTTCTTCAGATGCTTTAATTACTATTTTGAGAGAAGGAAGGCAGCCTGGTATTAGCCTTATTTTAGCAACACAACAGCCTGGGAAGATACACACAGATGTAATGACACAGTCAGATACAGTTCTAAGCCATCGAATAACAGCTAAGATGGATGTTGAAGCTTTAGGTTTGTTAATGCAGAGTTATATGAGGGAAGGACTTACAGGTGAATTAGACAAATTGCCAAGTGCTCATGGTGCTGCAATCATATTTGATGATACTAATGAGAAAATGTATCCTATGCGAATAAGGCCAAGATTTACTTGGCATGGTGGTGAATCACCTATCGCTATCCATAATACAGGTTCAGAATTGAAATAATAATATTTAAATAACATTTAGTTTATTAATATATTATATAGGGATAATAATATGACGAAAAATGCAACAATATTTAATATGTTTAGTGTAAGAATATTAGGTGCTATTTTAGGAACTGTTGGTTTTTTCCTTTTAGCATATAGATACACTATATTTGGCACTACTTTGATTGGTATTGGTTCGATTTTAATTGCTGTAGGTGAGAAATAATGGTTGGATTTGAAATAGTTGGTATTTTATTGGTGGGTGCTGCAATCATATACTCATTTTATAAAAAAAAAGATAGAATAGCAATGGCTTTGATTATTGTTTTATTAATTATTTTATTTATGTTGGGATATTTTAATCAGATTAATCTTGGTTCTTAATATCTAAGATATATATATCTACATACAATCTTATTTTTTCACTAACTTTTCAATAGCCTCTTTAAAACTATCCACATCTTCAAAATCTTTATAGACTGACGCAAATCTAATATATGCAACTTTATCGATCTTTCTCAATCTTTTCATAATCAGTTCTCCAATTGCTTTGCTTTTCACTTCAGTTGTTTCCATATTTCTAAGTTTCTGTTCAACATCATTGACAATATTATCAATGTCTTCCATTGTAACATCTCTTTTTTCGCAAGCCCTGATAATGCCTCTTTTCACTTTTTCCCTGTCAAATTGCTCTCTTTTCCCGTCTTTCTTAATAACAAGAATATTGCTCATCTCAACCCTTTCATAAGTAGTAAATCTCTTTTCACAGCTGAGGCATTCTCTTCTCCTTCTTGTGACAGCAGAATCTTCAGTCTCTCTCTTATCTACCACTTTTGTATCTTCGCTTTTACAGAATGGGCATTTCATATCATTTGTGTGTGTTATGATTTATTTAAAGGTTGTGATTGACCATGCTGTATCAACATAACATATTAAATGGCTAATACAAAATAAATAATAACCTAAAAAATAATAATCATACTATTTAGTGTCAGACCCTATTTTTTCTAACAAAACTTGTTGACTATTATATTCACCTGGTTCAACATCATCTGCACCATAACCACTTTCACTATCTTTATTGGAGTAAAATGTATTTAGCCTAAAATGTCCTTGGTGTATAAACCACTTTTTTGCAGCATGTGTCATATCGTTTCCGTCTGTAATTTTTCTTACTCCAACTAATTGTGATCCATGTATCATTACATACTTTTTTTTGTCTCATTAAACTTTACTTATTTTATCTTATCATTTCATAGAACCTTTTTTGGTCTATGTTTCCACCAGACACAACACAGACAGAAACACCTTTTCTGTTTTTGTCTTTCAGTGCAGCTGCAACTGAGATTGCACCGACAGGTTCAACTAAATAAGATGCGCCTAACTTCTCATATATCATTCTCATTGCATCTTTGATCTCGTTTTCGTTTGGTGTCTCAAATTTGTCTACATACTGCTGTACATAACGGAATGTTATTGTATCTGGATTTAAGTTTATACATAACTGTGCAGCATTTGATCTTTTGTCTTGGACAGGTGTTACTTTTCCCTTGTCAAAAGATGTTTTCATTGCATGCATTAGTTCAGGCTGTACACCTATAACATTATACATTGAACTTATGCTTTTTAATGCGATTCCTGTCCCTGATATCAAAGCTCCTCCACCTACTGGAATATAAATACTGTTTACATCTGTATCAATCCCAAGCTCAGCCATCTGTTCATATAATTCTAACCCTATTGTACCTTGTCCTGCTATAATATCTGGATCATTGTATGGATGAACAAAAGGAATTCCTAAATCATCTGCAAATTTCATTCCAGCTCTTTCTGTTCTTCTGAAATCAGTGCCGTTATGGTATACATCTGTTACTAATCTTTTCATCAGTTCTGTTTTGTCATCAGGTGCATTTTTCGGCATAAAACAAGTAGTATGGATACCTAATTTTTGTCCTGCATAGCCTACTGCAAATCCATGGCTTGAGACAGCAGCAGTAGCAACACATCCAACATATCTTGCCTGTTCTTTGTCAACAGCATTATCATCATAAAACTCTTTAAGTTTTCCTTGTTCAATCAATCTTAGTAATGCATTGAATGCTCCTCTAATTTTGAAAGCTTTGACTGTTCTATGTTCAGATTCTAATTTTAAGTAAATATTATCTGTTAATCTAATTAATGGGCTTTTTTGTACATAAGGCTTGATTCTCATACTTGCTTTGATTATGTCTCCTAATTCAATTATGCCAGTTTGTACAGCGTGGTTCGTTTTTCTATGTTGCTTTTGATGTTTGGGATTTCTTTTAATTAAATCATACCACATCTTTCCACCAGTAGTATAAAATATATCTACAAATTCAACATCTCTTCTTGCAACATGGGGCAATTCATCTTTTGTTGATTCAAAAAGCTGTTCTGCTGATACTAAAGATCTTTGATTATCATATTTGTAATGCTGACATATTTTTCCATATCCTTCTGCTGTAAGTGTTTCATATAATGCAAGCATGATTCCTCTGCATATGGGTATGCCTTTATCATTAACAACTTGTTGTCCATTGATTCTGACTTCTTCTCCTTCCTTTCTAAATCCACTTAATTCACTCCATTTTTTGCCTTTTCTTTTTCCTTCACATCTTCTTTTAACTTGGTTTCTCATCTCTTTTTCAAAATATAATTTAGGAAACTTATTAAATTCAAATACTTGGCCATCACGCTGTAACCTAAATAAGTTTGATCCTGATTCTCGTAATCCTAATTCAAATATTCCAAAATATATTGCAGATGGGATTATATATTCTTTCATAATTTTATTAAACATTGCTTTTTCATCTTGATTAAGTTCTTGATTCTTTTTAATCTTATCAACAATCTCTGGTGCTTTTTCTTTAAGAAATCCTTCAGATTTTTCATATATCTTAATATCAATTATCTCATCTAATCTATCTTCTTTATCTACTAATTGTTCCAAAACACACTGAGAATCACATTCATTTATCCTGTTTTTGTATATTTTTTTAACTCCTTCAATCCCTTCTCTGATATATGCAAAAACCTTGTCCTCAAAACCTATATCTCCAACTAATACAGCTAAATCTACTGTTTCATTTTCTTTTTTTAATGTTTCTAAATGTGATTTAGCATTATCTACTGTAAACATTTGCATTTGATATATCTTTTCTCCAAGATCAAAATGTCCACTGAAAATTATTGTTTTGCTCATTATTTATCATCCTCTGTTTTTTACCTATTCTATTTTTATTGTAATCTTTTTCTTGATTATTTTTAACTTCAATAATTTCAAAATTATAATAAAAAAACAATTAATAAAATCAGACCAAGAGCAATAGTTCCTGCACTTATTCCTAAACTATTGTCTTTTTGATATATGATTGATGCATTTCCCTCCATTTTTTTCACCTTCCTTTTTCTTTATCATCTCTTTTTTAGTCTCTTTTCACATCCTTGAGCATTTAGCAACCTCACAACATTTTTGTTGTTCTGTTGCTATAGTCAACGCGACATAATTTAGGACAAAATATATAAATAAGTTAATCTTAATCCATTTTGAGGTGATACATTTGTCTTCTGAAAAAATTGCTATCAGAAAAAAAATGATTTCTTTAATTAAAAAGAAGAAATCTGTTCG
>JBDRKY010000096.1:0-13634 GCA_043813525.1 Candidatus Woesearchaeota archaeon
TGGAAGTAAAGTATATCAAAAAGTTCTTTATTACATCGGAACAATTGAAATGCTAATTAAAAAACTTAAAATTGCCGAAGATGTACTAAAAAAGCAGAAACCTTAATATGACATTCTCATTAATTTATACGCAAAGCCATCATTATGACAAACTTTAAAAATAGACTATAGCCACTATAGTTAAATTATATAGATTATGGGGTTTTAAGGAAAATATGAATAAGTTAAAGGATAACACCAAAATGGCAGAAAAAGAAAACAAACCAACAACATTATGGATAAAACAGCAGACTAAAGAGCTGTTAGATAAATTTGGGAATAAAGGAGAGACTTATGATGATATCATCAATAGATTAATCTCTCAATCTAAAGGAATAATTCCATTAAAAATGAACAACCTTAAGCTATATAGGCAAGGAGTAGAAGCAAGGCCTTTTTTTGTATCAATGCCATATAATTCTGCACTGAAAAGATTAGGCAAGAAAACATCTTTTGCATATTACACAGGCAAAAAGAATTACAGCTATTGGGACCAACACATAACTACAAAAATAGCAAATGAAGAGATTATGAAGCACATAAAAGATGGTGCTTACATCCAAAAAATGATAAGTGAATGGGAAAATCTTGTTGAAAAACAGATTGAAACTGAAAAAAATCTGAATGCTGAAAACCTTAAACAATTTGATGATGATGAATTGATCATAAAACTGAAAGATTTTGTAAAAATCATCCAGAAAATATGGGAGATTGGTATTTTTATAGAGCTGTTTGACCCTGACAGCGAAGGGATTATCCTTAACATATTGAACAGATATGACAAGACAAACCTTAGCCAAAAAGAATTTCAGAAACTATGCACACCTTTAATGCTCACCAACATCCAGAAAGAACAGATCAGCATATATGAAATAACAGAGAAAAAAGATTTTGAGAAGATTGAAGAGCATGCCAGGCAGTATTTCTGGATTAAAAATACTTGGGCAGATGCTGTTCTCCTTGATAAAAGCTATTTCAGAGCAAAGGTTGCAAGACTTATGGAAGAGAATATTGATTTCAAATCTGAAAAAGAAAAACACTGCAAACAGCTTGATGAATTAATAAAAGATAAAAAGAAAATACTCTGCACCAGAAGATTGTCTGTCAAAATAAGGCGTGCAGTTGAATTTTTTGAGATTATGACAGAATGGAGAGAGAAGAGAAAAAAATATGCGCAGATATCAAACCATTTCCTGAATATGTTTGCAGAGGAGATATCAAAACGTTTTGAAGTGCAGAAAGATCTGATCATGCAGGCAGATCCAATGGAATTAAAATTGCCCTTAAGTGAGAATTTTATCAGCAAATTAAAAGAAAGAAGCAAAATCTGCCTGCAGTATGCTGATGATGACGGCACACATTTCATAACTGGAAAAATTGTTGAGGAGTTCATAAAAGATATCAAAGAAAAAACTGAAAGGCCTGCATCCAGACTTTATGGAAACACTGCAAACCCAGGAAAAGCTGAAGGCATCGCAAAAATCATTTTCACTACATCTGACATGCACAAGATGGAGAAAGGCGACATATTAGTAAGCCCGTGCACAAGGCCGGAATACCTGCCAGCAATGAAATTAGCCAAGGCAATAATCACAGATGAAGGAGGAATAACATCACATGCTGCGATTGTTTCCAGAGAATTAGGAGTGCCATGCATTGTAGGATTAAGGAATGCTACAGACCTTATCAAAGATGATGATTTCATAGAAGTGAATGCAAACCATGGCGTAGTAAATGTTGTGAAGAAAAATTAATGAACATGGTATGTAATAACCTCAGTTTGACAGTTGTTAAACTTCGAAGCAATTTATTTATCAAGCCCTTTCAGGGCATGTAAATAAATTGTTAGCATCTTAAAACAAAAAACATAATGCAATGTTTCATTAAATTATGCTTAATTTTTATGTAATTCGCACAAAACGCTAGTAATTTATTTACATGCCCTTTCAGGGCTTGATAAATAAATTACTCCAAGTTTGACAAGTGTCAAACTTGGGTAATAATTTAATTCTAACAATAATCTGATTTAATGTGTAGATAAAAAAGTATATATTATTTCAGTTTCTCTGTTTGTTCCCAGAAAAAGTCAAAGTATTGTTTTATTGAATCAGCAATCTGCTGGTTCACAATCTCTACTGCCATCGCAACTGGTGATTGTATGATCAGTATAATCGTGTCTTTGAATCCAACAAACATCGCTGGTGTCACAAGATCAACAGGCATCAATCTTGCATCTGCTCCTTTGTAAGTGTTTCTATTTTTTACTATATCAATAGGTGTATCTGCTAACCGAAAAATTGATGTATTAGTTATGTTTTAAAGTATTTTTATGATATCTTGGAGACAAAGAGTAAGAATATTAGAAGATGAGAATCGGATGCTAAAATAACAGGTTACAGCATTAGAAAGACGTCTTTTAGCCTATGAAAATGCTCATACCCCACCAAGTTTGAGTAAAAAGAAACCTCCTAAAAAGGAATCTTCTGGAAAATTAGGTGCTCCTAAAAATCATCCTCGCTATGAAAAACCAGAACCAAAAACAACAGGTTCAATTGAATATGTTGAAGATACATGCCCCCATTGTTCTCATAAATTATATCAACCATATCTTTTGTAAAGTTTAATCCAACGATAAAGTGTCTTTTTTGGCACTTTGCGATATTTACAAATATCGCTTATTGGCGTTAAGCCAAGCAAGGCTTGCTTAACACAATATTTCTTTTTTCTTAGTGTATAAGCCATTTTATCACCTAAATTGATAAGACCACTACACCTTTATTACTACTGTGTCATCATTATGGTTTAGCACAATGCAAAAGAAACCCACAATATTTATATAATTCAAAGACATATAATTAGATATGCATGAGATAGTAATAGCAAATAAAATAATAGAAGATTTGAAAGAACAGGTTGGTATTGGAGAAGATGGCTCTTATAATTATGATAAGATTAAGTCTGTTAAATTTGAAGTGGGAGATTTAGCACATCTAAGCGCTGAAGAATTAGAACAAACATTAAAAGGAATGGTCAAGTTTGATATTATTGTAGAAAAGAAAAAAGCTATTGTCAGATGTGGATGTGGACATAATAATAATAATAATAATAATAATTCTGAATATGGAAATGAATATATAGATAGCAATAGAAAAGGATGCGGTTATATTGGCGAACCAAAGATTCTTGAAAGAGGACATCATAATCTGATTTATGTTTGCCCAAAATGTGAAAGAATACCAGAAATAGTTGAAGGTGGAGACATCAAGATTGTTGAAGTTGAAATTATTTATGAAGATTAGAATATTGAGGTTTAAAAAATGTGTCTTGCAATTCCCGGAAAAATAATTGAAATTAAAAATTATATGGTTATTGTAGAATATCCTAAAAAATTAGGTGTTGAAAAGAAAGAAGCGATGAATACAGGATTTAATCTGAAAATTGGTGAGTATGTATTTGTGCAGGCAGATATTGTTGTGCAGAAAGTGCCAGAAAAAGAAGCAATAGACAGCTTAAAGACTTGGGCAGAAGTTAGTAAGCAATAGAAAACGATTTATTGATACAATCTGAATACCACTGACTTTAAATGCGTAGCATTTATGGCTCTACAGTCTATTGAAGAGTGGAATTCACAAGCATATAATAAATATTTAAGTGATTATGCTTTCTCAATTACATAAGCATAATGAATAATAACCTCATCTCCTTGCTTTAATTCTAAATTATAAAGATTGATACACCGCCTTTCTTTAGATTTAACATTAGATTTAACATTATATCTTACAAATACAATCCTTTTCCCATTGATATTTTCAATTTTTTCAATAACAGCTTTATGTATCCTGCATAAATCCTTAATTGATGGTGGGAATTTACTAAAAAATGCTTTTTCTGACTCAATGAATTCATTGTGTACTTTTTCTGTAAAATATGCTTTAATTACTTCAACATCCCAATAATCTATTTGATTGTTTTGATTTTTATCATTAATATTGCTATTATGATTATTCCCTTTATTTCTTTCTGCATTTATTCTTTCAGCTAACTCTTTTAGATTATCAATAGCAACTTTATAAGTGTCTTCAAGAATTTCTCTGCTTGGTGTAATGTTATTTTCAATCGCAGATTTAAGATTATCAAACCTTTGCTGAGTTATTCTTTTGTCTGCTAAAATAACTTCTGTGCATGGCCATGCGTATCTAAAGAAATATTGTTTTGCTGTTTCTATTGCCATTTTTTATTTTTTTGATATTTGGTATTTGCTTAGTATATTGTAATTACGAAAAAAAATCATTTATATGAAGATGAAGCAGTATTCGGCAAGATATACCTAACTAAATCTTTTAGTTGAGCAATACCTACTGCCATCACAATCCCAAGTATTATCAACAGCATACCAAACGCCTGTGAAAGTGTGACAGAAACATCAAGAAAAACTATGCTCAGCACAGTTGTTATAGGACTGCCTAACAAAAGAATAGATGCTGCTACACTTGCATTTAACCTCTGCAAAGCATAATACCAACTGCTCACATACATGAATAAGAATGCTGATGTGAGCAATATCCATGTAAATTGTGGAAGTGAAAATGATATAGCTGTCTCTAATCTTCCAGTGAATGCCAAAAATATAAGTATGAAGAAAAAGCCGATTGCCATCCTTCCAAATGCCACAATCCTAAAACTAAGTTCTTTCAAAGCATGTTTTGATATTAAATTTTCAATAGCCCATAATAAAGTTGCAGCCAAAATGAATAAATTTCCTTTAGTTAGGATTGATGATGTAACAGATGTAAGTGATAATGACATATTCAAAAGCAGAGCATTACCTACCAACAATAATCCTGCGCCAACTGCAAAATATTTATTTACTTTTTCTCTCAAAAATATAATTGCACCAACAGCCACAAATATAAACATTGTTTTATGGATAAAAGCTCCTGATACTGCAGAGGTCATTGAAAGGCCTTTGAAGAACAGCAAGAATGGAACAGAACCGCCAAACAAGCCTATTGCTGTCAGCTTTAACCATTGCTTTTTTGTTAATCTTAGGAGGGTTTTAAATTCACCAATGAATAATATCATAGATAAAAGAAATAAGACAACTACAATATTTTTCATACCTGTGAAAACATAAGGATCAATGCCTTCAATCCCAAATTTATTCAGAAAGATAGAAAAACCACTGACTAAAGCTGTAAAAAACACAAACATCAGGCCTTTTTTGTTCATACCTGAGAAATAAGCACAATTTATATATATAGATTTCGATTGTTTGAGTCTGGGTCTAGGTTCGGGCTTTTAGATATTAATATTATAAATCCCAAACCAAGCTTCGCTTGGTAAATCCCAAATCCCAACAAAACAAATCCCAACAAAACAAATCCCAACAAAACAAATCCCAACAAAACAAATCCCAAAAACAAAAAGAATATAGAGCGTAGCTCCTTTTTGGAGTTTGGAGTTTGGAATTTGGGATTTGGGATTTGGGATTTGGGATTTGGGATTTGGGATTTGGGATTTGGGATTTGGGATTTGGGATTTGGGATTTGGGATTTGGGATTTGGGATTTGGGATTTGGGATTTGGGATTTGGAATTTGGGATTTGGGATTTGGGATTTGGGATTTAAATTAATATCCTCTACAGCCCGAACTTAGACCCAAATTGGATTGTTTGTTGATATAATAATGGTATTGATATAATGAATAAAAAAACAATAAAAAAGATATACTGCTTTGGAAATGAGGATATCAAAGAAGATGCTGTAGCATTAGAATTAGCTGATTTATTGAACAAAGACAGTGATATGAAAGATAAAAACATTGAATTTATCAAATGTACTAACCCAGACATATTTCTCAGCAAAGATGCAGAAAATAAAAATATAATAATAATTGATGTTGTAAAAGGAATTGATGATATAAAAGTAATAAAAGATATTAATGAATTAAAAAATACAAAAATATCAACAATGCATGACTTTGATCTTGGAACTGTATTAAAACTTCTGAAAGAAGTCGGAAAGATAAATGAAGTTAGGATTATAGGGATTCCTTATGGTAAGAAAGTTAATGAGATAGATGTCAGAAGGTTGAAAATCAATCTTTCTCAATATTTAATTCCAAAAAATGAGAACTGCAGCTGAAACATGGATCATAAGCCCTAATTAGCATCTCTACATTCTTCTTTAATACTGATTCTGGCTTGTTTAATAAAGTTGGAATCATTATCTTTAAATCATCTTCCATCTGTTTTAGATTCTGGGCAGTAGGGGTTATTATGTTTGCTTTTATACAATAGCCATCTTTGTCTAAAGTATAATCATGCAAAACTAAGCCACGTGGTGCTTCTGTTACTGCAACTCCTCTAATACCACTGTTACCACTGCCAGCTCCAACTTTAAAATCAACAACATCCTCTTGCTTCAGTTTGATATTCTCCAAAATCTCTATAATCCTGTCAAAACTATGCAATACCTCGATTGCTTGAGCAGTATTATTATGGAATGGATTCATAAAATCTATCTTATCAATATATTTCTTTGAACCTTTTGACAAGGAATCAGAATTAACTTTTAATCTTGCAAGCGCTCCGTTGAAAAATGGCTTGCCTTTATACAACACAACCTTTGCTGTTGACCCTTTCTTAATATGCTCTGCAAATATGTTATCATAATTTGAATTGCCATTTAAATCTGGAAAACATATACCCCCAATACAATTAATCCTTCCTTTGTAAAAAGAATGTGTATCATTGACCAACCCAAAAGCTTGTGTATCTCTTGAAAATTTAGGATATTTCAGCTTCATAAAAAGCTCTACAGTTGAAACTGCATGTTTTCTTGCTTTTTTGAATATATTAATCTGTTCTTTTAATTTATTATTATCAGGAATCTTTGAAAAACCACCTACAACAGCAGTGATTGGATGTACTTCCCTTCCACCGACAGCTGTCACTAACTGATTGCCAATCTTTTTCAAGTTCAAACCCATCAATACCTTATCTTTATGTTTTGAAGCCATTGCAATCGCACTTTCATAACCAAAATAATCTGGCAAAGCAAGAAGATAAAGATGCATAACATGATTTTGGATGGCTGTTCCATAAAGCAGAAGATCCCTCAAAACATCTGTCTGTTCTGAAACTTTTACTTTCAACGCATTCTCTGTCGCCAAAAGAGATGTGATTGCATGAGAAGGACTGCAAGTGCCGCAAATCCTTGAAGTTAAAGGACTTAGTTCATCATATTTCCTGCATAAGACAAGACTTTCAAAAAACCTTGCACTTTCATATACATCAAGCTTTACTTTTTTTACCTGATTTTTCTCAATCTTGATATTAATCTTTGCATGACCTTCTATCTTAGTGATATGATCTAATTTGATTATTCTTGATTTTTTTGCTGATGATTCTTTTTGCGGCATTTTTTACCTCATCTTAAAAATAATTTAGAGCCTTATTTTACTTTTTTCTCACTTGACATGCCTTACCAACTACTTTAGTGAACAATTTTGAAGTTCCTGCATAACTAACAAAAAACTTTTTTATATCTTCATGGCTAAAACCTTCTTTCTCATAAAGCTTGACAATAGGATCAATGTTTGCATCATCCAATGGGCCTCTGCATCCTTTACATTCAATACCATTATTTACACATATAGAATCACAGCCGCCATTTGTTATCGGGCCCATACAGGGCTTTCCCAATTGAAGCAGGCATGTGTTCTTATTCTCCCTGCACTCCTTACAGACTGGAAAGTCCGGCTGCTTTGGTTTTTTACCAACCATCAGCTCTTTCAATACATGCAAAAATTCATATTTATTTGGAGGGCATCCATGGATGAAATAATCAACCTTGACATGATTAGCAATCCCATCTGCTCTCATTGATCTGATTATTTTTGTACTCTTATAGACTGGAATCTCTATCTCTTCTTCAGTATAAAAATCCTTGATTGAAGGCACTCCGCCATAGCTTGCACAAGTTCCTAACGCAACAAGATATTTAGTTATTTTTCTAACTCTTCTTAATTCTTTAGCTTCTTTAGGAGTTGTTATTGCACCTTCAACAAAAGCAACATCAAAAGGACCTTCACCATTCTTTGCCTTTGCCATTGGAAAATGAGTTATATCTGTCTTTGTAAATATATCAATAAGTTCATCTTCTAAATCAAGTATCTCAAACTGGCAGCCTGCACAGCTCGTGAATGAGAATATGCCTATAGTCAGTTTTTTCTGTTTTTTAAGCTTTTTATGTTTGTTTGATTTCATATTTTTTAATCCTTCATATCCTTTGCTTCATCATACCTAAAAACAGGACCATGCTTGCAGACGTATTTACCGCCAACTTCGCAATGTCCGCATTTACCTATTCCACAACTCATCAATCTCTCATATGATATATAAATGTTTTTTTCATCTATGCCTTTCTTCAGCAATGTTTCAGCAACAAACCTGATCATGACAGGCGGACCGCAGATGATAGCGATTGAATCCTTGTCTAAATATGCCTTATCTAAAAGTGTTGTAACAGCACCTGTCTTACAGTTTGTTGGTTTTATTGATTTAATTAATTTATTATTTATATTAGGGCAATCCAATGTAAAGCCAAAATCAAACACATCATTCCATCTCTTGAAATTCCTCATAAAAAGAACAGCATCATGATGCCTGAAACCAAAAAATAGCTTTGCATTTCCAAATTTAGTTCTGTTCTTCTCAATGTATTCAACAGCACTGATCAAAGGAGCAACACCAGTGCCGCCGCCAACCATAACAATATCTTTCCCATAAAACTCTTCCATTGGATAACCATTGCCATAAGGCCCTCTTATCAAAAGATAATCACCAGCTTTTTTCTGATGAATTGCATTAGTCACATTACCAACATTTCTTATGCATAAATCAACATGCTTATCTGAACAAGATGCAATAGATATAGGGCATTCACCAATACCAAGAACAGCAATATTAAAAAACTGCCCTGGTCTATTAGTTCTATTAGTTCCATTGAATTTATTAAATATAGATGTATCTAATCTAAATGTCAAGGTATCATCTGTTTCTCTGAATACCTTGATAATCTTTGCTTTTTTTGGCAAATAAGGGTTGTCTGTCATTTTATTTTAATCTTCCATGATACTCAAAAATATTTATTCTAACCGGACATGAGCTTATACATCTGCCGCAACCAACACATCTAAGATAACCAAACTTCTCTTTGAAATATTGAAATTTGCAATGGATACGCTGCATTCCTCTGCTTCCTCTGTCTCTTCTGAATACATGGTTGCCTGCAACCTTTGTGAAATTATTTAGCTGACAAGATGCCCATTCTCTATATCTATATCCAGATGTCACATCTAACTCAAGATGACCATCAATTGTGAAACACATACATGTTGGGCAGGTTATTGTGCAGGCTGAACAACTAAGGCATTTTTTTTCATAGTTTTCCCAGACTTCTTTGTTATCTGTCATTATCTGCTTTTGTATATATGGGATTGGACTAAAACTTTTGTGTTCTGTCTCTTTAAGCTGGATATTATTTTTCTTTACTTTCTCAATCAATTCTTCGCCTTTCTCTGTCCTGATATCTAAAATAAAATTATCTTTGTCAGGAATCATCTTGATATCAAAACAATCTATCAGCCCTAAATCAATACACATGCATTTTTCAGAAGGGATGCATGGCGTCTCTATAAGATATGCAGCTTTTCTTTTTTCCTGATAATAAGGATCAATAGGATCAGAAAGCATGATAAGATCATTCCTATGAACTGCATTAACATCGCATCTGTTCATCAAAAAAACAGTTTTTCTTGTTTTTGTCTTTACTTCGTTTATCTTCTCTTTATTGAATTCCAAAAGCTTCTCCTTTATTGGCATAAAAAAATCTTTTACAGAATAAGCAGGAAGATTAAACAAAACTCTGCTGGCATCTTCTTTTTTTAGAAACTTATACCTAATTATATCATCTCTAACAGGTGCAATAACATCATAACAAGCCAGAAATATTTCTACAAAGTCATTGAAATCACTCTTTTTCAGCAGATATGCCATATCAGATATTTGGTTTATATTTATATATAAATTTATTGAAAGAATTATATTCAATCATTAATCTTCATCAGCATCTCTTTTGCTTTTTGCAGGTCATTGGGGAATTTTTCTGCATAATATAACGCAAATTCCTTTGCATATTCATCTGTTATCTCATCTTTATAGCCATCTTTCTTTGCCTTATCTATCATCTGGTCAGATAATGTTTCTTTAGAATCCAGCATTTCTTTTACAGGCTCTAACAGGTGCATATATTCCTTATAGACATGTTCCTTGACAAATTTGAAGAATGCATTTGCATAAGTATGCACATCATTGTTTTTCAGGCCCTCATAAGCTGATGCTTTCTGAAGCTGTTTTCTGACAACAGAATGCGGCGGGATGAAGATCATATTATTCTCAATCTTAAATGAATCCTTAAGGTCTAGATCCATAGGTATGACCAGCATGAAATCCTGCTGTATTTTTCGTAATGTGAATGTTATCATTGTAGATACAGCAAATATATTTGTCAGATAATTAGCATCACCACTCCTGAGCTCCAATGTGCCTTTTTGATTGACTTTGACAGGATTCCACGCATATTTCAACATATCTTTCTCTTTACAATATTCTTCAGGATCAAGCTTTTGATCTGCAACAAGCTTTTTCCATTTGCTGAATCTTCTGTTCAGTGTTGATATCAGATCATTAAGAGTCTGCTTATATGGTGATAAAGCTCCGAAAAACTGGTTTTTTGAGAACAATCCCTGCGCAAAATTTAATTTGCTGCCACCTCTGAACAAAAGAACCCTTGAATCCTTAGCAACATATTTGTTATCAACAAAAGGTGATGACTGCAAAAAGGAAGTTACAACAGGATCAAGCGCATTCAAGATGTTAAAACTATCAAGAAATGTACGTTTTATCTTAGAGTTTGCACTATACTTCAAAAACTTTTTTTTATGATCAAAAACACCTCTAGGCATAGCATAATGCTGATGATAACCGCAGCATTTCCCTGTAATCTTAAATCTATCCAGACCATGTATCCTTTTTTGCATCTGATAATGTGACTTTTTTCTGATAACAGGGCTGAAAACACCTGGGTAAGTGCCAAAAGGATACAAAATCCTATTATTTTTTTCTGCTAATTCTGAAAGTTGGATAAGATTCTCAACAAAGTCCAAGCTTGTTGAACTTAGTTTCTTATGAGGCATGCAGAGAATCTCAATCATCTCTTTTCCAACTTCAGGAACAACCTTCTTCATATTGTTTTCTTTTGCTTTTGCTAATAAAATATCAGAACTATCAATCCTGCCGTCATTTTTCAATACAAAAGACTCTAATTCATAACCAGACATAGAACGCTTCAACGGCTGACTGCCTTTTTTTTCAGGCAAAAACAGATTTGTCAGACGCTTATCTTTATCTTGAATCATACAGCAAAATTAAATAAGTGATGATATAAATAGGTTTCTATTGTAAATATGATATATCATAAAAGATAAATAGCCCTGCTCGGACTTTCGAGTGAGACAGATCCGAATTGCGCACAGCGCTTGAATCAAATTTGAGCCACTTTCGAACCGAGGTCCACGGATATCTCCAAGTTAATCTGCATAAATACCATTAATTATGCCAGTAAATGCCAGAGTCCATGATGATAAGCCTAAAATCAAAGTTTAAATTGATAATCTTTGATTTTAATGGGCCACTACACTACAGGGCTGAATAATCTATAAGAATTTAGTTAGGTTTATATATTTTACTTTATAAAAAGCTTTTGTGCTAAACCATAATGATGACACAGTAGTAATAAAGGTGTAGTGGTCTTATCAATTTAGGTGATAAAATGGCTAAATTAACTAAAAAAAGCCATGTAACTCTTTTGCCTCATCTGAAAGCATTAGAAAAAGATAAAATCCTTATTTCAAAAACTGTTGGAAAAAACAAAGAATTCAAAATATTAAGAAAATAGGAAAGACTTACGGAAAAACAATTAATGTTAAAAAGTCAACATTAAAGAATTTTGAATTAGGACTTAGAAAAAAAGAGCCTTTAATCATAGAAATCATTAAAAACCACGTCATTCTTCAAAATCCAGAACAATTTATTAATTCTCTATGGGGGTTTTACAATTTAATGAGTTTTCTCTTTGTTGAAGATGATTTAGTTGAAGAAAGATTCAGAAACAGCAAGAAGTTTCGTTCTGAAGATGGAAGAAGTTATTGAAAATCTAATTGATGAACAGATTAAAACTATTAGAGAGAAACTAAATAACGCCCGCCCTTGATTCTTTAAAGAATTAAAATTTGGGCAAATTTTAATTATTTTTAGAAAGATTTATATATAACTGTTTCTGATAAGGAAACAATTAGTTCCAAAATGGAAACAATCCAAAAAGAAATGAAAATAGTACTGCTGTTGCTCAAGGATTTTTCTACTGTGCACACTGTCACTACGATTGGTAAAGAGCTGGGAATGACCAGAAGCGGAACTTGGAAAATTTTGAAGCGATTGGAAAAGGAAAAATATGTTATTATGAAGCCGACCGGCAAAGAAACAAGCTTAGTTGTTCCGAAGCTTAATTTTAAAAATGATTTATTAGATAAATACATTAATCTTGCCTTAAGCAAAGAAGCCAAAGGTCATGAACGATGGATCTTTAATTTCAAAGAGGTTGAATCACAAATAAGTTTTTTCATCCTCTATGGAAGCATTCTGCATTCGTCAAAAGAGGCCAAGGATATTGATGTTATTGGTATTATTCCAAATAAAAAGAATTTTAAAAAACTTCACAAATCTCTTGATATTATTCAAAAAAGTCAATTGAAGCACATTCATGCCATTAATTTTACTCAATCAGAGTTTAGAGAGGAACTTTTGAAACCAAATAAAGCTTTTATTGAAGCGCTTAAGAAAGGAATAGTCCTTTTTGGACAGGAAAATTTTATCAAATTTGTTAAAAAAATAAGTGGAAGATAAAAATGGATGTATTACCTGGTGTGAAAGATTGTTTTGCCAGTGCAAAGAAGTATAAGGAGAAGGGCAGGAAGCACAAAGGTTTGCTGTTGGTTGAGCCAGATCATGAGCAGGCTTTAGAATACATTAAGAAGGCTAAAGAAAACCTGCAATGGTGTGAACTTTATAGATAAAATTACTGTGCATAGTGAAATAGAAAAGAAATCAGCTGTTGACGAGAGAGAAGAAGCCAGGTATGGGCCAAAAGTGAAGAATAGTGAGATTGTTGACAAATATGAAATCATGATGGAACGCTGTAAAACATGCATAGCCCAAACCGAAGAGTTTATTTTTAGTGAGAAATCGCTTGGAGTACCTAAAGAATTATTGACAAGATAGATTAAAAAGATCACTGAATAATTATAAAAAGGAGACTTATTACATACATTTCCCGGCTTTGCGTATAAATTAATGAGAATTATATATCATTAAGTTTTCTTTTTATTTAATACATCTTTTGCAATCTTAAGCTTTTTTAGCATATTCTCAATAGTTCCTATATACATTATAACTTTTTGTTTTATTTTTCCAT